>NZ_JBSTYK010000012.1:0-137021 GCF_054052485.1 Aeromonas intestinalis
TCCCATGCCGAACTCAGAAGTGAAACGCGGTAGCGCCGATGGTAGTGTGGCATTCGCCATGCGAGAGTAGGACACTGCCAGGCACCCAATTTGAAGAAGCCCGCTCATCCGAGCGGGCTTTTTTATTGGCTGACACTTGAGGTTTGGCAGATGTTTTGTCCAGTCAAGGCTCGTTTATCAGACAACTACATCGTAAAACCCTATCAACTTAGTCAAACAAACTGCCTTCTACACCTCCGATTACCTGTCTCCAATCTCTTTTAAGCGCCACACTACCGGACTACCGGACTACCGGACTACCGGACTACCGGACTACCGGACTACCGGACTACCGGACTACCGGACTACCGGACTACCGGACTGCCGCATCTGCTCGTATGCAGGATGATTATGCCCGTATTGCTCATCACGTCTGCTCGTATGCCGGACGGCCATACCTCTATTGATCATCACGATTGCTCGAAACGGGCGCTGCCAATCAGGTCAGTAACGCTTTCTGGTGAGGAAGGTCATCACCATGGCCTGATGCGGGTGCATGCAGATAGATACAAGCAAGTCCCTATGTATTGGTTCCCTCTCTTTACCGCAGCATCTCGCCGCTGGTCATCTCTTCGTTCCCCCTTGTTTTGCATATAAAAAGTACAGAATGTGATACCCCTACCTTTCTGGTCGAGCCAGCTCTGCTTTAATGCCTTTGCCCACATTCGATTGGGCCAAGGAATCACAATAATCTGAGGAATGGACACATGTTCAAGAGAACAGTAACGATGATGCTGGCGGCGGGAACCCTGGTATTAGGCGGTTGCGCATCCAACGGTGGCGCCGAGCAGGCTGGGGCGGACAACAGCGATTTCGGCGGCAAGTCCATCTACCTGCGTGGGGAGATGAACGACTGGATGGCCAACGATGAGACCAAGGCGGTCAAGGTGGCCGACAAGCTCTACATGGCCAAGGGGACCCTCAAGAAGGAGTGGGCACCCTATAAATTCAAGTTCGGTGACTCTGGCTGGAGCTGCGGCACCAACTTTGGCTACAAGAGCCCGAGCGACGGCGTCGCCGTGCTGGGCGGAGAGCCGGTGCCGGTCAACCCCTGCTCCAAGTATGAGGACATGAAGTTCTCCCCCGAGGTGGATGGGGTGTATGAGTTCTACCTGAACCTGGCCGGCGAGACTCCGACGGTTTACGTCAAGAAACCCTGATCCCGCCATGAGAGGTAAATCTCTCGGGAAATGAGACAGTTAAATGCCCTGGCCCGGAAACCCGCTGGCCGGGGCGTTTTTTTAGGATTAGAATCGCGTCCTCATGATGTGATGACTACTATATATA
The DNA here is from genome assembly GCF_054052485.1 of Aeromonas intestinalis. NCBI lineage: Bacteria > Pseudomonadati > Pseudomonadota > Gammaproteobacteria > Aeromonadales > Aeromonadaceae > Aeromonas > Aeromonas intestinalis. The sequence goes on from NZ_JBSTYK010000012.1 coordinate 1,327, forward strand.
GTGTTTATGTTTGAGTGGTTATCTATTGGTTGTGTTTTTGGACATGCATCCTGACCTGAATGCATTCACATAAGGCGGCTTGAAAATGGCTAAATCCAACCCCGTGCTGGACAGTGAATCCGGCACCGGCCTCATTCCCCTGCAGGAAACCTCCCTCGAGATCTGGGACAGCAAGTATCGTCTCAAGCGCAAGGATGGGACCCCCATCGACGGCTCCATCGACGAGACCTACCAACGGGTGGCCCGCGCCCTGGCGGCACAGGAGCGTGAACCGGACACCTGGTATGCGCCCTTCCTGTGGGCGCTGCGCAACGGTGCCATCCCGGCGGGACGCATTACCTCCAACGCGGGGGCCTTCGAGCACAAGCCCGCGACCTCCACCATCAACTGCACCGTCTCCGGCACCATCGAAGACTCCATGGACGATATTCTCGGCAAGGTGCACGAGGCGGGGCTGACCCTGAAGGCGGGTTGCGGCATCGGCTACGACTTCTCGACCCTGCGCCCGCGCGGCGCCTTCGTCTCCGGCGCCGGGGCCTATACCTCCGGGCCCCTCTCCTTCATGGATATCTACGACAAGATGTGTTTCACCGTCTCGTCCGCCGGCGGTCGCCGAGGCGCCCAGATGGGCACCATGGATATCCGCCACCCGGACGTCGTCGAGTTCATCCAGGCCAAGCGCGAAGATGGTCGCCTGCGCCAGTTCAACCTCTCCCTGCTCATCACCGAGGAGTTCGTCGAGGCGGTGAAGCAGGATGCCCCCTGGCAGCTCATCTTCCCTTACACGGCGAAAGAGGTGGAGGAGGACGGCATCGCGCTGGACGATCCCGAGCAGGTGCGCTGGGCCGACTGGCCGAACAAGGAGGGGGTGGTCATCAACGAGCAGGGGCTGGTCGCCTGCAAGGTCTACAAGACCCTGCCTGCCCGGAAACTGTGGAACGTCATCATGAGCTCCACCTACGACTATGCGGAGCCCGGCTTCATCCTGATCGACAAGGTGAACCAGATGAACAACAACTGGTTCTGCGAGGAGATCCGCGCCACCAACCCTTGCGGTGAGCAGCCGCTGCCGCCCTACGGTGCCTGCCTGCTGGGCTCGGTCAACCTGACCAGCTTCGTGCACAACCCCTTTACCGAACAGGCGAGCTTCGACTGGTCCGCGTTTCGCAAGGTGGTGGCCATCTTCACCCGCATGCTGGACAACGTGGTGGAGATCAACCAGTTGCCGCTCGCCAAGCAGCGGGAAGAGATCATCAACAAGCGCCGCCACGGCATGGGCTTCCTCGGCCTCGGCTCGACCCTCACCATGCTGCGGATAAAATATGGCTCCGCCACCTCGGTCGCCTTCACCGAGCAGGTCTCCCAGGAGCTGGCCATGACCGGCTGGCGCGAATCCCTGGCCCTGGCGAAGGAGAAGGGCCCAGCCCCCATCATGGAGCAGGAGTTCGAGGTAACCGGCAAGATGCTGCGCCTGCGCCCGGAGATGGCCGCCGATGGCATCAAGATCGGTGACAAGGTGAAGGGTCGGGTGCTGCACGCCCGTTACAGCCGCTACATGCAGCAGGTGGCCGACGTGGATCCCGCCCTGGTGGCCGAGCTGGCGGAGGTGGGGGGGCGCTTCACTCACCACAGCAGCATAGCGCCGACCGGCACCATCTCGCTGTCGCTGGCCAACAACGCCAGCAACGGCATCGAGCCGAGCTTCGCCCATCACTACAGCCGCAACGTCATCAAGCCCGGCAAGAAGAGCAAGGAGAGCGTGGACGTCTACTCCTTCGAGCTGCTGGCCTACCGTGGGCTGGTCAACCCGGCCGCCATGCCTTACGGAGAGGATGAAGGCAGCCGGTTGCCGGACTACTTCATCACCGCTGACGATATCAGCCCGACCGAGCACGTGGACATCCAGGCTGCCGCCCAGCGCTGGATTGACTCCTCCATCTCCAAGACGGCCAACATCCCCACCGACTTCCCGTTCGAGCGGTTCAAGGATATCTACCTCTATGCCTCGGACTCCGGCCTCAAGGGGTGCACCACCTTCCGTTTCAACCCGGAGGCTTTCCAGGGGGTGCTGGTGAAGGAGAAGGATCTGGAAAATACCAGCTACGAGTTCACCCTGGAGGATGGCTCCGTCATCACGGCGAAGGGGAATGAAGAGATCGAATACGATGGGGAGCTGCACACCGCCGCCAACCTCTACGACGCCTTGAAAGAAGGCTATTACGGCAAATTCTGAGAACGACACATATGGTCAAGAAGATCGACAGGAAAATCGTCGCCTACAAGGTAAGCAACAAGGATGAGCCGCAGGACGTCGCGGTGCCCCAGGAGGACGTGGTGCACATGCACGAGACGGTGCTGCGACCGGAGCGGCTGATGGGCACCACCTACAAGCTGAAGACGCCGGAGCATGTCTCCGAGCACTCGCTGTTCATCACCATCAACGACATCATTCTCAACGAGGGCACGGTGCACGAGACCCGCCGCCCGTTCGAGATCTTCATCAACTCCAAGAGCCTGGAACACTACCAGTGGATAGTGGCGCTGACCCGCATCATCTCGGCGGTGTTTCGCAAGGGTGGGGATGTCACCTTCCTGGTGGAGGAACTGCGCTCCGTGTTCGATCCCAAGGGGGGCTACTGGAACAAGGGCAAGTATGTACCGTCCCTGATCGCCGAGATTGGCAACGTGATAGAGACCCATCTCACCGAGATCGGCATGCTCAAGGCCCCCGGGCTGGATGAGCACCAGCAGGCCTTCCTGGCCGAGAAGCAGGCCGAGCTGCAGGCTGAAAATGTGGCTGCAGAGCCATCCGCCGGCAGCGGCTTCCCCGCCAATGCGGCGCTCTGCTACAAGTGCCACACCAAGGCGCTGGTGCTGAAGGATGGCTGCATGACCTGTCTGAACTGCGGCGATTCCAAGTGCGGCTGACGTGGCCGAGCAGGGAATAACCCCGTGCAAAAGACCGGCCACTGGCCGGTCTTTTTTATTGATGGCTTTATATACAATCAGTTGCGGTGACCAAGGGAAATGTTGCGCGTCCGTAAAATCGGGCGTAGCGTTGGGAGGTAATAAAACTGTCACGGCCGTGTGGTTTCAATGACATCTGAGATTCACACACGTGGCACCCCCAGTGCCAAGGAGGATGCTTATGGACAATACGGACCGAAAGCTGTTTATCCTGGATACCAACGTTCTGCTTCACGAACCCCTCGCCATCTACTCCTTCAAAGAGCACGACGTGCTCATCCCCATGACGGTGCTGGAAGAGCTCGACAACATCAAGGATCGCCAGAAAGACGTCAGCCGGGATGCGCGCATCGCCATCCGGGCGCTGGAAGACGTGTTTCGTGACGCGACCCCCGAGCAGATCGTGCAGGGGGTGGCGCTGGCCGGCGAGGCGAGCGGTCATATCTCCATCTTCAGCGATCACCATCTGCCCCAGGATGCCGAGGTGTTCACCGACAAGGAGGCGGACAACCGCATCATCAACGCCGCCCTCTATCTGCAAAAGCACGAATTGAAACGCCAGGTGGTGCTGGTGACCAAGGACATCAACATGCGCCTCAAGGCCAAGGGGGCCGGCCTTGCGCACGTTGAGGACTATCGCAGCGACCAGCTGATCGACGACATCCGCCTCTTGGCCAAGGGCTTCCAGGTGGTGCCAGGCAGCTTCTGGGAGCGGGTCGGCGAGTGCGACAGCGAGACCCACGGCCGGGATACCGTCCATGTGATCGATGCCGAGCTGCTGGAGGGGGTCCACGTCAACCAGTACCTGCTGGACGAGGAGAACTTCTTCGCGGCCCGGGTGCTGAGCCACGATGGCCACAAGATCCGCCTCAAAGATCTGGGCCGCGAGCGGCTGATGTCCCGCAAGGCCTGGGGCGTACATCCCAAGAACGTCTATCAGGGCATGGCGTTGGATGCCCTGCTGGATCCGCACATCGATCTGGTGATCCTGACCGGCCCGGCGGGTTGCGGCAAGACCCTGCTCGCCATGGCGGCGGCGCTGGAGCTGGTGATCGAGAAGGGGATCTACGAGAAGGTGATCGTCACCCGCAACACCCCGGAGATTGCCGAGAGCATCGGCTTCCTGCCCGGCACCGAAGAAGAGAAGATGATGCCCTGGCTGGCGGCGGTCACCGACACCCTGGAGGTGCTGCACAAGCAGGACGAGAACATGAGCGGGTCCCTCAGCTACATCATGGAGAAGGCCAACATCCAGTTCAAATCGGTCAACTTCATGCGCGGACGCAGCATCCAGAACACCTTCGTGCTGCTGGACGAGTGCCAGAACCTGACCGCGTCCCAGATCAAGACCATCATCACCCGTTGCGGCGAGGGCACCAAGATCGTCTGCTCCGGCAACTTGGCCCAGATTGACTCCAACTACCTGAGCCCGGTCACCTCGGGCCTGACCTATATCGTCGAGCGCTTCAAGGATTTCGATGGCAGTGCCAACATCTTCCTGAACGGGGTGGTGCGCAGCAAGCTCGCCTCCTTCGCCGAGGAAAACCTCTGATTTCACTCAGTATCTTCATATGAAAGAGGGAGGCCATTGGCCTCCCTCTTTTGATCCCCGGATCCCGCTTCAGGAGGTGTGGGAGTGGCCCAGATAGCGCTGCAGGCCCGGGTGATCGCTGTTTTGCAAAATGTCCGGCGTGCCCTGCAGGGCGATGCGCCCCTCGTCCACGAACAGCACCCGATCGGCGATGAGCTGGGCGTCTTCCGGGTTGTGGGACACCATCAGCACCGTGATGCCCTGCTCGCAGGCGAGCCGAGCGACTTCCGCCAGCATCTCCCGGCGCAGGGCGGGGTCCAGCGCCGAGAAGGGCTCGTCCAGCAGCAGCAGCGGCTTGCCACGCACCAGCGCACGGGCCAGGCCGACCCGCTGCTGCTGACCGCCGGAGAGCTGCTCCGGCAGCCTGTCCTGCATGTTACCCAAGCCGACCCGGGTCGCCGCCTCCTTCACCTGGGCGCGCTGGGCCGGGGTCAAGCGCAGGCCCGGATGCAGGCCGATGGCGATGTTGTCGAACACCGAGAGGTGCAGGAACAGGTTGTGATCCTGGAACAGGGTGGTCACCGGGCGCTCGGCGGGGCCGAGCGGTAGCAGATCGATGCCATCGAAGCGCAAGGCGCCTGATTCCACCGGTACGAAGCCCGCGATCATGCCGAGCAGGGTGGATTTGCCGGCGCCGCTTGGACCGATCAGCGCCGTGATCTCCCCCTTGGGCAGGGAGGCGTTGAAGCTGACGCGCCAATCAGGGTAACTGGTTGCCAAATCATCAATTAACAGCATCTTTGACTCCTGTGATATGGCTGATAGCGCAGACTGTATGTGCGGCCGCAGCCAGGCAGCGAACTCGACTGTCACGCATCCAGGTTTTTCCCCCCCAGACCCCGCTCCACCAGCCAGAACAGAGAGAAGCAGAGGGTCAGCAGCAGCAGGGCGGTGGCCGCCGCCTCGGTCAGCCGGTAGCTGCCGAGCTGCTGATAGAGCAACCAGGGCAAGGTGGTGAGGGTCTGGCTGCCGAACATGGCGATGGCGCCGAGATCCCCCAAAGACAGGATCATGGAGAGCGCCATGGCCAGCGCCAGGGGGCGGCGTAGCAGGGGCCACTCTACCAGCCGCAGGCGTTGCAGGCCGCGCACCCCCAGGCTGTCCGCCAGCCGGTCGTACTGGCGCACCACCAGCTGCATGGGGGCGGAAAGGGTACGCAGCACATAGGGCAGCGCCATCAGGGCGTTGACCAGTACCACCAGCCAGGGGCCGAGGGCGAAGACGTCGGCGAAGGGCATGAACAGGATGAAGAGGCCGGTACTGAGCACCACCGCCGGGATCATCAAGATCATGGAGCCGCTGGCCTCCCACAGGGCGGCGGCTCGCCGCTTGCGATCCCGCACTCTCAGGTGGCGGCTGGTGAGCAGCAGACCGGTGCCGAGCAAGGTGGCCAGGCTCCCCGCCGCCAGCGCGATGCCGAGGGATTGCCCCCCCGCCTGCCACAGCTGGGGTGATCCCAATGCCGCCAGCAGGCCGGGGTTGAAACCGGCGATGACGATGGCCAGCAGGGGTGGCAGGAAGATGGCGAGACCGAGGCCGAGAGCGAGGCCGTCGACCAGCCGGGTGCCCGGCTGGTGCCTGTCTGGTCGCAGGCAGGGGCGGCGGCCGCTGATCCGGTTGGGGGTTGAGCCTTGCAGCTTGTGTTGCAGCAGCAGGAGGCCTGCGGTCAGCAGCAGTTGCACCAGGGCCAGGCCACCGGCGGTGGCGAGATCGAAGTCAAAGCGCAGGGCCTGGTAGACCGCCACCTCCAAGGTGGTGGACTTGGGGCCACCGCCCAGCGCCAGCACTGTGGTGAAACTGGTGAAGCAGAGCATGAAGATGAGGCTCGCCAATCCCGGCAGCAGGCCACGGATGATGGGCCACTCCAGCAGCCGGAAGATGTGGGAGGAGCGCATGCCGAGCTGGCTGGCGAGGCGCCAGGAGGATTCGGGGATGCTCTCTATGCCTTGCAGGATGAGGCGCGCCGCCAGCGGCATGTTGAAGAAGACGTGGGCCAGCAGGATGCCGAACAGGCCATAGAGGTAGTTGCCGGGATCCAGTCCGGCACTGCGCAATGCCTGGGGCAACCAGCCCTGGGTGCCGTGCACCGCGACGATGCCGAAGATGGCGATGATGACCGGCAGCACCAGGGAGAGGCCGAACAGCTTGAGCAGCCACTTCCGGCCACGAAAACGGCGCCGCGCCAGGGCTCTGGCCACCGGAATGGCCAGCCCCAGGCTCAGCAGGGTGGAGAGCAGCGCCTGCCAGAGGCTGAAGCCCAGCACGTGGCGCAGATAAGGATCCGTGAGCAGGCTGCCCGGGAGGGAGCCCGCCTGCCACAGCAGGGCCGCGAGGGGCCCAAGGGAGAGCAACAGGATGACGGCGGTGGCTGCACTGCCCGGCAGCCACCAGAGGGGACGAGACAGGGGTTTCACAAAGTGATGGCTCACTGGGTGACGGCTTGCAGCCATTCCCGGATCCAGCCCTTGCGGTTGGCGGCCACCTCGTCAGAGCTGAAGCTCAGCGGTTTGGCAACGGTGATCATCTGCTCGAAGCCCTTGGGCAGCGGGGTGTCGATCACCGGATACATCCAGTTGCCGCCCGGAATTTCTTGCTGGAAGGCGGGGCTCACCATGAACTGCAGGAACTGGTCGGCCAGCTTGTCTTGCTTGGCGCTCGCCAGCTTGGCGGCCACTTCCACCTGGCGATAGTGACCCTCTTCGAAGGCGGCGGCCTGGTACTGGGCCTTGTTCTCGGCGATCAGGTGATAGGCCGGGGAGGTGGTATAGGAGAGCACCATGTCCGCCTCGCCATCGAGGAACATGCCATAGGCCTCGGACCAGCCCTTGGTGACGGTGACCGTCTTCTTGGCAAGCTGGGCCCAGGCGGCGGGGGCCTGGTCGCCATAGACGGACTTCATCCACAGCATCAGCCCCTGACCCGGGGTGGAGGTGCGGGGATCCTGGTAGATCACCTTGAGATCCGGGCGCTCCACCAGCTCTTTCAGGCTCTTGGGCGGGGTCTTGAGCGTGTCCTTGTTGTAGACGAAGGCGAAGTAGCCGTAGTCATAGGGGACGAAGGTATCGTCCTGCCAGCCACCCGGCACCTTGAGGGCGGCCAGATCCGTGTGATGGGGGGCGAACAGACCGCTCTGCTTGGCTTCGCTCACCAGGGCGTCGTCCAGCCCCAGCACCATGTCGGCCTTGCTGTGTTTGCCTTCCAGTCGCAGCCGGTTGAGGATGGCGACCCCGTCTTCCAGCGCCACCAGATTGAGGGTGCAGTTGCACTCCTTCTCGAAGGCCTGCTTGATCTTGGGGCCCGGACCCCATTCGCTGGCGAAGGAGCCGTAGGTGTAGACGGTGAGGGTGTCGGCGGCGAAGGCCTGGGCACTGAGCAGGCTGGTGGCGACCAGCAGAAGGGTTTTCATCGATGGCACTCCCTGTGGGTTGCGAGCTGCCAGCGGATGAGGGCGCAAAAAACGAGCGCCATGCCTCAAATTCCTCCGCCAGCATTATCTGGATCAGGTTCACGGGTATAATCTCAGCGGTAAACCGCACCCCGTTTGAGAAACGAATCGCATTGTATTGACGTTCTGGAAGGGAGGCCAGCACTATGTGTCGCGCACCCCGTCCTGCCTATCCAATCCATGGAGGAAGCCTCGAGTGATCACCAGCACCAAGGAAAGACGCGCCTTTCAACGCATGGTCATCAATGCCCCCGTCACCCTCTATCAACAGCCCAGGGTGCTGGAAGGGGTCTGCCGGGATCTCAGCGCCAACGGCATGGGGGTGGAGATAAACCAGCATGACTTCGACGTCACCCAGCCCCTCAGGGTCAGCCTGGCCACCAGCAGCAACCTGCTGCCTCCCTTCGAGGCCCAGGCCCGCATCGTGCGGGTGCTGGAGGAGGACAAGGGGCTCTTGCTGGCGCTGGAGTTCCTGCCCCAGACCTGATTTATCGATATATTTCACTGCTTTTTCATCGGCCCGCACTCGCGGGTCGATGTTTTTATATTGCTGGCAGGATTAATCGCTGCCTTTTGTTCATCTGCACCCACGGCTCGCCCATGTCCGCATCGATTTACGGGCTGGCCCTGACCGCTTGCACACTGAGCTGCCTGCTGTCGACCAGGGTCTTGCTGGTGGGGGCCAGCTGGCCCATGGGGAGCTGGGCCGGGCCGGTCGGCTCCATCAGCAGATAGGTCTGCCCCTCCCAACTGAGCACGGCCTCACCGGCCTTGGCGGGCAGGGCGACCCCCAGCAGGGCGTGACCGGGGACGAACACCATGATTTGGGGGAGCTCGGGGAAGAGCTGGGCCAGCATGGCCGCCATCAGGGTCACCTTGCTGTCGCAATCCCCCGCATTCTGCTCCAGCACCTGGCGCGGGGTCAGAAACCCCTTGCCGGCACGGCCGGACTGGCTGTCCAGCAGGCGATAAGGGATGACCTGAATGAAGTCGAGCATGAAGGCCACCGTCTGCTGGCGGGCGGCCAGCTCGGTCTCGCCAGACTGGTTGAGTTGCTCGGCCAGCGGGGCCAGCTCGGCCCGGCTCTCCAGGGCGATGCGCACGTGATCCTGCTTGATGGCGGGGGCGCCATCGGGCGGCGTGAAAGGCTGGAAGTAGTGCTGCTTGAGCCACTCGGCCTCCAACTTGGCCTGCTGTGGCTTGACCCAGGCCTCGGCCTCCCTCGCCTGATCGGCGTTGCGGCTCCTGATGCTGAGGGCAAGGCTGGGGCGAGCCAGGGAGAACTGCACCTCGGGGAAGTCGATGACGGCCTGCTGCAACAGGCGCTGCAACACCTCCTCCTGCATGCGGGTGGGGCGATAGGCGATGAGGGGAGGCAAGCTTCCTGCCTCCAGCCGGTAGTCAAGCTGCTGCGCCTTGCCCTCCCTGTCCTGCCAGCCGACCTTGATCTGGCCGCCGCCGTTGCGAAAAGAGGTCTGCTCGGCCGCCACCGGCAGGGCAAGCAGCAGGGCGCAGAGCAGGGGCAGGGGGCAGGCTTTGGCCATCATCGTCTCCTCAAGGTGGCAGGGACCGGACAATAAAACGGGGAGCCCAGGCTCCCCATTGAGGTTACTCAGTTTATTGGCACCGGGCCGTTAGAGCCAGCTGGGCTGCTTCGCCTCGAAGGCATCGATGGCGGCCTCATGCTGCAGGGTCAGGCCGATGGCATCCAGCCCGTTGAGCAGGCAGTAACGGCGGAACTCGTCGATCTCGAAAGGGAAGGCGAGCTCACCGGCCCGTACCTGGTTGGCTTCCAGATCCACCTCGATCTCGATGCCCGGATTGGCGGCGACCAGCTGGAACAGGGCGTCCACCTCCTCTTCCTTCAGGCGGACCGGCACCAGACCGTTGTTGATGGCGTTGCCGTAGAAGATGTCGGCGAAGCTCGGGGCGATCAGGGTCTTGAAGCCGTAATCCGCCAGCGCCCAGGGGGCGTGCTCACGGCTGGAACCACAACCGAAGTTCTCCCGCGCCAACAGGATGCTGGCTCCCGCGTAACGGGGCTGGTTCAGTACGAACGCCGGGTTCGGCTGCTGGCCTGCATCGTCCAGGAAGCGCCAGTCGTGGAACAGGTGCTTGCCAAAGCCGATGCGGTTCACCTTCTGCAGAAACTGCTTGGGAATGATGGCGTCGGTGTCGACGTTGGCGCTGTCCAGCGGCACCACTATGCCTTTGTGTTGTTTGAATCCTGTCATGTTCATTCCCTCTTACAACCCACGAATGGAGATGATGCCGGTGGCGACAAAGGCTCGTCTGTGTTGTTTGAATGCTTTCATCCTAACCCCCTTTACAGCGCGCGAATGTCGGCGAAACGACCGGTGACGGCGGCGGCGGCAGCCATGGCCGGGCTCACCAGGTGGGTGCGGCCGGCACGGCCCTGACGACCCTCGAAGTTGCGGTTGCTGGTGGAGGCGCAGCGCTCCCCCGGTTGCAGCCGATCGTTGTTCATGGCCAGACACATGGAGCAGCCGGGCAGACGCCACTCGAAGCCCGCCTCGATGAAGATCTTGTCCAACCCCTCGGCCTCGGCCTGGGCCTTCACCTGTTCGGAGCCAGGAACCACCAGGGCCTGGACCCCGGCGGCCACCTTGCGGCCACGGGCGATGGCGGCGGCGGCGCGCAAGTCTTCGATGCGGCTGTTGGTGCAAGAGCCGATGAACACCTTGTCGATGGTGACGTCGGAGAGCTTCTGACCCGGTTGCAGGTCCATGTAGGCCAGGGCCTTGCGAGCGGATTGCTGCTCCATCAGATCGGCGAAGGAGTCCGGATCCGGGATGGGCTCGCCCACGGCGATCACCTGGCCCGGGTTGGTGCCCCAGGTCACCTGAGGGGCGATGTCGGCGGCATCGAGCACCACCTCGGCGTCGAAGATGGCGCCTTCGTCACTCTTGAGCGTTCGCCAGTAGGCGATGGCTTGCTTGAGTGCCTCACCCTCGGGGGCGAAGACCTTGCCGCGGATGTAGTCGATGGTGGTCTGATCCGGTGCGACCATGCCCGCCTTGGCGCCGAGTTCGATGGCCATGTTGCACACCGTCATGCGCCCTTCCATGGAGAGGCTCTCGATGGCATCCCCCGCGAACTCCACCACGTAACCGGTGCCGCCGGCATGGCCGACCTTGCCGATGATGGCGAGCACCACGTCTTTGGCGCTGATGCCCTCGGCCAGCTTGCCGTTGACGCTGATGCGCATGGTCTTGGCCCGGCCCTGCTTCAGGGTCTGGGTGGCCATCACGTGTTCCACTTCGGAGGTGCCGATGCCAAACGCCAGGGAGCCGAAGGCGCCGTGGGTGGCGGTGTGGGAGTCGCCGCAGACGATGGTGGTGCCGGGCAAGGTGATGCCAAGCTCGGGGCCCATCACGTGAACTATGCCCTGATACTGGTGGTTCAGGTCGTAGAGACGAACCCCGAACTCCTTGCAGTTGGCGGCGAGCGTCTCCATCTGGATGCGGGCCATCTCGCCGGAGGCGGCGATGTCCTTGGTGGTGGTGGAGACGTTGTGATCCATGGTGGCCCAGGTGAGATCCGGGCGGCGCAGCTGGCGGTTCATGGCGCGCAGGCCGTCGAATGCCTGCGGGCTGGTCACTTCGTGCACCAGGTGGCGGTCGATGTAAATGAGGGGGGTCTCCCCTTCCACTTCCCGCACCACGTGGGCGTCGAACACTTTCTGATAGAGGGTTTTTGACATTGCTTTCTTCCTTGTTATCCGCGGCGGGATCAGATGCGCGCGGCTATCTGATCGCCCATGGCGGCGGTGCTCTGTACCGGGTGCTGGGCACTCGACTGATGCAGATCGGCGGTGAAGTAACCCTCGGCCAGGGCCTGGGCCACGGCCTGCTCGATGGCCTTGGCGGCCTCCTCCTGCCCCAGGCTGTAGCGCAGCATCAGGGCGGCGGAGAGGATCTGGGCGATGGGGTTGGCGATGCCCTTGCCGGCGATGTCCGGCGCAGAGCCACCGGCCGGCTCGAACAGGCCGAAACCGGATTCGTTCAGGCTGGCAGAAGGCAGCAGCCCCATGGAGCCGGTGATCATGGCGCATTCGTCGGAGAGGATGTCGCCGAACAGGTTGGAGCAGAGCAGCACGTCGAACTGGGACGGATCCTTGATGAGCTGCATGGTGGCGTTGTCGATGTACATATGGTTCAGTGCGACGTCGGGATAAGACTTGGCGACTTCAGCCACCACCTCGCGCCACAGGATGGAGGAGGCGAGCACGTTGGCCTTGTCGATGGAGGTGACCTTGGACTTGCGCACCCGGGCCGATTCGAACGCTATCTTGGCGATGCGCTCGATCTCATAGCGGTGATAGACCTCGGTGTCGAACGCCTTCTCGGTGGCGCCGCTGCCTTCGCGCCCCTTGGGCTGGCCGAAGTAGATGCCGCCGGTCAGCTCGCGCACGCAGGCGATGTCAAAGCCCCGATCCGAGATGTCGGCACGCAGGGGGGAGAACTGCTCCAGGCCGGTGTAGATACGGGCCGGGCGCAGGTTGCAGAACAGTTTGAAGTGGGCGCGAAGGGGCAAGAGGGCTCCGCGTTCCGGCTGATCGTTCGGGGGCAGGTGCTCCCACTTGGGGCCGCCGACCGAACCGAACAGCACGGCGTCTGCGGCTTCGCAGCCTGCGATGGTGCTCTGGGGCAGGGGGGTGCCGTGGTTGTCGATGGCTATGCCGCCCACGTCGTGGCGGTCATAGTCGAGGGAGAAACCAAACTTGGCCTGCACCTTTTCCAGCACCTTGACGGCCTCGGCCATCACTTCCGGGCCAATGCCGTCACCCGGCAATACTGCGATCCGATAACTGCTCATACTGTCTCCGTCCTGATGTTGTTCTTGGGATCCATCTGCTCAGCGGCACGATACGATGGGCCGATTGCTGTTCAGACTGTTTCTGTCTTGGTGTTGTCGTTGTTTCTCATCTGCTCAGTGGCCCTGCCACCGCTCAGACGGTTTCCGTCTTGATACTGTTCTTCTGGCCCATCTGCTCGGCGACCATGTCGGCGCGCCAGATGCTGTTGATCACGTGGACCAGGGCCTGGGCCGAGGATTCGATGATGTCGGTGGCCAGCCCCATGCCGTGGAACTTGCGCCCCTTGTATTCGGCGACGATGTCCACCTGGCCGAGGGCGTTCTTGCCTTCCCCCTTGCCCTTGAGTTCGTATTTGTCGATGCGGATCTCGTAGCCGGTGATGCGGTTGATGCACTGGTAGACCGCATCGACAGGCCCGTTGCCGGTGGCGGCTTCGCTGATGGTTTCCTGGCCGACGTTCAGCTTCACCGAGGCGGTGGCGAGCACGGAGCTGCCGCTCTGCACCCCGAGGTACTCCAGCTTGAAGTGTTCGGGCTCTTCGTGGATCTGGCTGAAGAAGGCCAGCGCCTCGAGGTCGTAGTCGAACACCTGCCCCTTCTTGTCCGCCAGGGTCAGGAATTTCTCGTAGAGGCTGTTCAGGTCATAGCTGCTCTCGGCATAGCCCATGGATTCCATGCGGTGCTTGATGACGTGGCGGCCGGAGCGGGAGGTCATGTTCAGGTTGTTCTGGGGCAGACCTATGCTCTCGGGGGTGATGATCTCGTAGGTATTCTTGGCCTTGAGCACGCCATCCTGATGGATGCCGGAGCTGTGGGAGAAGGCGTTGGCGCCGACGATGGCCTTGTTGGGCTGTACCGGCATGTTGCAGATCTGGCTGACCAGCGTGCTGGTACGGTGGATCTCGTTGTGGCGAATGTTGGTGTGGACCCCGAGTAGATCGGCGCGGGTTTTGAGGATCATCGCCACCTCTTCCAGGGAGCAGTTGCCCGCCCGCTCGCCGATGCCGTTGATGGTGCACTCGATCTGGCGGGCGCCCATCTGCACGGCGCCGATGGAGTTCGCCACCGAGAGGCCGAGATCGTCGTGGCAGTGTACCGAGATGATGGCCTGGTCGATGTTCGGCACCCGGTTGAACAGGGTCTGGATGATGCCGGAGAACTCGGTCGGTACCGTGTAACCCACGGTGTCGGGGATGTTGATGGTGCGGGCGCCTGCCTTGATGGCGGCTTCTACCATGCGGCAGAGGTTGTCGATGGGGGTGCGACCCGCATCCTCGCAGGAGAACTCCACGTCGTCGGTATAGCGGCGGGCATGTTTGACCGCGCTGACGCCCATCTCCAGCACGTCCTCGAAGCGCTTCTTGAGCTTGCTCTCGACGTGGATGGAGGAGGTGGAGATAAAGGTGTGGATGCGAAATGCCTCGGCCACTCTCAGTGCCTCGCCGGCGGCGTCGATGTCCTTGGGCAGGGCGCGAGCCAGGGCGCAGACCCGGCTGTTCTTGATGTGGCGGGCGATGGTCTGCACCGAGAGGAAGTCACCGGGGGAGGAGACGGGAAAGCCCACTTCCATGACGTCGACGCCGAGTCGCTCCAGCGCCTGGGCGATCTGCAGCTTCTCCTTGACCGTCAAACTGGCCGACAGTGCCTGCTCACCATCACGCAAGGTGGTATCGAATATGATGACGCGATCTGACATGTGACTTCCCTCTTCCTAAGTTCGCAACGTGCATCCCGCGTGGCATAAAAAAACCCGTGCGGGGTGCACGGGTTTTTGTAAATTCCGGCTATGCCTGAGCCCGGCTACAAGGATCCCGCGCGACGAGTCGCGATTAGGGAAAGCAGTAGTAGCGGAGCGGCAAAATGCATGATGACTCAATCCATCCAGTCGATAACGCTTCTACCAATATCGAGATTTTTATGCTGTGTCAACTCGAACTCACAGGTTCAATTCACTGGATTATTTAATCGGATTGTAAAGGAGTGCAAATTTCCTTGTCCCATATTCGGTCCATGCCTGATTATCTGGTCATTCCTGCTGTACTCGATCATCCACACGATTCAGATCGACTTATCAGCTCTTGCTGAATTATCTGAGGTATCCCATGGAAAAACGCAGACCTGGCCGTCCGGTTGGACGCTCCGACATTCGTGACAAGCTGCTTGCCGCTGCCCGTGAACGTTTTCTCAACACGCCCTACAGCAAGGTGACGACCCGCGAGATCGCCGAACTGGCCGGCTCCAATCTGGCGATGATCCACTACTACTTCGGCAGCAAGGAAGGTCTCTACAAGGCCGTGCTGGGGGATGTGGCGGAGCCGCTGGATCAGGCCTGGCACGACGAGACCAGCAGCCGCAGCCTCAACGATCTGCTCAATACCTACTATCAGGTGATGGCGCCGAACAGCGAGCTGACCTCTGCCATCTCCAGTGCGTTGTCCACCGAAAAGAGCCCGGGGCGGGATTTTGTGCTGAGCCGCCTGCTGGAGCGTCAATTGCCCCAATTCGATGCCCTGCTGGAATCCATGAAGTCCAATGGTCAGCTCGGTGACAATCTGGATCCCGAGATGCTGAAGATCTCCTTCCTCAGCATGATGTGGCAGCCGTTCGTGATGAAGGATCTCTACGAGCAGGTGTTCGGCCTGACCGTGGACGAGCGCTTCATGAGCCGCCTGGCCGCCCACAACTGCCAGCTGATGGAAAACGGGCTGCGCGGCGCCCTGAACTGATCGCATTGCATCTCACATGAATGACTAAAAAAGGGCCGCTCGGCCCTTTTTTGTTGTCTTGTTCACCAATCTGTTATCTGTCCTTCAACGAACTGTCATTGCGCCGTCCTAGTCTGTCTTGAAGATTCAAGGGAAAGGGGGGCGTGATGAACAAGATCCAGCAATGGGACCTGCAGGTGTGCCGTGTCTGCCTGCTCCATCCCTACAACCACTCGCAAGCCCGGGTCAGCCGGTTCATTTCCCGTACCGGTGACGGCCCGCTCTACGCCGTGCTGGCGACCCTGCTCTGGTGGCAAGGGGGGGCACAACGAGAGACGGTGCTCATCGCCCTGCTGGCGTTTTCCCTCGAACTGCCGCTCTATCTGTTGCTCAAGAATGCCCTGAAGCGCCAGCGCCCGGCAGGGCTGCCGGTCTTCATCACGCCCTCCGACCGCTACAGTCTGCCTTCCGGCCATACCGCGGCCGCTTTCCTGATGGCGACCGTGCTGGCCGCGAGTTTCCCGCTCTGGGCCCCCTTGTTGTTTACCTGGGCCATTCTGGTGGGGGCCTCCCGCCTGCTGCTCGGGGTGCACTATCTCAGCGATCTGGTGGCCGGCGCCCTGCTCGGCAGTGGTTGCGCCCTCTGGGCCTTGGGCTGGAGTCAGGGATGAAAATACTGTTTGGCGTACAGGGGACCGGCAACGGTCACATCAGTCGCAGCCGCACTCTGGCCCGCGCCTTGAAAGCTCGCGGCATTGAGGTCGATTATCTGTTCAGCGGCCGGCCCGCCGATGGCTACTTCGAGATGGCCGAGTTCGGGGACTATCGCACCTTCCCCGGCATCACCTTCATCAGCCATGGGGGACGAGTCTCGGGCTGGCGTACCCTCAAGGGGCTCTCGCCACTGCGCTTCTGGCAGGACATGCGGGCCCTCGACTGCCGGGATTACGATCTGGTGATCAGCGATTTCGAGCCCATCAGCGCCCATGCTGCTCGCCGCTGGGGTAAACCCAGCCTCACCATCAGCCATCAGGCCAGCTTTGACTGGGACATCCCGCGCTGGGGGGAGAGCGGCTTCAACCGCCAGCTGATGCACCACTTCGCCCCCGTCCGCCAGTCAGTGGGGCTGCACTGGTTTCACTTCGGCCAACCCTTGCTGCCCCCCATCATCGATCCCATTCCGCTGGCCCAAGACAATCAGCAGATACTGGTCTACCTCCCCTTCGAGCTGACGGAGCAGATAGCCGCCTTGCTGTCGCGCTTCAACCAGCAGCGCTTCATCTGCTTCCACCCGTCCATTCGCTCCCCCAGCCAGTGGCGCAACATCCACTTCGAGCCCCAGGCGCGGGAGGGCTTCAAGCAGGCGCTGGCGGGTTGTCGCGGTGTCATCACCAACGCGGGCTTCGAGCTGGCGTCCGAGGCGCTCTCCCTTGGCAAGAAGCTCTTGGTCAAGCCGCTGGTGGGCCAGTTCGAGCAACTGACCAATGGCAAGACCCTGGAACTGATGGGGCTGGCCCAGTTGATGGAGGCGCTCGATGCCAATGAAGTGCGCAACTGGCTCGATAGTGCGGCTTGCGGGGCCATTCGCTATCCGGACGTGGCGGGGGAGCTGGCAGACTGGCTGGCGGCGGGGGCCGGGGAGGGGATAGAGTCGCTCTCTCGCAGGCTCTGGGCTCGTACCCTCTTCCCGGAGGAGGTGTGCGATCGGCTGAGCGAGTTGACCCTGAGCCCGGCATTGCCCCGCCCCTGGTTATCGCAACTCAGTGCCTTTGACTAGACTGAGACGATCCCAATAAGGAGAGGGTGGACAACATGCGTTTTACCAATGAGAACGGCGATACCATGAATCTGGCGGACAATCTCACACTGCACGAACTGCTCGACATGGGGGTCAGTATCTCGGTGTGCGAGGAGACGGATCCGGATCAGCAGATCTGGCTGGTGGAGCCCGAGCAAGACCAGTGAATCCCCGCCCGGTTGACAGGCCCACCCCCTGCGGTGGGCCATTTATTTCTGCATACCGCCTTGTTTTCAGCATGATCCACTGCCTATTCCCCTGTCATCCCCCCTTTCTTTCCGTCGCCATGGGCAAGTAACTGAATGTTAATAGCTGTTTGAAATTTATGACTGTTATGGCCAGACAAAGCCGTGGACAAGCGTTCACGGGCGGGTTAAGTTGTTTTTTCACCCTATTTTCGGGTGGATGATGGAAAAAACCGATTTTTCTACTATCGACGACTCCGTACTCGCCTGATCCGTACTCAGACAACCATAAACACACGGGTAGGCGTTGCCGGGAAGCAGCGGACTGTCGATAGCTTTCGCTTAACGGAGCAAAGCCTGGAGGGCTTTATCATGGAGATGTTATCAGGCGCCCAGATGGTGGTTAGAGCGCTGGAGGATCAGGGGGTTGAGCACGTATTCGGCTACCCTGGCGGCTCAGTGCTCGACATCTACGACGCTCTCTTTGAAAACGGCAAGATGGAGCATGTCCTGGTGCGGCACGAGCAAGCCGCCGTGCACATGGCTGACGGTTACGCCCGTTCCACCGGCAAGGTGGGGACTGTGCTGGTGACCTCGGGGCCCGGTGCCACCAACTGCATCACCGGTATCGCGACCGCCTACATGGACTCGATCCCCCTGGTGATCCTGTCCGGTCAGGTGCCGACCAGCATGATCGGGGAAGATGCCTTCCAGGAGACCGACATGATCGGTATCTCCCGCCCGGTGGTGAAGCACAGCTTCCTGTGCAAGAAGGCCAGCGAGATCCCGGAGGCCATCAAGAAGGCCTATTACATTGCCGCCAGTGGCCGCCCGGGGCCCGTGGTGGTGGACTTGCCCAAAGACGTGCAGAACCCGAAAGAGAAGTTCCCCTACCAGTATCCGGAGTCCGTCTCTCTGCGTTCCTACAATCCGACCAAGGCCGGACATAAGGGTCAGATCAAGCGGGCTGCCAAGCTGCTGGTGGAAGCCAAGCGTCCCGTCATGTACGTGGGGGGCGGCGCCATCAATGCCAACGCGGATCACCTGGTGACCAAGCTGGCGGAGCTGTTGAACCTGCCGGTAACCACCACGCTCATGGGACTGGGGGCCTTCTCCGGCATCCATCCGCAGTTCATCGGTATGCTCGGCATGCACGGCACCTTCGAAGCGAACAAGACCATGCACAACGCGGATCTCATCTTCGCCGTAGGTGCCCGCTTCGATGATCGCGTCACCAACAATGTGGCCAAGTTCTGCCCCAACGCGACCGTGGTCCATATCGACATCGATCCCACCTCCATCTCCAAGACGGTCCAGGCCCATGTGCCCATCGTCGGTTCGGTGGAAACCGTGCTGGAGCAGATGCTGGAGGTGATCCGCGAGTGTGGTTTTGACAACGACAAGCAGGAGCTGGCCGAGTGGTGGGAGCAGATCGGTCAGTGGCGCTCGCGCAACTGCCTGGCCTACGAGACCTCTCCCAACCTGATCAAGCCCCAGCAGGTCATCGAGGCACTCTACAAGGTGACCAAGGGGGAGGCCTTCGTTGCCTCGGATGTGGGCCAGCACCAGATGTTTGCCGCCCTCTACTACCCCTTTGCCAAGCCGCGCCAGTGGATCAACTCGGGGGGCCTTGGCACCATGGGCTTCGGCATTCCGGCTGCCATGGGCGCCCAGTTTGCGAACCCGGAGGCGGTGGTCTGCTGCGTGACTGGTGACGGTTCGGTGCAGATGAACATCCAGGAGCTCTCCACCTGCATGCAGTACGGCGTGCCCATCAAGATCATCTCCATCAACAACCGTGCCCTCGGCATGGTCAAGCAGTGGCAGAAGATGTTCTACGGCGGCCGTCACAGCCACTCCTACATGGAATCCTTGCCGGACTTCGTCAAACTGGCGGAAGCCTATGGCCACGTCGGCATCGCGGTGAGTGATCCCGCCGAGCTGGAGAGCGCCATGGAGAAGGCCTTCGCCATGAAGGACAGGCTGGTGTTCATGGATATCTCGGTCGACCCGGATGAGCACGTCTATCCCATGCAGATAAAGTTCGGTGCCATGGACGAGATGTGGCTGAGCAAGACGGAGAGGACCTGACGATGAGACACATCATTTCAGTACTGCTGGAGAACGAATCCGGCGCCCTGAGCCGTGTGGTGGGTCTCTTCTCCCAGCGCGGCTACAACATCGAGACCCTGACGGTGGCCCCCACCGAGGATCCCACCCTGTCCCGCATGACAATTGTCACCATGGGGGACGAGCGGGTGCTTGAGCAGATCCAGAAGCAGTTGCACAAGCTGGTGGACGTGCTCAAGGTGTGCGATCTCAGCGAAGGGGAGCACATCGAGCGGGAGATCGCCCTGGTCAAGGCCCGCGCCGCCGGTGGTGGTCGTGACGAGCTGAAGCGGCTGGCGGACATCTTCCGTGGCCAGATCGTCGACGTCACCCCCGAGCTCTACACGGTGCAGCTCGTCGGCACCAGCGAGAAGCTGGACGCCTTCATCAAGACGGCGGCCCAGACCAACGAGATCGTCGAAGTGGTGCGCTCCGGCGTCTGCGGCATCTCCCGGGCAGACAAGTCCCTGCGTCCCTGATGATGCTGTGATGTCGATATCGAACCAAAAGGGCTCTTCGGAGCCCTTTTTTCATGGTTGGCTGGCAAGGGTGGGGTTTGGTCGGAACTGTCATTTTCTTTCAAATGATCGGTAAACTATCCACAAAAGCTGTGGAAAACTCTGTAGATTAGCGGTGTGTCTGGCGTTAGTTCACTGATCTTAAAGAGATATTTCAATCTGATCCCGGCTGGATCGCATTTGCACAATCCCCCAGGGAGAGTGTGAGCGTTTGCTTATCGCCAGCCCCTTGTCCGCTGAGCCCTGCGGGGAAATGGCAGGATCCCGGCGGGATCCTGATTTGATCTTGCGGATCAACATGGCTCTCGTTGCCCATAAGGAATGGTGCCGACCATCCATAAAAAAACCCGCCAACTGGCGGGTTTTTGAGATCTCAGGGCTGGGGTTGATTACTCGGCCTGGGCAGCCTGGATACCGGTCAGGGCGATGGTGTAGACGATGTCGTCCACCAGGGCGCCACGGGACAGGTCGTTGACCGGCTTGCGCATGCCTTGCAGCATGGGGCCGATGGAAACCAGGTCTGCGGAACGCTGTACCGCCTTGTAGGTGGTGTTGCCGGTGTTCAGGTCCGGGAACACGAACACGGTGGCCTTGCCGGCTACCGGCGAGTTCGGAGCCTTGGACTTGGCCACGTTCTCCATGATGGCCGCATCGTACTGCAGCGGGCCGTCGATGATGAGGTCGGGACGCTTGGCCTTGGCCAGCTCGGTCGCCTCGCGCACCTTCTCCACGTCCGCACCGGCGCCAGAGGTCCCGGTGGAGTAGGAGATCATGGCCACGCGCGGCTCGATGCCGAAGGCGGCAGCGGAGTCGGCGGACTGGATGGCTATCTCGGCCAGCTGTTCGGCGCTCGGGTCCGGGTTGATGGCGCAGTCGCCATACACCAGTACCTGATCCGGCAGCAGCATGAAGAAGATGGAGGAGATGAGGGACGAACCCGGGGCAGTCTTGATGATCTGCATCGGTGGACGAATGGTGTTGGCGGTGGTGTGCACGGCACCGGACACCAGACCGTCGACCTCGTTGCGCTCCAGCATCATGGTGCCCAGCACCACGTTGTCTTCCAGCTGCTCGCGGGCGACCACTTCGGTCATGCCCTTGTTCTTGCGCAGCTCGACCAGACGGGCGACGTAACGCTCGCGTACTTCAACCGGATCGATGATTTCGACGCGATCGGTCAGCACCACGCCCTGCTGTTCGGCGACGCGACGGATCTCTTCCGGGTTGCCCAGCAGCACCGGACGGGCGATGCCACGCTCGGCACAGATGGCGGCAGCCTTGATGGTCCGCGGCTCTTCCCCTTCCGGCAGCACGACGCGCTTGTTGGCCTGACGGGCCAGCTCGGTCAGCTGATAACGGAAGGCGGGAGGGCTCAGACGACGGGAACGGGTGGACTTGGCAGTCAGGGACTCGATCCAGTGCTTGTCGATATGACCGGCCACGTAGTCCTGCACCAGCTCGATACGCTCGCGGTCATCTTCCGGAATATCGACGTTGAAGTTCTGCAGGCTGACGGCGGTCTGCCAGGTATTGGTACCGGTGATCATGATCGGCAGGCCGGTGGCCATGGCCTGTTGGCACAGGGCGATGACTTGCGGCTCCGGATGGTAGTTGCCGGTCAGCAGCAAGGCACCCAGTTTGACGCCGTTCATGGCGGACAGGCAGGCGGAGACGATGACGTCGGAGCGATCGCCGGAGGTCACCAGCAGGCTGCCCGGACGGAAGTGCTCGATCATGTTGTGGATGGAGCGGGCACAGAAGGTCACGGTCTGCAGGCGGCGGCTGTCCAGCTCACCCTTGTGCAGGATCTTGGCGGCCAGGTGCTTGGCGAGATCCTTGGCACGGGGGGCGATCAGCTGGGTGTTCCAGGGGATGCAGCCCAGGATGCGCAGGGGGCTCTTGCCAAAGACTTGCAGCACTTCCAGGTTGTGGCCGGTGTCGGCGCCCTGGTGATGGGCTTCGAACATCTCGGTCAGGTCGGGACGGGTCACGCCGTGCTCGTCAACCGGTGCACCCACCTTGTTGATGACGCAGCCCACGATGCGGGGGTTGCTGACACCACCGAAGTTGGAGCAGGCCAGCTCGATGCGCTCTTTGAGCTTCTGGCTGGAGTCGTTGCCCGGATGGGTCACGAACACCATGTCGGCGTCCAGCGCCTTGGCGACGTCGTAGTTCAGCTTGTTGGCGAACGGCTGCTTGTCGGTCGGCACCAGGCCTTCGATCACCACCACTTCGGCACCGCTGCTCTTCACGTGCTCTTCGAAGCGCGCGACGATCTCTTCCAGCAGGATGTCGGTGTTGCTGGAGGTGATCATGTTCTCGGCGTAGGAGAGGGTGAACGGCTCGGGCGGGTTGATGTTGGCAGCGGCGCGGATCACGGCAGTGGAGCGCTCGGCACCGGTTTCACCCGGACGCGGCTGGGCCACCGGTTTGAAGAAGCTGACATTGACACCGTGACGTTCCATGGCGCGAACGACGCCAAGGCTCACGGAAGTTACGCCGACACCAGTGCCGACCGGGATGAGCATAATAGTGCGTGCCACTTATTACCCCTTGTTCATTTTTGGGATCAGGAAAAGGCCGCCCTGGGGCGGCCTTGCTCTACAGCTAAATTATGCGCCGACCAGTTCCAGCGCATCGTGGGCGATGACCCACTCTTCGTTGGTCGGGATGACCAGGGCCTTGGTGGAACCAGCCTTGGTGATCTCGCCACCCTTGCCGAAACGAGCCTTCAGGTTGGCGTCGTGGTCGACGTCGAAGCCCAGCAGGCCCAGCTTGTTCAGGGTGATCTCACGGATCGGGGCGGAGTTCTCGCCGATGCCGCCGGTGAAGACGACGGCGTCCAGACGACCGTCCATGGCTGCGGCGTAAGCGCCGATGTACTTGGCCAGGCGGTAGCAGTAAACGTCCATGGCGCGCTTGGCTTCTTCCTTGCTGTCGTAGTTGTCTTCAACGAAGCGGCAGTCGGAAGTGACTTCGGTCAGACCCTGCAGGCCGGATTCCTTGGTCAGCATGGTGTTGATCTCGGCCACGCTCATGCCCAGCTTGTCGTGCAGGAAGAAGATGATGGCCGGATCCAGATCACCGGAACGGGTACCCATTACCAGGCCTTCCAGCGGGGTCAGACCCATGGAGGTGTCGACGGACTGGCCGTTCTTGATGGCGCAGACGGAACCGCCGTTGCCCAGGTGGCAGTTGATGATGTTCAGCTCGGAGACCGGCTTGTTCAGCTGCTTGGCGGCTTCCAGGCTGATGTAGTAGTGGCTGGTGCCGTGGGCGCCGTAGCGACGGATGCCGTTCTCTTTGTAGAGCTTGTACGGCAGGGCATACAGGAAGGCTTCTTCCGGCATGGTCTGGTGGAAGGCGGTGTCGAATACGGCAACGTTCTTCTCGGCCAGCTCCGGGAACACCTTCAGCGCGGCACGGATACCGATCAGGTGAGCCGGGTTGTGCAGCGGCGCGTAGGGAATGGCGGCTTCGATGCCGGCGATCACGTCGTCGGTGATGCGAACGGAAGAGGTGAATTGCTCACCGCCGTGAACAACGCGGTGGCCGATGGCGATCAGGTTCTTGGACAGTTCCGGATTGAGCGGCAGGATCTTGTGAACGATGTAGTCCAGCGCTTCCTGGTGAGCGGCACCGGCACCCAGATCGGCATTGCCTTTCTCGCCGTTCAGCTTCCATTTGATGCGGGCGTCGTCGAGGTTGAAGCACTCGGCCAGGCCGGACAGCAGGTCATCACCGGTGGTTGCGTCAATGACAGCAAACTTCAGGGACGAGCTGCCACAGTTAAGAACAAGAACCAGCTTACTCATGAATAAATCCTATCGCAGATTGGGTTGGGTTGGAGGATGCGCCGGACGCGGTGCGTCCAAAAACTTTCAACTTATCCTTATGAGGGTTGGCAATCTGTTGCTTGCCCCTTGTATAGTGATACAAGACCCGAGATCCAGACGTCCCTGACAGGCCAGTAAATCGTATACTGGCGTAAAAATTGGGCGTACAAAGGATAACCTGATTGTTGAAAAATAACAAAGTATCCTCAACCTTTGTTATTGGCCCTCAAAAAATGTCGAGGTTTTGCCGTTAATGCGTTCAAAAAGAGCTCGGAGGTAGCATGAGCATGAACATTTTTGGAACTAAATTACAGCAAGGCCGTCATTATATGACTCTTTGGCCGCGCCGTCCCGAGCTTAATTCCCTATTTCCGGAGAACAGGGTGATCAAGGCGACCGAGTTCGCCCTCAAGATCATTCCGGCTCTCGCCGTGCTCAGCGTCATGGTGCAATTCCAGTTCGGCGAGCAGCACTACTGGCCCTCTGTCATGGCGTCCGTGTTCTTCCTGCTGAGTTTGCCCCTGCAGGGATATTACTGGCTTGGCCAGCGTGCCGACACCCGGCTGCCTCCTTCCCTCGCCAGCTGGTATCGGGAAATCAACGGCAAGATGAACGAACAGGGTGGGCGGCGTCAGCTGGTGGCGCAGCCGCGCTACGAGGAGCTGGCCGACACATTGAGCGCCGCCTTCAAGCAGTTGGACAAGTCTTTCCTCTATGAGTGAGGACGCCAGCCTGCTTCATTAACATCGATGCACAGTCAAAAGGCGCCATGGGCGCCTTTTTCATGACCGTTTTCAGGCCGCCAGCACCTTGCTGATCTCCTGAATGGAGAGCTTGTACTGACGTGGGCATTGGCGCCAGGCCGCCAGCATGCGTTGATATTTGTTGCGCATGGCGATATCGCTGGAGAGCTCGTCGCAGGGGCAGGGCAGCTCGGGGAAGCGTTTGTCCACTTCCAGCAGGAAGCAGACGTAGTCCGCCAGCTCCCGCTCCTGGCTGCGGCTATAGCCGTTGAAGGTCAACCGACTGACCTTGATCTCGCTCTGGGTCACCGGATCCAGATTGCCCCAGGAGATGGAAAGGGCGTGATGCATCTCCAGGGTGTCGAGTACCTCCTGGCAGGTGGCCAGATCCAGATGGCTGAAGTCTTTCTCCAGTTCGAGGATCTGCAGGCAGTAACCCCGCTCAATGATGGTGCTGGCCCGCAGATAAAACGCGGCCTTTTCCGGATTGAGTTTGGCCAGGATCTCGTACTGATTGCTCAGGATCAGGCGTTCGGTATGGCTCATGTTCATAGGCTGTCTCGCTGGAAAATGAATCTGACACCACGTTAACCCATATTCAGGATGAATTTTTTGATCTGGCAGGGGAGGTCGGCGAGAAAAACGGCGCAGAAGGAGGCGGTGACCTGACGGGGTTGGTTAATTAATTGTCGCCACCACGGCTTGCATTTTGGACCGGCTCGGCAAGAATGGAAGCATCATTTGGCCCATGCCAGATGATCCACCACCAAGGCACCTCACTTGGGTGCATACTCTCAAAAAGATCCCTCCGCGGCCCCGGGCTTGCAGGCGGGACGGGGCAGCCAGCTGCTCGCCCTCGTCTCTCAAGAGACGAGCCTTGAAAGATAAAGCGCATCAATAAAAGAGGGCCTGCATATGCAGGCCCTCTTTCTATCATTTTGTCCGGTATGGGGGAGTCACGCTTTCGACTGGCCTTTCACCCGTTCGAGCACCACCTGATGGTGATCGCTGGTCTTGAACTTGTCGAAGCGATGGCTGACCTTGCCCTCTTCATCGATGAGGAAGCTCAGGCGGTGGATGCCGTCATACTCCCTGCCCATGAATTTCTTCGGGCCCCAGACGCCAAAGGCGTCGGCGACGGCGTGATCCTCATCTGCCAGCAGGCGGAAGTTCAGGTTGTCGCGCTCCTCGAACTTCTTGAGACGCTTGGCCGGATCCGGGCTGATGCCGAGCACGACCACCTTGAGGGCGGCCAGCTCGGCGTTGACGTCCCGCAGGCCGCAGGCCTGGGTGGTGCAACCCGGGGTCATCGCCTTGGGGTAGAAATAGATGAGGACTTTCTTGCCGCGCAGGGAAGAGAGGGTAACCGGGTTGCCGTCCTGATCGGGCAGGGAAAAATCGGGGGCCAGGGTGCCAGCTTGCAAGGGTTGCATGGGATCTCCTAAGTGCCGTCAGGCGTATTTGTGGTTGACGAGAAATTCGAAGGACTCGGCGCCCAGCTCACGACAGAAGTCGGCGAAGGCCATCTTGGAGCCCGCCTCTTCTCCCAGCTTGGCCAGATTCAGCTGAAAGCTCGCCTTGAGCAGGTTGAACGGCCGCTGTTCCAGGGTAACGGTCTGCATGGCCTGGATGTCCCAGCCGTGGTCGCTGAAGAACTGGGTGCACTGACTGACGATGCCGGGCTGATCCCGGATCAGGACATCGGCGCTGGCGCTGATGTCGTATTGCAGTGAGTGGTGGCGCTCGGTGCGCTTCATCATGGTGATGAGATCCCACTCCTGGCTGCGCAGTGGCAGGCTGATTTCGAGTTGCATCAGGCTGTTCCAGTCACCGGACAGCAGCATGATGAAGGTAAATTCGTTACCGAAAATGCCAAGACGGCTGTCGACAATGTTGCAACCGCAGCCACTGACGTGGCGGGTCACTTCATTGACGATGCCAGGCCTGTCCGTGCCGATGGCCGTTACGACCAGGTAATGAGTCATAAATCGTCTCTCGTCCATTATTGCGAATGCGATGACAGGGAGCCCTGTGGATGGGTATGGTCGTCAAATCCCTCGCCATGCGCGACTCTTCTGCATCATTTTTAGGCCGGATGGTAACACGGCTTGTCCCTTGCCTCCCTTGTTTTTAAAAAGGGGCAGCTTTACCATAACGCCCCTGAAAATCGGGAGAAAAATCCATGTTACGCGGTAGTATTGTTGCGCTCGTTACCCCCATGCAGGCCTCGGGTGAGATCGACTGGCCCAGTCTGGCGGCCCTGGTCGATTATCATGTGAGCGCCGGCACCACGGCCATTGTCGCGGTGGGCACCACGGGGGAGTCGGTTACCCTGAGCGAAGCGGAACATATCGCAGTGGTGGAGAGAACCGTCGAGTTCGCGGCGGGCCGCATCCCCGTCATCGCCGGTTGCGGTTCCAACAACACGGCCCACGCCATCGCCCTCTCCCGACGCTTCGCCGACAGTGGCGTAGTGGCGGGTCTCTCGGTAACCCCCTATTACAACAAACCCACCCAGGAAGGTCTCTATCGTCACTATTGTGCGATCGCGGAGGCTAGTGGTCTGCCCCAAATTCTCTATAATGTGCCCGGTCGCACCTGCTGCGACCTCAAACCGGAGACGGTGGCCAGGCTGGCCAAGGTACCCGGGATCATCGGTCTGAAAGAGGCCACGGGTGATCTGACGCGGACCCCGCTGCTGCGTGAACTGTGCGGGCCGGATTTTGCGCTTTATAGTGGCGATGATGCCAGTGGATGTGATTTTATGCTGCAAGGGGGCGATGGAGTCATCTCCGTCACTACCAATATTGCAGCGGCCCAGATGGCCGACATGTGTCGTGCTGCGCTGACCGGTGATGCCGGACGGGCGCATGACATCAACAATCGATTGATGCCGTTGCATCAGACTCTGTTCTGCGAACCGAGTCCCATCCCGGTGAAGTGGGCCTGTGTCCAGCTGGGATTGATGGCGACGGCCACCTTGCGCCTGCCGCTGACCGACCTCACCCCCGAGGGCGAACAGGCGATGGCGCGAGCACTGACGACTGCGGAGTTGATGGCGAGTGTTTAAAGCAAATGGAAAGGGAAATGCAGCGCGTCTGGTGCTGAGTGTGGCGACTGTTGCCGTGTTGGCAGCCTGTAGCTCACCCCAGGATCGCAAGATGGCCAACCGTGGTTTCGAGTATGAAGAGAGCCGCCTCGAAGGGCGTGCCTTCCTCGTGCCGGCCGGGTTGAGTGCCCCCGCTTTTAACAGCAATTTCGACATCCCGGCCCTGCCCGAGAGCAGCCGTGAGGGTGCCATCGGCGCCAAGGTCGATGTGCGCCCACCCGCCCAGCTGCTGACCGTGGTGCCCGGCAGCCAGGTCGTGACCAGCGCCAGTCCCGGCGAGCCCACCCTGGCCTTCTATGCCCTCAGCACCAGCCAGAGCGTGGAGCGCGATACCTGGGCCTTCCTGATGAACTTCCTGGCCCAGCACAAGGTGACCACGGAGAAGCTGGATCAGCAGGACGGCGTGCTGCAGACCGGCTGGTTTGACAACACCGCCGCCCTCGATGGCTGGGGCGAGGATGATGACGACTTCAACATCCGCCAGCGTTACCAGTTCACCCTGCGCAACGACACCCAGCGCCATGCCGTCAACATGTCGGTACGGGTGCTGGATCATGAAGAGACCATCGACGGCGAGACCAGCACCACGCTGACCCCGGCCGATGCCCAGCGTTACGCGACCCGGGTCCTGAACCAGTTCTCCCTCTATTACGACAAGCAGCTCAAGGCCCGCGAACAGCACAAGAGCAACGATGGCATGGGCATGGAGCTGGGTCTGGACAACAACGATCTCAGTGCCTGGATCGTGGATGCCTCCTTCGAACAGGTATGGCGTCGTCTGAATCAGGTGCTGCCGGGCTACGGTTTCACCATCAAGGATACCCAGCAGTCACTTGGCTGGATCGACGTCGAATATGACGAGCCGGGCAGCGAGTTCTGGCAGGCCAAGGGTGCCGAACCCTTCAAGCTGGACGAGGACAAGTACCGCTTCCAGCTCGGCGAGATGGCGGGGGGCAAGACCTCCATCACCCTGTTCGACAAGGACAAGAAACCGGTGGCATCCGGGGTCATCTCCCAGATGTACATCAGCCTGTCCGAGGCGTTCGCCAAGGGCCAGGCCGATCAGGCAGCCGCAACAGCAGAATGAAAACAGGGGCCTCGTGCCCCTGTTTTGTTATATGGATCCCGCGAGTTGAAGAGGGGGCTGACGCCCCCGTGTTATTAGGACCACAACAGGAAGTGTTAGCAACCATGAGTCTTGCAGATCAAGTATTGGCAGTGAACGACGATTTGCCGATCCGTACCGATAAACCCGTCCATTCCGGCAAAGTGCGCAGCGTCTACTGGTTGACCCAGGCAGACAGCGCCCGCCTCATCCGGGAGAAAGGCTATGATGTGCCGGCCGATGCCCCCCTCGCCATCATGGTGATCAGCGACCGCATCTCCGCCTTCGACTGCATCTGGCAGGGAGTGAACGGCTTGAACGGTGTGCCGGGCAAGGGCGCGGCCCTCAATGCCATCTCCAGCCACTGGTTCAAGTTGTTCAAGGAGAAGGGACTGGCGGACAGCCACATCCTCGATATCCCCCATCCCTTCGTCTGGATAGTGCAAAAAGCCCGCCCCGTGATGATCGAGGCCATCGCCCGCCAATACATCACCGGCTCCATGTGGCGTGCCTACCAGGAGGGTGAACGCGACTTCTGCGGCATCCGTCTGCCAGAAGGGCTGAAGAAGGATCAGAAGCTGCCACAGATCCTCATCACTCCCTCCACCAAGGGCATTCTCAAGGGACTGGACGGGGTGCCGGAAGCCGATGACGTCAACGTCTCCCGCGCCGATCTCGAACGCCACTCCCAGGCCTTCGGTTTCCGCTCACCGGCGGATATCGACCGCTACGAGGCGCTGCTCAAGGAAGGCTTTGGTGTGATCAGCGAAGCGCTGGCCGAGCGGGATCAGGTCTTCGTCGATACCAAGTTCGAGTTTGGCTACGTCCAGGATGCCGCGGGCAACGAGAAGCTCATCTACATGGATGAAGTGGGCACGCCCGACAGCTCCCGCATCTGGGATGGCGCCGCCCTGCGCGAAGGTCAGATCGTCGAGAAGTCCAAGGAAGGGTTCCGCCAATGGCTGCTCAACCACTTCCCGGATCCGGATATCTTGCTCAACAAGAACCGCATGCCGGAACGCTTCGCCCTGGCCCGGGACAACAAGTTGCCCACCGAGGTGATGATGGACATCTCCCATACCTATGTGGGGATCGCCGAGAAGGTCATCGGTCATAAGCTTGCACGCAGCGCCAATCCGAAGCAGGAGATCGTCGAGGTTCTGCGTGAGCAATACGGTCTGATCGACTAAGGTCGGTTTTCTTTGGCGCCGAAAAACAAACGTTTTCCAGCGTCAGGCAGTGGATCTCACCTTTGACATCGTGCACGGACGGGCCCCATCGCGGGGCCCGTTTTCATTGACTGGCAGCGAGGAGGTGTCAGCCGTTGACCCTGAACACCTGACCGCTCTGCACTCCCAGCACCGACTTCTTGTAGGCCTGGGCCACCCGGGTGGTGGGTACGGGCACGAAGCCCGGGAAGAAGTCGGCGTACTTGTCCATGGACTCTTCCAGCACGGTGGGGCTGACCACGTTGATACGCAGCCCCCGTGGCAGCTCGCAGGCCGCCGCCTTCACGAAGTGCTCGATGGCGCCGTTGATGGTGCTGGCGCTGGCCCCCCAGTTGATGGGCTCCTCGCTCAGTATGCCGCTGATGAGGGTGATGGAGCCGCCGTCGTTGAGATGCGGGATGGCGGCGCGGGTCAGCCGGATCTGGCCCATCAGCTTGCTTTCGAGCCCTGTCTGCCACTGTTCGTCCGTCATCTCGGGGAAGGGGGCGAAGGCGACGTTGCCGCTCGCCACCACCAGGGCATCGAAGCTGCCGATGTCCTCAGCGATGCCCGCAAACAGGGCGGCGATGGAGGCGCTGTCCGTCATGTCGACACGGGCATCCCCCTGGCTGTGGCCGACCCGGATCACTTGATGATCCCGGGCGAGCAGTTCGCTGACGGCGGATCCGACTGTGCCGGAGGCACCCACGATTACGATTTTCATCTTGGTCACTCCTGTTTGGGATATTGATGATTCTAGTCGTCACAAACAGAAGAAAAAGCGCTTAATATCAACCCATTGTTGCCATATTGGAGCTAATGAATGGATGTCAGTCACCTGGCCAGCTTCTATGAGGTGGTCAAGCAGGGCAGCTTCTCCGCCGCCGCCGAGTCGCTCGAGGTGAGCAAGGGCATGTTGAGCCGCCATGTCAGCGCATTGGAAGTCTCGCTCAATGCCCAGCTGTTGCAGCGCACCACCCGCCGGCTCAGCCTGACGGAGGCGGGCAAGAGCCTCTATCTGCAGGCGGGGCAGATCTTCGCCCTGGCCCGCCAGGCGGAGCAGGAGATCCAGGCCCTGACCGAGGAGGACAGCGGCCGGCTGCGTTTCACCTGCCCGGTGAGCACCGGGGATCGCATGGTGAGCGAGCTGCTCGCCCGCTTCGCCGAACTCTGCCCCGGGGTGGAGGTGGAGCTCAACTTCACCAACGCCATGATCGACATGAGCGAGGGGGAGAACGACATCGCCCTGCGGGCCATGAGCCAGGTGCCTGACAACCTGGTGGCCCTGCCGCTCGGTCGCCTGCGGGATGTGGTGGTGGCGAGCCCGGCCCTGCTGGCGCGGGAAGGGGCACCGGCCAGCCCCTACGAGCTGGTGGGGCGCACCTGTCTGCGGCAGGGGGGCAACCCGGCCTGGGAGCAGTGGTCGTTTCGCCGGGGCGGGGAGGAGGCCCAGATCCCGGTGCAGGGCAAGGTGCGGGCCAATCACTACAGCACCCTGTTGCAACTCGCCCGTTCAGGCATGGGGTTCGCCAAGTGCCCGCTGATGCTGGTGGAGGCCAGCCTGATCAGCGGAGAGCTGGTGGCGGTGCTGGACGAGTGGCAGACCGGGCTGCACCCGCTGCATGTGCTCCATGCCCAGCAACGGCGGGTGCCGCGCAAGATCCGCCTGTTCAAGCAGGTGCTGGCCCAGTGGTTCGCCGAGCGGCCCCACTACCTGATCCGGTGAGAGGGTGGAGCGCCGTTATTTTTCTGTCATATCCGGCTGCTACCCTGCGCCATCATCGCGATCAAGAGAGACAGGGAATGAAGCGTCATCAGATTTGGGTTGGGATCATGCTGCTGTGCGGCGGGGCGGCGCAGGCCGAGGTCAGGGTCGAGGTGCCGGAGGATTTCCAGATCCTGGCGGTGAGCGCCGGCAAGGTGCAGGACGAGCTGCATGCGGTGCTGGCGGATGGTGCGCAGCAGGTGCTGGTGCGCTATGAGGGGGTGATCCCGAGTCGTACCAGCAGCGACAACGACAAGGTGATCCGCTCCGAGCCCCAGATCATCCGTTATGAGGCCAGCGGCCAGCGTCTTCAACTGCAGGCCAGAGTACCCAAGGACGAGGCGGGGATGGAGCACTACGCCAAGGCGCCCGTAGTCGGCCTGCAAGGGGGCGGCCAGCCCGTTGCACTGGTGCAGGACGCGCTGGTGGTCAACGGGGTGCAGATAGGCATGGACTGGAATGCCCGATTGGCGGAGTACAACCGGGGTGGGGGCAAGGCGGCACTGACTGGCGCCGTTGCAACCACGGCTGCCGTCGCGCCCACCCAGACCTCGGCACAGGTGCTGCCCGCCAGCGAGCTGGAGGGGCAATTGCAGCAGCTCTTCCTGCAGGCGGATCCCGAACTTCGCAAGCGTTTCATCGGCTGGGCCGTTCCCCGCCTTTAAGTTTTCCCCCGGTTGCAGTAACGTGGACGGCTCATCCGATCTGCCCGCTTTCGAGGTTTTTCATGTTCGAACTGCATCCCCGCCTGCTGGCGGATACCCAGTCCCTCGGGGATCTGTCCCTGTGCCGTGTCCTGCTCGCCAGGGACAGCCAGTACCCCTGGCTCATCCTGGTACCGCGCATCGCCGACCTGCGGGAGATCCATCATCTGCCCGCACCCCAGCAGCAACAGCTGATGCAGGAGTCCTGTGCCGTGGCCGCCCTGATGGAGCAAGCTCTCCATCCGGACAAGATCAACGTGGCGGCGCTCGGCAACCTGGTGCCCCAGCTGCACCTGCACCATGTGGCCCGTTTCGGGACCGATCCCGCCTGGCCCGGCCCCATCTGGGGGGCCAGGCCTGCCGTGCCATATAGTGCGCAAGATTTGCAGCGGGAGGCCGATAACTGGCGAGCCCGTCTGGCCACCCTGAGTGGTTTCGTCCCGCAGCTTGCCTGACAAACCGCTCAACTGAGAGGCGGCTCGCGATTTTGATATCGGGATCATCTGATGTACTAGGGCGATGGGTCGCCCTGTGCTGACATGAGCGATGAGACCGATGACCCATTTTTCGATTCAGCAGGAAGGTTCCATGATAGTGACAAGATCCGAGGATGATGCCGTATTGACCACAGAGGATGTGCTGCTGAGTCTGTGCAACTCGGTGACGAGCGTATTGAGTGCGGCGAGCCAGAGCCAGGTGCGCTTCTCCGGCATGGTGCAGCGGATCAGCAAGACCTGCCTCAAGCCGGACATCGGCTGCTTCGTGCTGTTCGACGGGGGCTTCTCCGGGCTGGTGGTGATCAACTTCTCGGCGGCGGCGGCCATGGAGCTCTATCAGAGTTACATGCTAAGCATGGGGCTATCGAAAGAAGATCTCGCTATTTCCCACACGGCTGACGAAGTCAGCAACGTCATGGGCGAGCTGATGAACCAGATCGTCGGCAGCTTCACCGGCAAGGTGGGCCGCGAGCTGCAGACCCACATCACCCAGAACCAGCCCAAGATGCTGGCCCTGAACAAGCAGGTGATGCTGAGTGTGGATACCAACCTCGACAACCCCGAGACCCGCCGCGTCACCTTCTTCACCGCCAGCAACAACATCTTCTATCTGGAACTGGCGATGGACAAGACGGAGTTTATCCGGATCCACGATGGCGGGGTGCAGGAGGAGGTCGATCCGGACGAGCTGATCGCCCAGGCCAAGCTGGCGGCGGCCAAGCCTGCGCCCGCGCCGGCTGCGACCAGCAACGATCACGACGATCTGCTGAACTCCCTCGGTCTGTGAGGGGCGATGCAAACAAAAAGGCCACCCTGAGGTGGCCTTTTTCGTGGGCGCGGCATGCTCAGAAGTTGTAGAGCAGGCCCGTGCTGAAGCTGGTGGTCTTGTTGTCGTAGAAGTCGATATCGGAGTCGGCCTGGCTGTAGGAGGCGGTGATGACGCCGCTGAGATCCTTCACCCCGAGCAGGCTGTGCCAGAAGAAGGTACCGCTCAGTGCCATCTCATCCGCATCGGCCGTCTGGCCGAAGATGGGGTTGGCCTCGTCGTAGTCACGCTTGCCCAGATAGCCGTTGGTGACGAAAGACCACTGGGGACCACGCTTGGCGTAGGTCAGCTGCAGGCCGGTGTTCTTGAAGCTCTCGGCGCTGCCATCGAGCTTGGCCTGCTTGTAGAGGATGGCGGGCTCCAGCACGTGACCATCGCCGAGATGCCACTGGTAGGAGAGCTCCATGTCGTAGACCTTGCCGTTGCGATTGAGCACGGGGGCATAGCTGGTGCCGTTGCGCTGATCGTACTGCCGGCCGCTGTGTTCCTCGTCCAGATCCACTTCACGGGTGGTGATGCTGCCATTGAAGTTGCTGCCCCAGATCTTGTCCCAGGCAAAACGCACCCCTTTTGACTTGGCATCGGTGGAGCTGCGATCCACCCCGGTGGCGTAAGGATCGCTCCACAGCTCGACGGGCATGACGTTGAACACCACCGAGCCTGCGACTATGCCCTTGTCCCCCATCTCCTGACGGATCCCGAGCTGCTGGGTGAAGTCGAAGCGTATGGCGTCCTGAATGAGGTTGCCGAGGAAGACCTGGGTGCGGGTGTCGGCGAAGGTGTAGCGGATGTCGGCGTTGATAAGCGGCGAGAACTCGCTCTCGCTGCCGGGAGTACCCAGGTTGTCGATGCGACTGTTGCTGTCTCCGCCTGCATAGAAATTGGATTCATGGCTGCTGACGGTGACGCCCCCCAGCAGGAAACCGGACCAACCGGACTCCTTGGGGATGGCGCCCAGATCGGCGTGAGCGGCGTTGGCGACCAGCAGAGTGAGGCTCAAAAGAGAGAGAGTGCGCATCGATGAGGCTCCTGGATTAGGGTGATGACGGTGATAGCCAGATTCGGCCCGGTTTTCTGAACTGGAGCTGACTGGCATGAATCGGGCATGCTACCCCAATGAGAGTGTGACGTTAATCAATAATTTAAACTGCGGCTGACAAGAGTTCGGTGCGCCGTGCTGGTATCCTGTTTGCGCAATAGCGGGGAGCAAATAACGCGATGAAGCAAATCAAATCCTGGGCGCAATATTATGTCGATCTGATGACCAAGCTGGGGCTGGTCCGTTTCAGCATGTTGCTGGCGGCCTGCATCATAGTGCTGGCGGTCTCCATCCAGATGGGGGTGACCCTGTTTCTGCGCGGGGCCGTGGATGTGGTCGACCTGGTGCGTTCGGTCTTCTTCGGCCTGCTGGTGACCCCCTGGGCCGTCTATTTTCTCTCCATCGTGGTGGATCAGCTGGAGGACTCCCGTCAGCGGCTGAGCCGCATGGTGGCGAAGTTGCAGGACATGCGCGAGCGGGATCTCGAGCTCAACAACCAGTTGCAGGAGAATATCCGCCGTCTCAACACCCAGATAGCCGAGACCCAGCGCGCCGAGACCTTGCGCCAGCAGGCGATCGAGGATCTGGAGAACGAGGTGTTCCAGCGGGAGAAGGCCCAGCTGCATCTGGGGGAGCGTACCGCCCTGCTGCGATCCTTCATCGACTGCTCACCGGATCTGGTCTATTACCGCAACGAGGAGGAGCAGTTCTCCGGTTGCAACCGCGCCATGGAGGAGCTGACCGGCCGGGTGGAGGCGGATCTCATCGGATTGACCCCGTTCGACGTCTACAAGCAGGACATCGCCAGCAAGGTGGTGGAGACCGACAAGCAGGTCTTCGCCCAGAACGAGCCGCTCACCTATGAGCAGTGGCTGGAGTACCCGGATGGCCGCAAGGCTTACTTCGAGCTGCGCAAGGTGCCCTTCTTCGACAGATTCGGCAAGCGGCTCGGCCTGCTCGGTTTCGGCCGGGACATCACCGAACGCAAGCAGTATCAGGACAAGCTGGAGAAGGCGAGTCGGGACAAGACCACCTTCATCTCCACCATCAGCCACGAGCTGCGCACCCCCCTCAACGGCATAGTGGGCCTGAGTCGCATGCTGATGGACACGCCGCTGGACGCAACACAGCACCAGCAGCTCAAGACCATTCACCTGAGTGCCGTGACGCTCGGCAACATCTTCAACGACATCATCGATCTGGACAAACTGGACCGTCGCCGGCTGGAAATTGCCCCCACCCGCATCGATCTGCCCGCCTTCCTCGACGAGCTGGAGACGCTGTCGCGCATCCAGGCGGAGCAGAAGGGGCTCTACCTGCATTTCGACCGGGATGGCGACATGCCGCAGTTCGTGATGGCCGACGGCACCCGCTTGCGCCAGGTGCTGTGGAACCTGGTGGGCAATGCGGTGAAATTCACCGATGAGGGCGGGGTGACGGTGCGCTGTCTCTCCCACGCCGCCGAGGCACCCGGCAAGCTGGCGCTGCATTTCGAGGTGGAAGACACCGGGGTCGGCATCCCCCGCGCCCAGCAGGAGAAGATCTTCGCCATGTACTATCAGGTGCAGGGCAAGAAACACGCCACCGGCACCGGCATCGGCCTCGCGGTCTCCCGCCAGCTGGTGCAGGCCATGGGCGGCCAGCTCTATGTGGACAGCGATCCCGGCGAGGGGGCCTGCTTCACCGCCGAGCTGGAAGTGGAGTGCGTGGCGCCCCAGGCCATCGAACCGGAGCTGGAGCTGCCTTCCCTCGACATCCTGCTGGTGGAGGATGTGGAGCTGAACGTGACCGTGGCCTGCGCCCTGCTCAGCAAGCTGGGCCACGAGGTCAAGGTGGCGCGCGACGGCACCCAGGCCTTGGCCATGGCGAATCCGGATGATTTCGATCTGATCCTGCTTGATATCCAGTTGCCGGACATGACCGGTTTCGACGTGGCGGCCAAGCTGCTTGAGCGTTACGGCGACAGCCTGCCTCCCATGGTGGCGCTCACCGCCAATGCGACCGGCGATCGCGAGTACTATCGGGAGCGCGGCATGCAGGATGTGATCAACAAGCCGCTCGGATCCAAGGCGGTGCGGGAGGTCATCGGCCACCTGTTCGCCGATCTGGCCGACGATGAGGCGCACGAGCAGGAGGCGGCGGGCAATCAGGATGCCCTGCTGGATCTTGCCTTCCTCACCGATTACGCCAGTACGGTGGGCAAGCCGGTGCTGCTCTCCAGCGTGGATCTGTTCGAGAAGATGATGCCTGACTACATGGCGGTGCTCGACTCGAACATGACGGCCCGGGATCAGGCCGGTGTGGTGGAGGAGGCGCACAAGATCAAGGGGGCGGCCGGTTCCATCGGCCTGCGCCGCCTGCAACAGACCGCCCAGCTCATCCAGAGCCCGGATCATCCCGCCTGGTGGGAGAACGTGGAGGACTGGATTGAGACGTTAAGGCGGGAATACCCGGGGGATATCTCCCGGCTGCGCCATTGGCTGCTCTCCTGACCCCTGCATCACAGTTTGAGGAACCTTCCATGTATCAGCGCCTGATCCCCTCACTGCGTATCCACAACTGGGGGGAGGAGCCCCTGCTGGAGGCGACCGAACAGGATCGCGCCCGCATCGTGCAGGCCGCCCCCGTGCGCCGTTTGCAGCAGAAGACCCAGGTCTTCCCGCTGGATGTGAAGGCCTCGGTGCGCAGCCGCCTGACCCATTCGCTGGAGGTGCAGGAGACCGGTCGCCAGATTAGCCGCCGCATCCTGGCCAGGCTGCCCGCCGATGCGGTGTGCGAGGGGGCCTTCATCAACCTGGTGGAGATGTCCTGCCTGCTGCACGACGTGGGCAACCCCCCCTTCGGCCACTTTGGCGAGCAGGTGATGAGCCAGTGGCTGGCCCAGGAGCTGGACGCGCTGTTTGCCCGTGCCCACGACCAGCTGCCGAGTCCCCAGTGGGCCGAGTTGCGCCAGGACTTGCTGGTGTTCGACGGCAACGCCCAGAGTCTGCGGCTGGTGCACAGCCTGCACGAGCTGAACCTGACCCTGGGCCAGCTGGCGGCCCTGTGCAAATACCCGCAGCAGCCCGCGCCCGGGCAGCACCTTGGTCAGCATCATGGCTGGACCAGCAAGCGCGGCATTTTTTTCAGCGAGCAGCCCCTCTACCAGTCCCTGAGCCAGCAGCTCGGGTTGGCACCGGGTTGCCGTCATCCGCTGGTCTACATCATGGAGGCGGCGGATGACATCTCCTACTGCATCGCGGATCTCGAGGATGCGGTGGACAGGCGGATCCTCGGCCTCGGGGAGCTGCAGCAGGCCCTGCGCCTGGCCGACGGGGGAGAGTACATGACCAGCCTGCTGGCCGAGGCCATGGCATCGACCAGGGGCTTCTTCCCCCATTTCCGTCAGCAGCTGACCCGGGATCTGGTGGATCTGGCGGCCAAGACCTATGTCACCGAGCACGAGGCCATGCTGAAGGGGGCTTATCCCCAGGCGTTGCTGCACGGCCAGGCGCCGGCGGCCCGAGTGCTGGACGTGCTCAAGCAAGTCGCGAGGGAGCAGGTCTTCATGCGCCCGGAAGTGGAGGCCCTCGAGCTGGAAGGTTACGCCGCCCTGCGCGGGGTGCTCTCCACCTACGCCTGCCTGCTGGCATTGCCGGCCGCCCAGTTCGAGCGGTTGCTGGCGGGCAAGGGGGGCAGCGAGTTGTTCTTCGCCCGCAGGCTGTTCCATCGTCTGTCGGCTCGCCACCTCAAGGCGTACCGGCTGGCGGTCGCCGCGGCGGATCCCCGCTTCGTGTCGAGGGCTGAACAGGAGTGGTACTACAGAGTGCGGCTGCTGCTCGACTACGTCAGCGGCATGACGGATACCTATGCCCTCGAGGAGTTCCGGCTGCTATCCGGGATCTGATGTTCGGTGCCATGCCCCCCATATGGGTGGGGCGGATATTGCACGAAATTCGGTGTTTTTCTAGACTGTGGCAACTTGTTCAACTTTCACACGGTAAGGAGACGACTATGCAACATTCAATGCTAAACGTTGCGTTCGACCGCTGCATCGGCAGCGCGATGACTCGTGCTCTTTATTTACCGCGTGGAGTGAACAGGTAACACCTGTCTTTTCATCACCCGCGGTTATCCCGCAGGGTGATGTCCTCTCTCCGGGAGAACCGCATGTTCAACTGGAGAATGTTATGTCTATCGAACTCGTACTGCTGCGCACCGTCGAATCCCTGGTCCAGAAGCGGATCACCCGGCTGGAACGTCGCGTCAGTTATCTGCACCTCTCACCCGCCCTGCTCAAAGATATCGGTCTGGAAGGGATGGATGTACAGGTTGCCCATGTGCGTGAGCGGGAGTTTCAAACCGGCTTCCGTCTCGGGAACCGAATAACCTGATGGCAGGGGGCCTGGCCCCCTTCATGCAGAAAAATGGCAGGCCTTGGCCTGCCTTTTTTCATGTCATCTGACAATGTTACAAATTTATTAGTCACACATTGCGCCAAAGCCTTTATTATCTCCACCCGGTTTGTAAGGGGTTCAGTCATGCCATCTCGTTGTTATCGCTTCATTTTGCTGTGCTGGCTCATCTGCTGGAGCTGGGCGGCACCGGCCGTTCCCGCCTCTAACCAGGCGGAGTCTGCCCATGCCGAACAGCGCTGGCTGAAGAAACACGACGAACTGGTGATCGGCATGGTCTCGGTGGACTGGCCCCCCTACGTCTATGCGGATGGTCGTGGCAGCTTTCACGGCCCCCTCGATGATTTCGCCGAACTGGTGGCCGGGCACATGGGCCTGCCCCTGCAATATCGGGGATACCCCGATTACGTCCGTGCCCAGCAGGGGCTGCAGGATGGGGAGGTCGATCTGCTGTTGGGAGTCACACCCGTGCAGTCATCCGAGGAGAGGGCCCTGATCTCTCTGGATATCATGGGGGTGCCGAGGGGCATATTGCTGATGCGCTCCCAGACTGACACCTCGCTGTCGGCGGCGAAGGCATGGCGCTGGGTGTGCATTCGTGGCTTCGGGGCGTGCGATGAACTGGCCAGGCTGGGGATGACCAGGGTCGAGCATGCCGACAACGCCGACGAGGCGGCCGTGCTGGTGAAACGCGGGCTGGTGGATGCCTATCTGGCGGATCTGCCGACCCTGCTGCGGTTGCAGCATCAGCGTCAATACAACGAGTTGCTGGTGGTCACCCCGGCCTGGGTACCATCGACCCGGTTGACCATGACGCTCTCCGCACGGGAGAGCGGACTGCGGGGACTGGCCCAGCGGGTACTGGAGAGCATCCCGGACAGTGAGCGCTGGCGCCTGCTGGAGACCGGGGGGGGCATCGATTACAGCAAGCTGGGTGGGCCGCATCAGACCCTGTTCAGTCAAGAAGAGCTGGACTGGCTGGCCCAGCACCCGACCCTTAAATATGGGGTTGCTCCCCATTGGCCGGCGGTGAGCGAAATCGATCCACACGGGAAGCTCACCGGTTTTGTGGCCGACCTGCTGGCGCTGGTCGGCGAGCGTTCCGGCCTCCATTTTACCCTGGTGCCGACCCAGAACTGGGTGGAGACCATCGATCAGTTCAGTCAGCGACAGCTGGATCTCATTCCCGCCATCACCCCCACCGATGAACGTCGTGAGCTGATGCTGTTCACGCCGGAATACGCCTTCATTCATCGAGTTATAGCCGCCAGGCAGGGAACACCTGAAATCGAGGGGCCGGATGCCCTGCGGGGCCACCGGGTGGGGATGGTGGCCGGTTCGGTGGAGAAGTTGCTGCTGGACAAGGTGGGAGCGAAGATTGTGACCACCTCCAGCGACAGCCAGCTATTGTCCCTGCTGGACAGCGGTCAGGTGGATTATGTGCTGATGAATGTGACCACCCTGGAGCAGGCCCTGAAGCGGGGTTTCAACGATCGTTACCAGGTCGTGCTCTCCGGCAGCGACCTGCGGGTTCCGGTTGCCATGGCGGTGCACAAGCAAGATCCCATGTTGCAGCAGATCCTGACCAAGGCGCTGCTGTCGGTCCGGCCGGACGAGCTGGCCAGGCTGGAACACAAGTGGATGTCCCTGACCATACAGACGGGGATAGATCCGGCGACCGTGCTGCTCTGGTCCTCCCTCGGCGCCGGCATCTTCCTGCTGTGCGTGCTGCTCTTCATCGGTTGGAATCGCACCCTGCGCCGCCAGATCTCCCAGCGCCAGCAAGCCGAGCGTCAGCTCAGCGAGCAACTGACCTTCGTGCAGACCCTGCTCGATTCCCTGCCCAACATGGTGGTTCTGCGGGACAAGGAGCTGCGCATCACCCTGTGCAATCACGCCTATCGGGATACCTTCATCGGTGAGGGAGACGAGGAGCGTTTCCACCCGGCCAATCTGCCCCCCTCCGAACGGGAACGGGTGTTGCGCGAAGAACGGGAGGTCTGGCGCAGTGGCGAGATGCTGGAGGGGGCGGGTTACAGCCGACGCCAGGATGGGTCCTCCTTCCATGTCATCTATGCAAAGCAGCCATATCGTTCAAGGAACGGCGATATGCTGGGTGTACTGACTGTTCTAACCGATGTCAGCAGCATAAAAGAAGCTGAAGAGCGCGCCCGTCAGGCAGAAGTGCGGCTCACCCAGATCACCGACAGCATGCCGGGCATCGTCTACCAGTACCTCTGGATCGGGCCAGGCAAGGGGCGTTTCCTCTATGTCTCGCAAGGGGCGGGGGAAATTCTCGGCGTGAGTGACGAGCAGATGGTCGCGGTGGATTCGGGTGGCGAGCTGTTCGGCTTCACCGAAGCGGCGCTGCAGGAGTTTGTCGGCAAGGTCGCCTACCATGCGGAGTTGCTGGCTCCCCTCGACCTCGAGGTCAAGGTGGATCGGGAGGAAGGGGCACGCTACCTGCAGGTGCGTGGCAGCTTCCTGCGCCAGGAAGAGGGCATTATCCTCAACGGCGTCATCCATGACATCACGGCCCTCAAGCAGCAGGAGCTGGAGCTCAGGGATGCCAGGGCCGTGGCGGAGCAGGCGATGCAGGCCCGTAGCCGCTTCCTCGCCACCATGAGCCACGAGCTGCGCACCCCCATCTCCGGCATGCACGGCATGCTGGAGCTGCTGCAGATGAGCCAGCTCGACGACGATCAGCGCTATCTGCTGCGCAACATTTCGACCTCGGCCAACAGTCTGCTCTATCTGGTCAACGACATCCTGGATTTCTCCAAGATGGAGGCGGGCCAGTTGCAGTTGCACTATCATGCCTGCCGCCTCACCTCGGTGGTCTGCGATGTCATCCGGGGTCACGCCACCCTGGCCTATGGCAAGGGGCTCAAGGTCACGCTGGCCTGGGGACCCGAGGTTCCGGATCAGGCCTGCATGGACGAGATCCGGGTCGGTCAGGTGCTCTCCAACCTGCTCAACAATGCGGTGAAGTTCACCGAGGCGGGGGCCATCGCCATCCGGGTGGGCTATCAGGACAACCGGTTGCAGTTCGTGGTTCAGGACTCCGGGATCGGCATCGCCGCCGACAAGCAGGAGCATCTCTTCACGCCCTTCAAACAGGTGGAGTCCGATATCACCCGCCGTTTCGGTGGCACCGGGCTCGGCCTTGCCATCTGTCATCAGCTGAGCCAGAAGATGGGCGGTGCGCTGGTGCTGGAAAGCGAGCTGGGGGTCGGTACCCGGGTCACCTTCAGCGTGCCCCTGCGTGAGTGCCAGTGGAACACGCCGCCTCTGGCCGATCAGGACTGGTGGTGGCTGGGAGAGGACAGGGGGGCACAGGAGGCGATGGCCCAGCTTGGCGCCAGGCTGCGGCCTTTGCCGGCGCAGGGGTGGCAGCACCTCTCGGGAGGACGCCTCATCGCGGAAGAACGTGCGCTGGAGCAGCGGCTCGGAAGCGACTGGCAGCAGCAGTTGCAGCTAATCCCCCTCAAGGGGCTGGTACTCTCCACCAAGGAGGCCTTGCGCAGCCGGATGGAGAGCGATGACTGGTGGCGTCTGGGCCTCTCTCCCCTCTACCCGGATCTGCTGCTGGAAACCTGTCATCAACTCGCGGGCCAGGGCATTCCCCGGCCGGCCCAGTTGCAGCTGGACAAGCTGCAGGGGCGAGTACTGGTGGCCGATGACCATCCCGTCAACCGGGCCCTGCTGGCACGACAACTTGCCATACTGGGCATAGAGGCGGTCATGGTCGAGGACGGGGAGAAGGCGCTGCGGACCTGGCAGGGGCAGGGGTTCTCCCTGTTGCTGACCGATTGCCACATGCCGGTGATGGATGGCTACAGCCTGACCCGGGCCTTGCGCGCGGCGGGGGAGTCGTCCCCCATCATAGGGGTCACGGCCGATGCCTCGGAGACGGCCAGCGAGCAGATGCTGGCAGCGGGCATGGACGACATGTTGTTCAAACCCTATAACCTGGAGGCTCTGCGCCAGATGTTGCTGCGCTGGCTGCCGGCCGCGATGGCGACAAGCGACGAGGCTGAGGGTTCAGACCCGGCAGTGCAGGATGAGGAAGCACCGCTGTCCGCCTCACACTGGATAGCGCTGTTTGGTGATCTGGCGGTTGCCCGTGAGATGGCCCTGGAATATCTGGCCTCCAATCGCCAGGATGGGGAGGAGATGGCGCGAGCCTTGGCCCGTCAGGATACCCAGGGGCTGGTGGAGATTGCCCACCGGATCAAGGGGGCCGCCCGCATGGTCGGACTGTCGACCCTGGCGACGGAGGCGGCGCAGTTGGAGACGGTGGCTCGCTTGAAGCAGTTGGATAGGCTGGCACAATTGTGCCAGCGAGTAGAAACATTGATGAACGGGATCACAGGCGACATTGGATTATGGCTCGATGAACAATACCCAGCATGAGTTGACCATCCTGGTGGTGGAGGATCACAGCTTCCAGCGCAAGGCGCTGATGCATCAGGTGAGCACGCTCTGCCAGGGCAAGGTGCTGGAGGCCGGAGATGGGGAGGCGGCACTGGCGCTCTGTCAGCATCATCAGGTCGATATTTTGTTTTGCGATCTGCGCATGCCCGGCATGGATGGCATGGCGCTGCTGCGGCGGCTCTCCCTCGGGGGCTTTCGGGGGGGCATCATACTGTGCAGCGCCCTCGAGGATGATGTAGTCGATGCCGTGCTGCGCATGAGCGCCGCCTATGGCCTGCAGGTGCTTGGGCGTATCGGCAAACCCGCCACCCATCAGCAGATCCGGCAGCTGATCGACAGCTGGCAGCCCCGTCAGGAGCGCAACCGGGAAGAGGATCGCCACAGTCTGACCCTGGATGAGCTCAGCCAGGCGCTGGAGCAGGATCAACTGCTGCCCTGGTATCAGCCCAAGGTGAGTTTCGGCAGTGGCCAGTGGATCGGCATGGAGGCGCTGGCGCGCTGGCAGCACCCGGAATATGGTCTCATCTCGCCGGCTCACTTCATTCCGCTGGCGGAGCGACACGGTCTCATCGATGCGCTGACCGAGGTCATCATCGGCAAGTCACTGCGGGATGGTCACCTGTGGGAGCGCACCGGGCTCTCGCTGAACCTGTCGATGAACCTCTCCACTACCTCCCTCATCGAGGGGGATCTGTGCAATACCCTGCTCAATCACTGCCAGCGTTGGAGCATCAACCCCGAGCTGATCACTCTGGAGGTGACCGAGAGCGCCTTCGTCAAGGAGCTGGGCAAGTCCCTCGAGGTACTGACCCGTCTGCGCATGCACGGCTTTGGCCTCTCCATCGATGACTTCGGAACGGGC
Source organism: Aeromonas intestinalis (assembly GCF_054052485.1). Classification (NCBI taxonomy): domain Bacteria; kingdom Pseudomonadati; phylum Pseudomonadota; class Gammaproteobacteria; order Aeromonadales; family Aeromonadaceae; genus Aeromonas; species Aeromonas intestinalis. The sequence continues at coordinate 46,009 of NZ_JBSTYK010000012.1, forward strand.
TACTCCTCCATGCAGCAGTTGGCATTGCTGCCCTTCACCGAACTGAAGCTGGACCGATCTTTCGTCGATCGCTGCTATGAGGATCCCTCCCGGCTCGCTATCATCGAATCCAGTATCGAACTCGCCCGCAAGCTGGGACTCAAGTCGGTGGCGGAAGGGGTCGAGGATGAACCTACCTGGCAACTCCTCAGCCGGCTGGGATGCGATGTGTGTCAGGGCTTCTTCTCCGCCCGCCCCATGCCACGGGAAGAGCTGCTGGCATGGCACCGCACCTGGCAGGAACGCTTGCCGGCACTGATCACCATGTGAAGTCCGGGCTGGATGCCCGCCGTAGAACAAGGATGTTCATGAAAATATCAAGCAAGCTGCTACTGAGCTTTTGTTTCATCAATCTGCTCATCATTCTCTCCTCCGCCCTGGTCTACCATCAGCTCGGCCGCATAGAGCAGTCGCAGGATGCCCTGCTGTCACAAACCCTGCCTGCCCTGCAGCGGGATGAAGCGAGTCAGAAGGCGCTCATTGCAACCGTTTCCTCCCTGCGCGCCTATCTCATCCTGGGCAAGGATCCAGCGCAGGGGGAGCGCCTCAAAAGAGAGTGGGAGTCGGCCTGGCGACTCATCGAGGGACAGTCGTTCAAGCCGGAGCTGGCGCAGTCCCTCAAGGGATTCAAGGCCAGTCAGGAAAAGGTGTGGGCGCTGGCCCATACGGAAGAGAACCTGCCGGCCCACAGCCTGATGCTGCTGGAGGCGGGCCCCCTCGCCGAAGCGGCGCTCGATCAGCTGCAATCCTTCGCCAACGAAGAGGTGGCAACCCCGCAGACCGAATTGCCAGGGGATCGCCGCCTGCTGCTCAAGCAGGTGGGGGATGCCTACAACGGCCTTGCCAACGCGCTCTCCGCCCTGCGGGACTTCCTCATCTCGGGGGAGAAGGAGTATCAGGAAAAGTACCAGGACTACTACCAGTTCCACCTGCAGCGGGTGGCGGAACTCAAGCAACAGGAGGCCAACTTCAGCGAGGCGCAGAAGGGGATCTGGGCCTTGTTCGAGCAGATGTCCGCCCCCTTTGCCGAGTTGGTGGGCCAGGTGATCGCCCAGCGCCAGGCGCCGGACTGGGACAGGGCCAACCACCTGATGGCCACCGTGATCGAGCCCGCTCTGACGAGCCTTGCCGATCAGCTGGCCTCCCAGGTGACCCACACCCAGGGCGAGGTGGATGCCATGGCCGGCAAGATGGCCAGTGCCGGCCAGACCATACACAAAACCCTGTTGTTGGCGACAACCAGCGTCATCTTGCTCGGTACCCTGGTGGCGTTGCTGTTCAGCCGGCGTCTCACGCGGGATATCGCGAGCCTGGTGGCCCGTGCCGGGCTGGTGGCGGATGGCCGTCTGCCGGCCGACCCCTTGCCGATACTGCGTCAGGATGAGCTGGGCGGACTGACCGGCTCCATCAACCGGATGTCGAGCCAGCTGCGCCAGCTGGTCGGCGAAATCCAGGGGGCGGTCGGTCAGGTGCAGGGGGCCTGCGGTGAGGTGGGCCGCACCAGCAATACCATAGTGGACGAGCTGGCGAGCCAGAATCAGCGGGTGGATACGGTCGCCGCCGCTATCGAACAGATGTCGGTCAGCACCCGGGATGTGGCGGGCAACATCGCCGAAGCCGCCGAGGCGGCGCGCCAGACCGAACGACAGGCCAGGCAGGGGGGCGATGCGCTGGTGCGCATGGAGTCCACCATGGCGCAGATTGCCCTGATGATCACCGAAGCCAACCAGGCGATGGGGCAACTTCGCAGCCAGAGCGAACAGGTGGGACGCGTCACCGAGGTGATCGCCACCATCGCCGAGCAGACCAACCTGCTGGCTCTCAATGCCGCCATCGAGGCAGCCCGTGCCGGCGAGCAGGGGCGGGGCTTTGCGGTGGTGGCCGACGAAGTGCGTCAACTGGCGAGCCGTACCAGCCAGTCGACGGCGGAGATCAATCAGACCATCGACTGCATCCAGCAGCAGACCCGCCAGACCGCCGAGACCATAGGCAGTGGTACCCGTCTGGTGGCACAGGGGCAGGATGTGGTGACCTCGGTGACCGGTGCGCTGGAGACCATGATGCAACTGGTACAGGATCTCTCCAGCCAGCTCGGGACCATCGCCACCGCGACGGATCAACAGTCCAGGGTCGCGCAGGAGGTGGCGGGGACCGTGGAGGAGATAGCTACCCTCAGTCGTCACTCCAGCGAGCACAGCCAGCAGGGGGAGGCGATCGTCGAGCGCCTGGCGCAGGAGACGGGTCGCCTGACTTCGGCCATCAGTCGCTTCGAACTCAGATAAGACAAAGGCAGGCCAAGGCCTGCCTTTGTTGCTCATGTGGTCGAGACATGCCCGATCCGCTCTCAATCCAGTCGACGGAAACTCTGGTTGTCGAAGCTGCTGCTGGTCTCCTGATTGAGCAGGGTGACCAGCAGGATAGCCCGCTTCTCGCCGTCCGGCTCCAGATAGATGGCCTCGAAACCGGCAAGGGGGCCCGATTCGATGACGACCTTGTCACCCTGACTCGGCAGACGGGCATAGCAAGCCCTCGCCTCGTCGCTGTCATCCCGGCTCATCAGGCGATAGATGAGCTGACTGCTGACCGAGCTCCACTCCTTGCCGAAATGGATGATGCGGCTGATGCCACGGGTCGACTTCAGGGTGATGGGCGGGATCACGTCGAGATCCACGAGAATGAACAGGTAGTTGGGGAACATGGGTTCGCGCACCGGTACCCGTTTGCCGCGGCGCAGCTTCTCGATTTCCACCATGGGGTAGTAGGATTCAACCCCCTGGGCTGCCAGATGGGCGCGAGCGCGAGCCTCTTCCTTGGGCTTGCAGTAGGCCAGATACCATTTCTTCATTGTTCTGATTTTGTCGTGTTGCCGTGCTTTGGGCCTATGATAACGAGGGTAAAAAAAAAGGCCACGCTTGGCGCAGCCTTTTTTGCAGAGTTAGTGATTACCAACCTTTTACCAGGCCGCCCTTGAACAGCTCGGTGCCTTTCTTGTAGACCTCGTCGGTCTGGAAGGACTGGACGAACTCCTTGACCTTCTCGTCATCCTTGTTGTTCTCGCGAGCAACGATCAGGTTGACGTAGGGGGACTCCTTGTCTTCAACAAACAGGCCGTTCTCGGTCGGGGTCAGACCAATCTGACCGGCGAAGGTGTTGTTGATGATGGAGAGATCCACGTCTTCCAGGGAGCGGGGCAGTTGCGCGGCTTCCAGCTCGACGATCTTGAAGTTGCGCGGGTTGCTGGCGATGTCCAGTACGGTGGCTTCCAGGCCAGCGCCTTCTTTCAGCTTCAGCAGACCTTGCTTCTCCAGCAGGATCAGGGAGCGACCCAGGTTGGTCGGATCGTTCGGGACCGCGATCTGGGCACCGTCTTTGAGCTCGGAGAGGGCCTTGATCTTCTTGGAGTAACCGGCGATCGGGTAGACGAAGGTGTTGCCAACCGGTACCAGTTTGAAGCCGCGATCACGGATCTGGGCATCCAGATAGGGCTTGTGCTGGAAGGCGTTGACGTCGACGCTACCGTCGTTCAGCGCCACGTTCGGGGTGACGTAGTCGGAGAAGGTGACGATTTCGACGTTCAGGCCGAACTTCTCTTTCGCAACCTTGGCCGCAGTCTCGACCAGCTCGGTCTCGGGACCGGCGATGGCGCCGACCTTCAGGGTCTTGTTCTCTTCCTTCTGGCCGCAGCCAACCAGAACCAGGGTAGCCAGCAGGGCTGCCGCAGCGGATTTAATGCCCAATTTCATAAAAACCTCCTGTCAGAAATCGACGATTAACGATGATCACATTGTTGAACCAGGCGCTCACCCGCGCTCTGGATGAGTTGAACCAGCACCACCAGAATGACCACGGTGACCAGCATGACGGTGGGATCGAAGCGCTGGTAGCCGTAGCGAATACCCACATCGCCGAGGCCGCCCCCCCCGATGGCACCGGCCATGGCGGAGTAGTTGACCAGAGTGACGAGGGTGATGATGACGCTGTTGAGGATGCCGGGCAGGGCCTCGGGCAGCAGCACCTTGGTGATGATTTGCAGGGGCTTGGCCCCCATGGCCTTGGCGGCTTCCAGCAGACCGTCCGGCACTTCCATCAGGGCCCCTTCCACCAGGCGGGCGATGAAGGGCACGGCGCCTATGGTCAGCGGCACGATGGCGGCGATGGTGCCGATACTGGTCCCGACGATGAAGCGGGTCAGCGGAATGATGGCAACCAGCAAGATGATGAAGGGCACGGAGCGACCGACGTTGACGATGATGCCGAGGGTCCGGTTCAACACCGGGTTGGCCAGGATCTGGCCTGCCTTGGTCACGTGCAGCGCGACACCCAGCGGCAGGCCGAGCAGGCAGCCAAACAGGGCGGAGGCAAACACCATGATCAGGGTGTCGCCGAGTGCTGAGATCAGCAGATTAATCATGGCTTCGGACATAACCCATTACCTCCAGCTGAATGTGGTTGTCGATGAAGAACTGTTGGGTCGCCTCGCACTGGGCCTCGTCCCCGAACAGTTCGGCCAGCAGGAAGCCGAACTTGACCCCGCCGGCGTATTCGATGTCCGCACTCAGAATGCTGATATCGATGTTGAAGCGGCGACTCACCTCGGAGATGAGTGGTGAATCGACGGTGGTACCGGTGAAGCCGAGCTTGACCAGGGGGTAGCTGCCGGGGACGCGATCCGGGCTCATCCGCTCCTGGTACTCCTGCGGCACCTCCAGATGGATGGTGGAGTGGATGAAGTCACGGGCCAGCTGGGTCTTGGCATTGCTGAAGAACCAGGCGACTTCCCCCTGCTCGATGAGGCGGCCGTCGCTGATGATGGCAACCTCGTCACAGATCCCTTTCACCACGTCCATTTCGTGGGTGATGAGCAGGATGGTGAGCCCCAGCTTGACGTTGATCTCCTTGAGCAGGCTCAGGATGGAACGGGTGGTCTGGGGATCCAGGGCCGAGGTGGCCTCGTCGCACAGCAGCACCTTGGGGGCGGGCGCCAGGGCGCGGGCGATGGCGACGCGCTGCTTCTGGCCGCCGGACAGCTCGGACGGATAGGCCTGGGCGCGCGCTTCCAGCCCCACCAGGGCCAGCAACTCTTCGACTCGTGTCTGGATCTGGGCTTTGCTCCAGCCTGCCAGCTCCAGCGGGAAGGCGATGTTCGCGAACACGGTGCGGGAGGAGAGCAGGTTGAAGTGCTGGAAGATCATGCCGATCTGGCGGCGAGCCTGGGTCAGATCCCGCTCGGGCAGGGCGACCAGATCCTGGCCATCGACGATGACCTGGCCCTCGGTGGGACGCTCCAGCAGGTTGACGCAGCGAATGAGGGTACTCTTGCCGGCCCCGGAGGCACCGATCACCCCGAAGATCTTGCCTTGGGGCACATGCAGGCTGACATCACGCAGGGCGTGCACGGCATCACTGCCTTTACCGTAGACTTTGTTGAGACCGATCAACTTAATCATGGATTCTTCCGTGCTAACAGCCTTAAAGCACAGGGCGCTACAGGCGGGTGAATTGGGCAGAGGTTACACTGGGTTGCTCTGCCATTATGGTGGATGATGCTAAGATGTCCGGACGGCCATGTCAACGCATGTTTTGACGTCTAGACGTCTAAAAAATGGATAAGGATTGCCGCTATCTGGCTATGGCAAAGTGGGTCATCAAAAGCATGAATATATAATTCGAAACCAAAACAAAACTTCCGTTCATATGACGGCTTTTATCTCGCAAGTTGTTGTTTCACTGGTTTTAGTCGGATGGTTGGCGCACGGCTCCTGCCGATAGCCCCCAAGATGACATGAATATTAATATCTTGTCTCGTTCTCTTTTTTTCTCATCCCCATGAATTCAGAACAATAAACAGCCAGATTATGTCGAGCCTGCTTTTTATTCAGGGGAAATGCGATGGCAGAAGAGGGCAGATTGAGGCCCATTGATGAAGAGATAAAGGAGCAAGGGCGTTCTGGATTATTGCCCTCCTTCGTCTGCCGACAGAGAAGGCGCCATCTTTGTTGACAGACAATCCTGGGCGGATTGCCCGTTGTTGCGACGCGCGGGTGCGGCCGCTTTGCATAATGACAGGCCTGGCGATGGCCGGGCCTGTCATTTTTTCCTTGTCGGGATCATTGCCCTTGCTGGGCTTCTGCATAGAGGGCGGCACCAATGATGCCTGCCTGATTGAGGCTGGCCGCCGCCACCAGGGGAGCCCGGGTCTCTATCTTGTCGATGAACTTGTCGAGCTTGGCGGCGCTGCCACCCCCCAGGATGAAGAGATCCGGGGAGAACAGAAACTCCAGTCGGGCCAGATACTTGTTGAAACGCTTGCCCCAGCGGCTCCAGGAGAGATCCTCGCGCTTGCGGGCCGCATCGGAGCAGTAGTGCTCGGCAATCATGCCTTCCAGCATCAGGTGGCCAAGCTCGGTGTTGGGCAGCAACTGGCCATTGACGAAGACGGCGGTGCCGATGCCGGTGCCGACCGTGATGAGGATGACGACTCCCTTGCGGTGCTGGCCAGTGCCAAAGCGCATCTCGGCGATGCCGGCGGCGTCGGCATCGTTGAGTACGTGACAGGGCAGGCCGGTCACGTCAGAGAAGAGGTGGGCGGCATCGGTTTCTACCCAGCTCTTGTCGATGTTGGCGGCACTCTTGGCGATGCCGTTATGGATGATGGCGGGGAAGCCGCAGCCCACCGGCCCTTTCCATTCGAAGTGTTCGACCAGAGCCTTGAGGGTATGGGCGATGGCGGCGGGGGTGGCCGGCTGCGGGGTGGCCAGACGGTAGCGCTCCCCGATGAGCTCGCCGGTCTTCGTATCGACCAGGCAGCCCTTGATCCCGGATCCGCCTATATCTACTCCCAACATCTGCATCAGAATGTTCCTTGTTGTGTGCCGACGATCAAATTCGGCAGAGCATGAAAAAATGGCTGTCATCAGGCAAGGATTTGATCGCTCAGGCGTGATCTGGCAATCCTTTTTCGATGCAGCGGATCAACAATGTCTTCTTCCTGTTCTCATCCTGCTGGCGCCGAGCCAACGTTGCCAGCGCCCATTGGATGTGCTCCGCCACCATGGGGTCGGCGCTCTCCAGTGCCTGTTGCAACGCTGCCATGACCTCGCTGCTGGCAAGACCATTGCCCAGCGCCACCGCCAGGTTGCGGCGCCAGCGCTGATAGCCGATACGGCGGATGGGGCTGCCTTCGGTGTGCTTGAGAAATTCAGGCTCTGACCAGCCCCACAACGTGAGCAGGGGAGGGCGATGCAGGTTGGGGCGCGCCTTGAAGTCCTCCTCCGGGCTCGCATCAGCATAGCGATTCCAGGGGCAGATGAGCTGGCAGTCATCGCAGCCGTAGATGCGGTTGCCCATGAGCGGCCGAAACTCTTCGGGAATGGGGCCGTCGTTCTCGATGGTGAGATAGGAGATGCAGCGTCGTCCGTCCACCACATAGGGGGCGACGATGGCGCCGGTCGGGCAGATGTTGATGCAGGCCACGCACTTGCCGCACTGCTCTTTCTCGACCGGTGTGTCCAGGGGCAGGGGCAGATTGATGAGCAGCTCCCCGAGGAAGAAGAAGGAGCCCGCCACTTCATTGATCAGCAGCGAGTGCTTGCCCACCCAGCCGAGCCCCGCCTTGGCGGCAAGGGGGCGTTCAAGCACGGGGGCCGAATCGACGAAGGGGCGCCAGTTTGGCTCCTCATCCAGTGGCAGACCCGAGGCCTGGACGAGTGCCTGGCAGCGTTGTTCGATGCGCTCCCCCAACTGCTTGAGGCGGTTGCGCAGTACCTTGTGATAGTCGCGTCCAAGGGCGTAGCGGCTGATGTAGCCGAGGGCGGGATCTCGCAGGGTGCTGGCGAAGCCGGCTTCGAAGGGGAGGTAGTTCATGCGCACCGACAGCACCCGTTTGGTACCGGGCAGCAGCTCATGGGGGCGTGCCCGCATCATGCCGTGACGCGCCATGTAATCCATGGTGCCGTGATAGCCCGCATCCAGCCAGGCTTGCAGTCTGGGCTCTTCGACTCGCAGGTCGGTATCGGTGATCCCGACCTGGTCAAATCCTAGCTCGCGTGCCCAGAGCTTGATATCTTGGGCCAGCTGATGGAGTTCGGCTGTCGTCATGCTGCGCCGCTGGTCCTCTGCCAGGCAGACGGGCGCCGGGGGAACACGCAGGGCAGTGAGCGGAGCCGCGTCATGGGCCCGGTACAGGTCCGGATCACAGGATGATGGGGATGAGGAGCCGTCATGGTGCAGGTTATCGAAGGTGCTATCAGCAAAAATGAAGGCCTCAGTCTAGCACAGCCCCTGTGGCGCACCGAGCAGATCCGTCTGCTGGAGCGGCGCTGGGCCCAGGTGGAGGAGAGCGACACCTACGCGCTGATGGAGCGTGCCGGTGGCGCCTTGTGCCACTATGCCCGTCATCATTGGCCCCATGGTCACCATTGGTGGATCTTCGTCGGTCCCGGCAACAACGGTGGCGATGGCTATGTGCTGGCCCGCCTCGCCAAGAAGGTGGGCCTCGATCCCCGAGTGATTGCCAGCCGGGCTCCCCACCTGCTGAAAGGGGATGCAAAGCGGGCCGCCTATGCCTGGCTGGGTGAGGGGGGCGCCGTGGTGCTGGCCGACGAGGCCGATTTCAGTCTGCTACCGACGCCGGATCTGGTGGTGGATGCACTGCTTGGCACCGGTGTCCATATCCCGCTGACCCCTTCCATGACAAAGATCGTCGCAACCATCAACGCTTTGGCTGCACCCGTATTGGCCGTGGATCTCCCCTCAGGGCTCAACGGTGATACCGGCCGTGCCATGGGGGCGCTGGTGCGGGCGACCCGCACACTCACCTTCATCGGCATCAAGCAGGGCATGCTGACCGCTGATGGGGTGGATGGGGTGGGTCAGCTCGATTGCGACGCTCTGGGGGTGACGATGCAAGATGACATGGCCCCTGCCGCCTGGCGCATCGACTATCCCAGGCTCCTCTCCTGCCTGCCAGCGCGCCCTCGCTCGGCCCACAAGGGGGAGAACGGCCGGGTACTGCTGGTGGGGGGAAACCTTGGCATGCAGGGGGCCATTCTGCTGGCGGGACAGGCCTGTTTGCGGGCAGGGGCCGGGTTGGTGCGCCTGTGTCAGCACCCGGATCTGCCTCCCGCCAGCCTGGTGCAACCCGAACTGATGGGGTCTGACGGCGATGATCCTGGCTGGGCCAGGGTACGGGTGCTGGGCCCCGGGCTTGGCCGAAATGAGTGGGCCCGTACCCAGTTTGAGCGCGAGATGAAGATCCCGGGCCCTCTGGTATTGGATGCCGACGGACTGAATTGGCTGGCGCAGGAGCCCCGTCATCAGGATAATTGGGTGCTCACGCCCCACCCGGGGGAGGCGGCCCGCTTGCTGGGTTGCACCATCGCCGAGGTGGAGGCCGACCGCTTTGCCTCCGTCACCCTGCTGCAACGACGCTACGGCGGCGTGGTGCTGCTCAAGGGGGCGGGCACCCTCATCAGTGACGGGGGGCAGACTGTGCTTTGCAGAGAGGGCAATCCCGGCATGGCCAGTGGCGGCATGGGGGATCTGTTATCTGGTATAATCGCCGCCCTCCTGGCCCAGGGCTGGTCTGCCACCATGGCGACCTGGCTCGGCGTCGCCATCCATGGCGAGGCGGCTGACCTGGCCGCGGCCGATGGGGAGCGTGGCATGCTGGCATCGGATCTGCTGCCCTGGATCCGCCGTCTGGTCAATCCGACACAGTAACAAGTTATAAGAAGAGCATGGCAAAACAGTTGATGATGACACTGCCGGACGAGGCAGCAACAGTGGCTCTGGGTGGACGCCTGGCACAGGCGTGCCAGCAGGCGACCACGGTATTCCTGCACGGCGCCCTCGGGGCCGGCAAGACCACATTGACCCGTGGCTGGGTGCAAGGGCTCGGCCATCAAGGCAAGGTTAAGAGTCCGACCTATACCCTGGTGGAACCCTATGAGCTGGCCAGCTGGCAGGTCTATCACTTCGATCTCTATCGATTGGCGGATCCGGAAGAGCTGGAGTTCATGGGCATCCGGGACTATTTCGGCGCAGATACCCTCTGTCTGGTGGAGTGGCCGGAAAAGGGAGAGGGCTGGCTGCCCGCCCCCGATCTCGAGATTACCCTGACGTATGTAAACGAGCAGCGTGAGGCCCGGATAGTGGCCCGCACTGCTATTGGCGAAGCCATTCTGGAACGGTTGTCATCTCAGTGCGCTTGATCCTTGTTGTAATGCTTTCCCTGCTGGCCCTGCCCTCTTATGCGAATCAGCTCAAGAGTGTGCGGGTATGGCCATCGCCGGATAACACCCGGGTGGTGCTCGACATGAGCAGCGCGCCCAATTTCAACTATTTCACCCTCTCGGGTCCGAGCCGGCTGGTGATCGACCTGAAAGGGGCGAGCAACGCCACCAATCTGGCGCGCATCGAAAACAAGAGCGAGCTGGTGCGCAAGATCCGCGAAAGCACGCCGGTCGACAAGGGCAGCCTGCGACTGGTGCTGGATCTCGGTACCGCCATCAAGCCGGTTGTGTTCCCGCTGGCCCCGGCGGGTCCCTATGGCCACCGTCTGGTCATCGATCTGCCCTATGAAGAGAAAGGCGCCGCCGCCGCGGCCCAGTCCAGCCCGGTGGGTGGCCACGGCAAGCCCATCGTCATCGCCATCGACCCCGGCCATGGCGGGGAGGATCCGGGCTCCATCGGCCCGCGCCGCACCTATGAGAAGCGGGTGACTCTCTCGGTCTCCCAGAAGCTGGCGGCTCTGATCGATCGGGAGCCCGGCATGCGTTCTGTGATGACCCGTCGTGGCGACTACTTCGTCGATTTGAACAAGCGATCCGAGATCGCCCGCAAGGCCAAGGCCGATCTGCTGGTGTCGGTGCATGCGGACAGCTTCCACAACTCCACTCCGCGCGGTGCCTCCGTCTGGGTGCTGTCGACCAATCGCGCCAACCGCGAGATGGGCAGCTGGCTGGAGAAGCAGGAGAAGCAGGGGGAACTGCTGGGGGGCGTCGGCAAGGTATTGGCAGAGTCCGATCCCAACCCCTATCTGGCACAGACCTTCCTCGACCTCTCCATGGACAAGTCCAGGGCCGAAGGGTATGAGGTGAGCCGCCAGATCCTGCGCTCCATGGGCAAGGTGGCTCGGCTGCACAAGAAGGCCCCGGAGCACGCCAGTCTGGCGGTGCTGAAGGCCCCCGACATCCCCTCCGTGCTGGTAGAGACGGGGTTCATCTCCAACCACGCGGAAGAGAAGCTGCTGGCCACCGCCAGCTATCAGGATCAGCTGGCCCGCGCCATCTTCGAGGGGATCCGCACCTATTACCGCAGCCACCCGACCAAGGGCCCCATGCTGACCGGCAAGGGACAGAAGGCCGTGGTGGCCAGCCAGCCAGTGCAGCCAAAAGCCGTGGCCGCGCCCCAGCAGCAGGTGGTCAACCGCATGCCGGCGACCAGCCGCAGCAGTGATGACGGTGCCCCGGTCAGCAGCGTGGGCAGCGCCTCGGGAGCCGGGGTGATCAAGCCTTATAAAGTCGCGGCCAAGGAGTCGAGTGCATCGGCCAGCAGCGCCCAGAGCATCGACAAGTCGAAGATGATCCGCCACGTGGTCACCCGTGGCCAGAGCCTCTCCCGCCTCGCCGAGAAGCACGGGGTGAGTCAGGCACGGCTGGTGGAGATCAACAAGTTGAAGTCGCGGGATATCCAGATAGGTCAGGTGCTCTACATCCCCCGATGATACCCATCCGGGGGCGTGATGCCTGCCTGCTGACGCCTTTGTCGTGGGGATGACCGCATGGGCATCCCCCAGATCCACTCTCAGGAGCCACCGATGCCGATCCGTATATTGCCCCCCATCCTGGCCAACCAGATTGCCGCAGGCGAGGTGGTGGAACGCCCCTCCTCCGTGGTGAAGGAGCTGGTGGAGAACAGCCTGGATGCGGGGGCGGATCGGATCGAAATAGACATCGACAAGGGGGGCGCCAAGCTCATCCGCATCCGTGACAACGGCGGCGGCGTACCGAGGGACGAGCTGGTGCTGGCACTCTCCCGCCACGCCACCTCCAAGGTGGCGACCCTGGACGATCTGGAGGGGATCAACAGCCTCGGCTTTCGCGGGGAGGCGCTCGCCTCCATCAGCTCCGTTTCCCGTCTCACCCTGACCTCCCGCACCGCGGAGCAGAGTGAGGCCTGGCAGGCGGCGGCCGAGGGACGAGAGATGAACGTCACCATCAAGCCGGCGGCCCATCCGGTGGGCACGACGGTGGAGGTGGTGGATCTCTTCTTCAACACCCCGGCCCGGCGCAAGTTCATGCGCAGCGAGAAGACCGAGTTTGCCCACATCGATGAGCTGGTGCGCCGCATCGCCCTCTCCCGCTTCGATACCACCCTGATCCTGCGCCACAACGGCAAGGTGGTGCGCCAGTACAAGTGTGCCAACACGGTGCAAGAGCAGGAGCGGCGCCTCGCCGCCGTCTGCGGTACCCCCTTCATGCACCACGCCCTGGCGGTGGAGAGCGAGCACAGTGACGTGCGGCTCTGGGGCTGGCTGGCGACCCCGGCCGGCGCCAGGCCGCAGAACGATCTGCAATACACCTACGTCAACGGCCGCATGATGCGCGACAAGCTCATCAATCACGCCATCCGCCAGGCCTATGACGAGCTGCTGCCCCCGGATCGCTTCGCCGCCTACGTGCTCTACATCGAGCTGGACCCGCGCCAGGTGGACGTCAACGTGCACCCCGCCAAGCATGAGGTGCGCTTCCATCAGGCTCGCCTCATCCACGACTTCATCTTCCAGGCCCTGTTCAGTGCGCTGCATCGTGAGGCTGTGGTGGCAGATCCTGTTGATGCACCGCTTGCAGGCAGTGAAATCGAATTGCCATCCGCGCCAAAAATAGAATATCCCGGTCAGGCGCCCCGCCCGGAGTGGTATGGTGCCGAGCACAGCTACCGGGCTCCTGCCACCACAGCGCCAAGGTCGGTGAGTGAAGGGGGAGTGACGAGTGGCGGTGGTTATCAGCCGCCCGAGCCGCCTAGTGCTGAGGCCATGCGCGGCATGGGGGTCCTGCTCACGACCCTACCCGTCGCGACGGACGGTCCGGCTCCTGCTCCGCAATCGGTGGACAAGTTCCTCGACGCCGGAGGCTATCGTGCCCTGACCCTGGTGGAGCAGGCTTATCTGCTGCTGGAGCGTCAGGGGCAGTTGTTCCTGCTCTCCCTGGTGAGAGCGGAGCGTTTGCTGCTGCGTCACTGGCTGCTGGATGCCTGGGGTCAGGGGCTGGCGGCCCAGCCGTTGCTGCTGCCGGTCTCCTTCAAGCTGCCGAAAAACCTGATAGCCCTGGTGGAGCAGCAAGAACGTCTGCTCAAACGGGTGGGGCTGGAGTTGAAAAGCGGCGGGCGCGACACCATGATCCTGACTCGGGTGCCGGCCCTGTTGCGCCAGACCGATCTGGTGCGCCTCTTGCCCGAATTGCTGCAGTTGATCGACAGTGGATCTGACTGTGATGGGGAGCAATTGGCTCAGGTAGTATGCCAATGGCTGGTGGAACAGGGCATCAGCGCCGAAAAAATATATGATTTTTCAACGGCTAGTCGATTGCTGACGGAACTCGTTGCCGATTTCAGTGACCAACTGGCAGACATTCGCATGGTGCGCCCGCTTTCGCTGGCGACCGTGCTGGCAGAATTTGCACCGGACGGCGGCCAAGGGCAGTGAACGACCCCGAGGTTGTGCCTTGTCGCAACTGGCCGGTGCCAGAGGAAGATGAACGTGGCTGAGTTGCCGACTGCAATTTTTTTGATGGGGCCGACGGCCTCCGGCAAGACGGATCTCGCCATCGAACTGTGCAAGGCCCTGCCCTGCGACATCATCAGCGTGGACTCCGCGCTCATCTATCGCGGCATGGATATCGGCACTGCCAAGCCGACGGCCGCCGAACTGGCGCTGGCGCCGCACCGCCTGATCGACATTCTCGATCCCGCGTTGAGTTATTCGGCGGCGGATTTTTGTCGTGATGCCTTGCGGGAGATGAGCGACATCGCCGGACGGGGTCGCATCCCGCTGCTGGTGGGGGGCACCATGCTCTATTTCAAGGCGCTGCTGGAAGGGCTTTCCCCCCTGCCGCCCGCGGATCCGGCCACCCGGGCCGACATCGAGGCACAGGCCGCCAGCCTCGGCTGGCAGGCGCTGCACGACGAACTGGTGCGCATCGACCCGGTGGCGGGGGCCCGCATTCACCCCAATGATCCGCAGCGGCTCAGTCGGGCGCTGGAGGTCTATCGCATCAGCGGCAAGACGCTCACCGAGCTGACCCAGGTGCAGGGGGAAGGGCTGCCCTATCGGGTGCACCAGTTTGCCATCGCACCTTCCGATCGCGCCGTGTTGCACCAGCGCATCGAGCAGCGCTTCGATCTAATGCTGCAGAACGGCTTCGAGCAAGAGGTCAGGGGGCTTTATGAGCGGGGGGATCTCACCCCGGATCTGCCTTCCATCCGCTGCGTTGGCTACCGCCAAATGTGGGACTACCTGATGGGGGAAGTCGGATATGATGAGATGCGTTATCGTGGCATCGTGGCCACCCGCCAATTGGCCAAGCGTCAGATGACCTGGTTGCGCGGCTGGTCTGATTTGACCTGGTTGGAATCTGGTGAGTCTGGCAATCTGGCAAGGGTCGTTACCCGTGCTGGTGCGGCTTGACACTCCCTGTATAATCAGGTTGTTATATTGATCTCCGGTGTTTAAAAAACAACAAACTATAAGGAAAAGAAAGATGGCTAAGGGGCAATCTCTCCAAGACCCGTTTTTGAATGCGCTGCGCCGTGAGCGGATTCCTGTTTCTATCTATTTGGTTAACGGCATCAAACTGCAGGGTCAGATCGAATCGTTTGACCAGTTTGTCATTTTGCTGAAAAACACCGTGAGCCAGATGGTTTACAAGCACGCCATTTCTACCGTGGTGCCGGCCCGTGCCGTCAACCATCATCAGCACGCCCCGGGCGCTGCCGGTGAAGAACAGGGTGAAGCCGAGGCGTGATAGCTGGCGGCGAGCAGACTCGCCAACTCGGATTCATCGTGAAAACTGTTAAGGAGCAAGCGCTTGTTTGACCGTTATGAAGCTGGTGAACAGGCCGTTCTGGTACATGTCAACTTCAGTGATGAGGGTGAGCGGGAAGATCTGGAAGAGCTCAAGATGTTGGTGAGCTCGGCTGGTGTCAATGCGCTGGGGGTGATCACCACCAGTCGCAGTGCACCCAGTGCCAAGTTTTTTGTCGGTAGCGGCAAGGCGGAAGAGATCGCGGACCAGGTGCAGATGCTGGATGCTGACGTGGTCATCTTCAACCATGCCCTGACCCCCGCCCAGGAGCGAAACCTGGAGCGTCTGTTCCAGTGCCGGGTGGTGGACAGAACCGGCCTGATCCTGGATATCTTCGCCCAGCGTGCCCGTACTCACGAAGGCAAGTTGCAGGTCGAACTGGCCCAATTGCGCCATCTTTCTACTCGTCTGGTCCGCGGCTGGACCCACCTTGAACGTCAGAAGGGGGGGATAGGCCTGCGCGGCCCGGGCGAAACCCAGCTTGAAACCGACCGACGCCTGCTGCGGGAACGCATCAAGGCGATTTTGCGTCGACTCGACAAGGTGGCGAAGCAGCGGGAGCAGGGGCGTCGTGCCCGCAACCGCAACGAAGTGCCGACGGTTTCTCTGGTTGGCTACACCAACGCCGGAAAATCCACTTTGTTCAACCAACTTACAGATGCCAGCGTGTATGCTGCCGACCAACTGTTCGCAACTCTGGACCCTACCCTGCGTAAATTGGTGATCCAGGATGTGGGTGATGTGATTTTGGCGGATACGGTTGGATTTATTCGACACTTGCCCCATGATCTGGTCGCGGCCTTCAAGGCGACGCTGCAGGAGACCCGCGAAGCGGATCTGCTGCTGCACGTGGTGGACTGTGCCGACGAGCAGATGCAGGAAAATGTCGATTCAGTACAGACCGTTCTGGCCGAGATCGAGGCGGATGACCGTCCCCAGCTGATGATCTGCAACAAGATCGACAAGCTGGCCGACAGACCCGCCGGTCTGGAACGGGATGAAGAAGGGCGCCCGGTACGGGTCTGGCTATCCGCCCAGACCGGGGAGGGCAGTGAATACCTGTTCCAGGCCCTGACCGAGTTGCTGGCCGGATCCATGGTCCATCACACCCTGCAGTTACCCCCTTCGGCCGCCAGATTGCGCAGTGCGCTCTATCGGCTCAAGGGCATCGAGCAGGAAGGTTTCAGCGAGGAAGGGGATTTTGTCCTGGAGGTGCGCTTGCAAGTGGCCGACTGGAACCGCCTCATGAAGCAAGAAGGTGAGAGTTTACAACGCTTTATCAGACATTGATGAGTTCATGATGATGAGTGCTTAGCCGCCTCGTCATCCCTCGATGTTCGATAGAGATGATATCCATCCGCATGTATTAATGGAGACGCTGATGGCTTGGAATGAGCCTGGTAACAACGGCAAAGACCGTGACCCTTGGGGGAATAACGGCAAGAATCAGGGACCTCCTGATTTGGATGAGATGCTGCGCAAGGTGAGTCGCCGTTTCGGTGGCCTGCTGGGTGGCGGCAAGTCGGGTGGCGGTGATGTGGGCAAGTTTGGCCTCTCCATCGCCCTGGTGGTCGCCGTGGTGGTGTGGGTCGTCAGCGGCTTCTACACCGTTCGCGAGGCCGAGCGTGGCGTGGTGCTGCGCTTCGGGGAGTACTCCCACAACGTGGATCCCGGCCTGCGCTGGAAACCGACCTTCATCGACAAGGTGATCCCGGTGGATGTGGAGTCCGTGCGCTCCCTGCCCGCCTCCGGCTTCATGTTGACCCAGGACGAGAACGTGGTTCGGGTCGAGATGGATGTGCAGTATCGCGTGGTTGACCCTGAGCAGTACCTGTTCAGCGTGACCAATGCGGACGAAAGCCTGAGCCAGGCCACCGACAGCGCCCTGCGCTACGTGGTGGGTCACACCAAGATGGACGACGTGCTGACCACCGGTCGTGAGAAGGTGCGTCAGGAGACCTGGCAGGTGATCGATGGCATCATCGAGCCCTACCACATGGGTCTGCAGATCGTCGACGTCAACTTCCTGCCGGCGCGTCCGCCGGAAGAGGTGAAAGACGCCTTCGATGATGCCATCTCCGCCCAGGAAGATGAGCAGCGCTTCATTCGTGAAGCGGAAGCCTATGCCCGTGAAGTGGAGCCAAAGGCCCGTGGTCAGGTCAAGCGCCTGGAACAGGAAGCCGAAGGTTACAAGTCCCAGATCGTGCTGAAGGCCAAGGGTGAGGTCGCCCGTTTCAACGAGTTGCTGCCCCAGTATCAGGCCGCGCCCGAGCTGACCCGTGACCGTATCTACCTGGAAACAATGGAAGAGCTCTACCAGCAAACCAACAAGGTGGTGGTCGACATGCCGGCTGGCAACAACAGCATGATCTACCTGCCCCTGGACAAGTTGTCTGGCAAGGCGAATGCGGTGCAACCGGCACGTCCGGCTGGCACTCCTGCGGTGGAGCCGGCCCAGCCGTCCAACGAAGGCGCCAACTCCACTCCGACCCCGCTGCGTGGCGGTGATCGTTTCAGCACAGGGAGAAACTAATAGATGAAGAAAATAGCTATTGGTGTCATCGCTGTGGCCGCCATGGTCTGCTTCTCTTCCGTCTTCATCGTCGATGAAGGGCAGAAAGGCATTGTCGTGCAGTTCGGCAAGGTGAAGCGCGTCGATTCCGGCGAGCCCCGCCTCTATGAGCCGGGCCTGCACTTCAAGGTGCCGCTCATCGATCAGGTGCGCAAGATGGATGCCCGTATCCAGACTCTGGAAGGCCAGGCGGATCGTTTCGTCACTTCCGAGAAGAAAGACCTCATCATCGACTCCTACGTGAAGTGGAAGATCGAGGACTTCTCCAAGTACTACCTGGCGACCGGTGGTGGCAACAAGATCCAGGCCGAAGACCTGCTCAAGCGCAAGATCAACAACGGTCTGCGTTCCGAGATCGGTAATCGCACCATCAAGGACATCGTCTCCGGTGAGCGCAGTACCGTGATGGAAGATGCACTGATGAAGATGGCGCGCTCCTCCGAGCTCGGCATCAAGGTGGTGGATGTGCGGATCAAGCAGATCAACCTGCCGGTGGAAGTGTCCAACTCCATCTATCAGCGGATGCGTGCCGAACGGACCGCCGTTGCCCGTGAACACCGTTCACAGGGTCGCGAGCAGGCCGAGATCTTGCGTGCCGACATCGACCGCAAGGTCACCGTCATGATCGCCGACGCCGAGAGTAATGCGCGTCAGTTGCGAGGTGAAGGGGATGCCGAGGCCGCCAAGATCTATGCGGACAGCTACAAGAAGGATCCCGAGTTCTTCAACTTCGTGCGCAGCATGGAGGCTTACCGCAAGAGCTTCGCCGGTGGCAACGACCTCATGGTCCTGAAACCGGACAGCGAGTTCTTCCGCTACCTCAAGTCGCCGCACGCTGGCAACCAGTAAGAGACGAACAATCGATACAAGGGCCTGATGATTCAGGCCCTTTTTATTTCGGCGGGATGAGCTCGCCATGGCAGGCTCGTCCATAGGAGTAAAGAGAATGCTGACATCCATGCTGATGGGGCTGGGGCTGCTCCTGCTGTTCGAGGGCCTGGGCCCCCTGCTGATGCCAAAGGCCTGGCAGCAGATGCTGAGGTTGATGAGCGATCAGCCGCCGGAGCAGTTGCGCCGCATCGGTGGCTGTCTGGTGGTGGCGGGAGCCGTGATCCTCTGGGCGCTGAGCCACTGAATGCCGTGAAGCGGCAGGTCGATGGTCAGGTAACAGACAATAAAAAAAGAGGCCCATGGCCTCTTTTTTTATTGGATGAGAGCTTTTTAGGCGCTGCGCTGGACAGCCATCTCGGCCAGGGTGGCCAAGGCCTGCTTGTGCTCGGAGTCCGGCAGTATGGCAAGGGCTGCGATGGCCTTGTCGGCCTCTTCCCGGGCCCGCTGGCGGGAATACTCCAGTGCCCCGGTACGATCCAGAATGGCCAGGATCTGGTCCAGATGCTCCATGCCATTGCGGTGCTCGATGGCATCGCGTACCAGCTGGCGCTCCTCAGGCGTGCCTGCGGCCATGGCTCGCAGCAGCGGCAGGGTGGGCTTGCCCTCGGCCAGGTCGTCGCCGACGTTCTTGCCCATCTCGTCGCTCTGGGAGCAGTAGTCCATCACATCGTCGATGATCTGGAAGGCGGTGCCGAGGTACTTGCCGTAATCCGTCATGGCCTGCTCGATGGCGGCGGGCTGATGGGTCAGCACGGCGGAGAGGCGGGTGGCGGCCTCGAACAGCTTGGCGGTCTTGCAGTAGATGACCGTCATGTAGCTCTCTTCCGTGGTATCCGGATCGTTGCAGTTCATCAACTGCAACACTTCCCCTTCGGCGATGGTGTTGGTGGCATCCGACAGGATCTCCATCACCTTGAGGTTGGAGAGCTCGCTCATCATCTGGAAGGAGCGGCTGTAGAGATAATCGCCCACCAGCACGCTGGCGGCATTGCCATACAGGGCGTTGGCGGTCTCCCGGCCGCGGCGCAGATCGGACTCGTCGACCACGTCATCGTGCAGCAGGGTGGAGGTGTGAATGAATTCGATGATGGCGGCCAGTTTCAGGTGATCCTCACCCTCATAACCCAGAGCGCGGGCGGCCATGACAGTCAGCATGGGGCGCATCCGTTTTCCGCCTGCGCTGACAATGTAAAAACCCAGCTGGTTGATCAGGCTGACATCGGACTGGAGCCTGGCCAGGATCAGTTCATTGACCGCCGTCATGTCGGCGGCACAGAGCGCACGGATAGTCTGTTGGTCCATAAGTCTCGTAACGTGACGGCAGCATTTACTGCGTTTTTAGCAATGGCGGGGATTCTACACGATTTCACAATGGGTTACAGTTAAGCGTTTATTCACGGCGAGGGATATGCGCACAAAATAAACTTTTTGCTAAAATGGCCTTGCCTCGGCAAATCGTTCTGCGTAGAATGCCCGCCCATTGTTATAGGTTTTTGCGCGTGTCTGGCCTTGAGCAAAAGACACGCCTTTACGGAGTTAATCAAATGTACGCGGTATTCCAAAGCGGCGGAAAACAACACCGTGTGGCCGAAGGTCAAATCGTTCGTCTGGAAAAGCTGAACGTAGAGACTGGCGCTACCATCGACTTCAACGAAGTACTGATGGTTGCTGCAGGCGACACTTTTAAAGTAGGTGCTCCTTTCGTTGAAGGTGGCAAGGTTGTAGCTGAAGTTGTGGCTCACGGCCGTGGCGAGAAAGTGACTATCGTCAAGTTCCGTCGTCGTAAGCACCACCGTAAGCAAGCGGGCCACCGTCAGTGGTTCACTGAAGTCAAAATCACTGGCATCAGCGCTTAATTAGAGGAGTCCGATAGATGGCACACAAAAAAGCTGGCGGTTCATCCCGCAACGGTCGCGATTCTGAAGCTAAACGCCTGGGCGTTAAGCGTTTCGGCGGCGAAACAGTTCTGGCAGGCAGCATCATCGTTCGTCAGCGTGGCACCAAGTTCCACCCTGGCACCAACGTTGGCCTGGGCACCGACCACACTCTGTTCGCAACTGCGACCGGTAAAGTGCTGTTCGAAGTAAAAGGTCCGCAAAACCGTAAGTACGTCAGCATCGTTGCTGAGTAATTACGGACCGCAAGGATCCAAAGCCCCGCCAACAGGCGGGGCTTTTGTTTTTCTGATGAGTTTGACGAAAAAACGGCACGCGGCAGTGCTGGCGAAGACGGGCCCGTCGGCCAGATGCGTCTCGCCCGCAGGGGTCTGTACCACTATAATTGCGTATCGGTTTTTCGAATTGAAGGTGACGGTTACCTATGAAGTTTGTTGATGAAGTCCAGATTCGAGTCGATGCCGGTGACGGTGGTAACGGTTGTGTGAGTTTTCGCCGCGAGAAGTACATCCCGAACGGCGGCCCGGACGGCGGCGATGGTGGCGACGGTGGCGATGTCTATCTGATCGCCGACGAGAACCTGAATACCCTGATCGACTATCGCTTCGAGCGCTTCCACGCCGCCGAGCGCGGCGAGAATGGCCAGAGCGCCAACTGTACCGGTCGCCGCGGCAAGGATCGTACCCTGCGCGTGCCGGTCGGTACCCGTGCCAGCGATGAAGACACCGGCGAACTGCTGGGGGATCTGACGACCCACGGCCAGAAGCTGCTGGTCGCCAAGGGCGGTTTCCACGGCCTTGGCAACACCCGTTTCAAGAGCTCGGTCAACCGCGCTCCGTACCAGAAGAGCAACGGCACCCCGGGTGAAGTGCGCACCCTGAAGCTGGAGCTGCTGCTGCTGGCGGACGTCGGCATGCTGGGCCTGCCCAACGCCGGCAAGTCCACCTTCATTCGTGCCGTCTCCGCCGCTCGTCCCAAGGTGGCCGATTATCCCTTCACCACCCTGGTACCGAACCTCGGTGTGGTACGGGGCGAGAACTCCCGCTCCTTCGTCATCGCCGACATCCCGGGCCTGATCGAAGGGGCCGCAGAAGGCGCAGGCCTTGGCATCCGCTTCCTCAAGCACCTGGAACGTTGCCGCGTGCTGCTGCACCTGGTGGACATCTGCCCGGTGGATGGCTCGGATCCTGCCGACAATGCAGTGACCATCGTCCGCGAGCTGGAGAAATACAGCCCGGAGCTGGCGAGCAAGCCGCGCTGGCTGGTATTCAACAAGATGGACCTGATCCTGGAAGAAGAAGCCCAGGAAGTGATGGACAGAGTCAAGGCCGCCCTCAACCACGAAGGGCCGGTCTACGCCATCACCGCCATCACCAAGGAAGGGACCAAGAAAGTCTGCTACGACATCCTGGATCTGCTGGATACCATGCCCCGTCAGCTGGAGGCCGATGCCAAGGCAGCCATCGAGAAGGTGGAGTTCAAGTGGGATGATTACCACAAGAACCAGCTGGCTCAGGCCGAGGCGGAAGCGCTGGCGGCCTCCAAGGCCTTCGACGACGCCCTGGATGACGACGATGACTGGGATGACGAAGACGACGACGGCGTCGAAGTCATCTACGTGCGCGACTGATCCTCACCTTGTCGCGACGAGACCGGAGCCTGGCAACAGGCTCCGGTTTTTTTATGGGAAGCTCGACGGGATCACCTTATAGATATATTTGCCATGCAGCTTCTTGCCTGTTGTTCGTGACAATTTATACTGCGCAGCTGAACTTAACCTTGTTGAAACAATATGCTAACTATTTGATGTTGAATCAATATGCATGACTGTTTTGGTTTGTTCTTATGGATGGTTTGTCTGTAAAAATATTTATGCTTGAAATGATCCGTTAAAAGCTTGTTTGTGCATTTATTTGGGTTATTCTTGCGCCCGTTTGTCGGGCGAGGGCATGAATATGCAGGCGGCCTGGCTGAAGGAAAAGTCACAAGAAGGCTGTAAATCATGTTGGAAAAGACCCTGCAGGCGCCGGCGGTTCATACTCGCCGCAACCTGCTGATGTTCCTCATCCCGTCTCTCATCGGGATCCTGCTGTTTATGACCCCGGTCATCTATGACGGCAACGTTACCATCCCCGTCGCCGTGCTGGCGAAACTGGTGCAGGTCGTGTTCGCCGATCATCTGGTGGCCATGGTCAGTGCCATCATCACCACCACCATGCTGATGACCCTGGTCGCCTGGTTGTTCAAGCCGGCCATCCTGGTGCGTCGCCCTTTCCTCAACAGCCTGTTCAACGTCTCCCCATTCTGGGCCTGCGTGCGGGTGCTGGGGGGCATCTTCGTGCTGCTGACCTTCTTCGAGGCGGGGCCCGAGGTGCTGCGCTCCGGTGCGACCGGCGGCCTGGTGCTGCACGATCTGCTGCCGGTGCTGTTCTCGGTGTTCATCTTTGCGGGCTTGCTGCTGCCACTGCTGCTGGACTTTGGTCTGCTGGAGTTCGTCGGTACCATGATGACCCGCATCATGCGGCCGGTATTCCGTCTGCCGGGTCGCTCGGCGGTGGACTGTTTCGCCTCCTGGCTCGGCGATGGCAGCGTCGGCATTCTGCTTACCAGCAAGCAGTATGAAGGCAAGTTCTACACCCAGCGGGAAGCCGCCGTCATCGGCACCACCTTCTCGGCGGTCTCCATCACCTTCTGTCTGGTGGTGATCTCCCAGGTGAAACTGGAGCACATGTTCGTGCCCTTCTACCTGACGGTCTGTCTGGCCGGTGTGGTGGCCGCCATCGTCGTGCCGCGCCTGCCGCCGCTATCCTGGAAGAAGGATGTCTACAGCGATGGTACCCCCCTGTGTCGCAAGCAGGAGGCCATTCCCCATCAGCACAGCGTGCTGAGCTATGGCTACCAGCGTGCGTTGACCAAGGCCGACAGCATGACGGATCTCGGCGCCGTGGCGCGGGAAGGGGTGAAGAATGCCCTGGACATGGTGTTTGGCGTGCTACCGGTGGTGATGGCCATCGGTACCTGTGCCCTGATGCTGGCGGAGCACACCCCCGTGTTCAACTGGCTGGGGGCCCCCTTCGTGCCCTTGCTGGAGCTGTTGCAGCTGCCGGAGGCCGAGGCGGCCTCCAAGACCATCATGGTCGGCTTTGCGGACATGTTCATCCCGGCGGTGCTGGCCTCGACCATAGAGAGCGACATCACCCGCTTCGTCATTGCCGCCATGTCGGTCACCCAGCTCATCTACATGTCGGAAGTGGGCGCCCTGCTGCTCGGCAGCAAGATCCCGGTCAAGCTGTGGGAGCTGTTCGTCATCTTCCTGTTGCGCACCCTGGTAACCCTGCCGGTCATCGCTGGTGTTGCTCACCTGCTGTTCTAAGTGGCGCTCTGGCAACTCAAAACGGTCAACTCGGGTTGGCCGTTTTTTTATGGGCAAGATTGGGCTTCTCACCCGCTTGAACCTGCAATTCTGTCTTGACCACAAGGCGCTCCCGGCTCCCAAGGTTCTTCCTTATGGCGACAGGTTGGATACCTTTGCG
Source organism: Aeromonas intestinalis (assembly GCF_054052485.1). NCBI lineage: Bacteria > Pseudomonadati > Pseudomonadota > Gammaproteobacteria > Aeromonadales > Aeromonadaceae > Aeromonas > Aeromonas intestinalis. Next base: position 70,022 of record NZ_JBSTYK010000012.1, read on the forward strand.
GAGCTGACACCGCCGGTGAGCAGAGTCTGGCACTGCGCCTCATCGAGCTGTGCCGGGGAGAGGAATTGCTCGGCATAGTCGCGCCAGACGCCGCTTTCGATGAAGAGGGTGAACAGCGCCGGATCGATGTGATGCTCCTCCACCATGCGCAGCATGATGGTGAGCGCCTCGGAGACCGTCTTGCCGGACTTGTAGGGGCGATCGCTGGCGGTCAGTGCCTCGAAGACGTCGGCAATGGCCATGATGCGGGCGGGAATGCTCATCTGTGATCCCTGCAACTGGCGCGGATAGCCCTTGCCGTCCATCCGTTCGTGATGACCACCGGCGATCTCCGGCACCTTGCGAAGGTGCTGGGGGAAAGGGAGGCGCTCCAGCATGCGGATGGTTTGGACGATGTGGTCGTTGATCTTGTAGCGCTCTTCCTCCGTGAGGGTGCCGCGGGAGATGGCGAGGTTGTAGCGCTCCCCCCGGTTATAGAGCTGGGGAGGCACCTTGACCTTGAAACCCCAGGGATTGTGCTCGGTGAGCTTGTCTTGTTTGGGTCTGGGGATGAGATGCTCCGGCTTGTCTGCCAACAGGGACTCGAGGCGGGGCAGGGTGGGGGCTGCACCATCCGGATGGCGTTTCAGCTCCTCCCGGCTTACCCCCAGTCGGTCATCCAGGGTGCGCAGCCAGGTTCTGCCGGCAATGGCATCCAGCCGCGCCAGCTTCTCTGGCGCCATCCATTCTCCCCCGAGGTTGCACTCGGCGACGAAGGCAAACTCCTCATCCAGAGTGGACCAGAGCGGGGCCACTGCGTCTTGGCACGTCTGCCGCTCTTGCGCTGGCAGGCGGGATGCCAGCTCCTCGATGTAGGCATCACGTTTGAGCACTTCGAATCGGGTGCGGATCTCGTGGATGCGATCGTAGATGGTTTCGAGCTTGGTGGCCTTGTCGACCACGAACTCGGGGGTGGTGACCTTGCCGCAGTCGTGCAGCCAGCTCGCGATATGGATGGCTTCCCACTCCTCTTCATTGAGTCGAAAGTCGGCAAACGGACCCTGCTGCTGGTTGCAGGCTGCCTGTGTCAGCATGCGGGTCAGTTCGGGCACGCGCTGGCAATGGCCACCGGTATAGGGACTCTTGGCATCGATGGCACCGGCGATGAGCTCGATGAACGCTTCCAGCAGCTGCTTCTGCTCTTCCAGCAGACGCTGGTTTTCGATGGCGGAGGCGGACATGCCAGCCAATGCCTCGATAAGGCTGATGCGTGACGCCAGCTCGGCGGCCGAGCATCGGGGCAGGATCAGCAGCAGGCAGCCGATCAGCTCCTGACGGTGGTTGTAGAGAGGCTCGGCCAGCAGCTGATGGGGGCCGGGAAAGGGGCCCCAGTCCGCCAGATATTGTTGCCAGTGCTCTTCATCCAGAGGCAGGCTGAGCCGCTCCGTATGATAGAGCCCGCCGAGCAGCGCCTCCTGCCAGCGTACCCGCTCGCAAGGGATCGGCTGCTGCTGCCAGAGGGCCTGTACCGCCGTCATCTGTTTATCCTGGGCAAGATAGAGGCAACCTCCTTCGGCCTGTGCCGCCGCCACCGTCTCATGCAGGATGCGGCTGAGCAGGGAGTCGAAGCGGCGCTCGGCGGAGAGCGCCCGTCCCATGTTCATGAAGTTGCCGAGAGTCAGCCGCATGCCTGACATGGTTCGGGCCAGATCGTCGATCTCCTGTATGGGGGTGTCGGGCACCTTGCGTTCGCTGAAGTCGAAGTGCTGGATAAGCTTCGCCTCCTGGGTCAATGCCAGCAGCGGGGCGGCGGTCTGTCTGGCCACCAGCCAGATGATGGGCAGCAGGAGCAGTAAGCCGACCAGGGTCAAGATGAGGTTCTGCAGCGCCTCGTGACGGGCTTGCGCCGTCAACGCCTCCATCGGTGCCAGCAGGGCGATATAGAAGGGAGAACCCTCCCCGAGAGGGGAGAGATTCACCAGCCAATCATTCTTGTCCGCTGTGGTCAGGGTGAGGGTCTGCTCGTCCGGGCCGTGCAGCAGAGTGGGATGGGTCGCTATCTGCTGCTGTAGCAAGGTCAGCACGGGGGGAGCTAGCGCCGACAGCGTCGGTAGACGGCTCAATTGGTCGAAACTCGGCAGCCGCTTGGGATCGGCGGCCAGCAGAGTGCCCATTTCATCGAACAGTACCAGCTGGCAGTGGCTGGGCAGGGAGAGGCTGCCTATCTGGGCGGAGAGTCCCTCGACCCCCATGTCCAGCCCAATCACCGCCTGACGATCGTCGCTCTCCACCGCCAACGTCATGCCGGGTTCCCGGGTGGTGAAGAAGAGATAGGGGTGCGTCGCAATGATGCCGTTTTGCCAGCGGGCCTCCTTGTACCAGTCACGACTGCGAGGATCGAAGCGGTAGTCCGGCATGAGCCTGCGTTCGAGCAGATGCAGCCGCTTGTCGAAGTAGAGGAATTCCCCCTGGCCCTGACTCAGGCTCTGTACCAGCAGGGTGCTGGCGGGTGGGGCCTGATCCAGCCGCTCCCTGGCACGTTTGGTCAGCTTGCGTACCAGGAAAAAGTCGCCGTTCTGGTAACCCGCATAGATGGCGCCATAGCTGCTGCTGTTGCCCAGTACCTCGGCGAGCTGCGGCAGATAAGTGAGGCGCGCCTCCAGATCGGGCATGGCTGCCAGTTGCCCGCTGCGCAGCAGGCTCAGGGACATGCGGGCCGGTCGTTCGTTCAGCTTGAGGGTCAGCGCGAGCTGTTCGCGATATTGCAGAAAGCTCTGGCGCTCGTGTTCCTGCCCCTGCTGCATGCCTTGCTGGTACTGCAATACAATGAGGAGTCCTCCCAGCAGGCTGAACAGCAGAATGAACAGGGTGGCGATATGCACATAGAAGGGCCGGCAGTTGAGCTTTGATTTTGTCATGGACGCATCCTTGTCCCACTCTCATCCATCGCCTTGGCGACTATTCAGTGTGTTCGAAGGATGACAAAAAACACAGTAGCTGACAGAAGAATATTCGAGGGAAAAAAGCGGCCCGCTGGGGCCGCCGGGATCAGGCCAGTACGGCGGCGGGCACCAGGGTGACGGGGGCGTCTTTCACCTCGTGCCACTTCTGCTGGTTATCCTGATATTTGTAGTTGGCGGTGCCGGACTTCCAGTCCTCGCTCAGCACCATTCGCAGCTCGAAGTTGGGCAGGATCACGGGGCCTATGCCCGCATGTTGTGGCCACTTGATGATGGGGTAGCCCTGGGCCGTCACCAGGATGTGGCACTGCTTGGGCATGACACACATGTAGGTGTATTGGCCCTTGACCTCCGAGGCCTGATCCAGTGGCGGATTGGTGGCCTGGGTCAGGTGGGCGACGCCGTTCAGGGTCTCGCCCGGGGTATAGACGCTGAGGTTGAGACGCAGCAGAGGGGCGCCCGGTATGGATTTCCCGATGTCGAAGGTGGCGAGGAAGAGGCCGGTCTTGGTATCAGTTGTCGCATTCATGCCTGTGTTCTCCGGTTGGTCGTGTTGAGAGTCCTGCCCACAACAGATGACGAGCCCACTGAGGGTAGTGCCGTGCGAAGCTGGCCGTTAGTGTATAAAGTGCCACTTGACGACGGCCAGAGACTGACATAAAGCAATGTGAATTGTTTTAAAGTTAAATAATAACAATTAGTTACATTCATCCCGCAATGCTGTCAGGGCTGCGTATCAGGTAACTCCGATCCCAGCTCCAGGGTGGTCAGGCATGGGGCATTGAGATATCTCATGCTACATTGCCCACAGCCTGTTGAACCCGACGCAATGGAGTGTCCCATGTCCGCCATCCCTTATTCCGTCCTCGATCTCGTTCCCGTCCCCGAAGGCACGGTCCCTGCCGACGCGTTTCGCCACTCCCTCGATCTGGCCCGCCATGCGGAGCAGTGGGGCTATCATCGCTATTGGCTGGCGGAGCACCACAACATGCCGGGCATTGCCAGTGCCGCCACCTCGGTGTTGATCGGCCATCTGGCCACTGGCACCCGTACACTGCGGCTGGGGGCGGGTGGCATCATGCTGCCGAACCACTCCCCCCTGGTGATTGCCGAGCAATTTGGCACGCTGGCTTCCCTTTATCCGGATCGTATCGATCTGGGGCTGGGACGGGCGCCCGGTACCGATCAGCGCACCATGCAGGCCCTGCGTCGCCAGAAGAGCGGCGAGGTGGATGATTTCCCCGCCGATGTGCGCGAGCTGATGCATTACTTCGGTGACGAGGTGGGGGCCGTGCAGGCCGTCCCCGGTCAGGGGCTGCATGTCCCCATCTGGCTGCTGGGATCCAGCCTCTACAGCGCCCAGCTGGCGGCGGCCATGGGGCTGCCGTTCGGCTTCGCCTCCCACTTCGCGCCCGGGTTGCTGTTGCAGGCCCTGGAGCTCTATCGTACCCAGTACCGCCCCTCTGCCCGTTGGCCCAAGCCCCACGCCGTGGTCTGCATCAATGTGATCGCGGCGGATACCGAGCGGGAGGCCCGCTTCCTGTTCACCACCTTGCAGCAGCAGTTCCTGCGGCTCTATCGCGGCGATGCGGGCAAGCTGCCCCTGCCAGTACAGGATCTGGGGGAGGAGTGGTCACCGCGAGAGTTGATGGCGATGGAGCAGACTCTGGCCCGCTCCCTGGTGGGTGACAGAGACAAGGTGCGCCACGGTTTGCAGACGCTGTTGGCAGAGACCCGGGCAGACGAGTTGATGTTCAACGGTCCCATCGTCTCCCACGAGGCCAGATTGCACTCGTTCGAGATTGCGGCCGAGCTGATGCAGAGCCTCTGAGTCGTGGACGTGATTAACTGTAAGGTATTGATTTAACACGACAGTCAGGTTGATGTCAGGGCTTTGTCGTGTCGCTGCCTTGCCCCTGTCCCTATGCTGGCCCTGTCCAATATCACGAGGAGCCGATGATGATAGTCAGGAAATTGAGATTGCAGCGGGGCTGGTCACAGGAGCAGTTGGCCACCCTGTCTGGTCTGAGTGTGCGCACCATACAGCGGATCGAACAGGGGCAGCAACCCGGACTGGAATCCCTCAAGGCCCTGGCCTCCGTCTTTGAGCTCGACGTGACTCAACTGCAGGAGAGCGAGATGAAAGGGCATGAGTTAGATGGTCAAGGTTCGGTGCATGTGGCGCGAGATGAGCGGGAGGCGATGAAGTTTGTCGAGGGGCTCAAGGGGTTCTATGGTCACCTCATCAGCTACGTGCTGGTGATGACGGGACTGTTCATTATCAACTACCTGAGCAACCCGGATTACATCTGGGCCTGGTGGCCGGCGCTGGGTTGGGGGCTGGGGCTGATGTCCCATGCCATCAACCTGTTCCAGCCGTTCAAGATGTTCGGTCCCGAGTGGGAGCGGCGGCAGGTGGAGAAACGGCTGGGTCGTAAACTCTAGCCTCTGCTGTTTCTATAAAAAAACGGGCCCGGCAGCGATGCCGGGCCCGTCTTATTGGAAGCGCTTCACTTGGCGTAAGCGGGGCAGGGGGTCGCGATCAGGGCGTCATCTTCGTAGCGCCACAGGGTGAGGCTGTTGCCCCAGACACAGCCGGTGTCCAGCCCCTTGATGTCATCTTTGCCGGTGGCGCCCATCAGGGCCGCCCAGTGGCCGAACACCAGTATGGGATCGTCCACATGGTGTTCCCGTTGCTCGAACCAGGGGCGCAGGCCAGGGGTGGATTCAGTCGGACCTTTCTTGCATTTGAAGTCGAGTCGTCCGTCGAAGTAGCAAAAACGCATGCGGGTGAAGCTGTTGATGATGTAGCGGTAGCGCTCTATCCCCAGCAGGTTGTCATCCCAGCTATCCGGTTGATCCCCGTACATGTTGTGAAGCAGCCACTGGTATTGATCCCCGCGCAGCAGACTCTCGACCTCGCGGGCGCAGTTGCGGGCGGTACGGGCATCCCAGGCGGGGGAGAGGCCGGCATGGATCATCATGATGGGAAGATCGGGATGTTCCGCCAGCAGGGGGCGCTGGCGCAGCCACTCCAGCAGTTCGTCCCGATCCGGCGCCTCCATCAGGGAATGCAGCTTGTCTTTCTTCTTGAGCGGCGCCACCCCGTTGGCCACCGCCAGCAGGTGCAGGTCGTGGTTGCCGAGCACGGTGACTGCCCGGTTCCCCAGTGACTTGACGAAGCGCAGTGTATTGAGCGAGTCCGGGCCGCGGGCGACCAGATCGCCACACAGCCAGAGGGTGTCGTTATCGGAGTCGAATTCGGCAAGATCCAGCAGACGGCGCAGATCGTCGTAGCAGCCTTGAATGTCGCCGACAAAACAGTTCGCCATGAAACCTCAGTTAATGATGTGGGGAACGGCCAGGGTGAAGGGAGGGATGGGAGCCTCGAACTGTTGTCCTGACTCGTCTTGCAGCAGGTAGCTGCCCTCCATCACGCCAAACGGAGTGGCGAGGGGAACGCCACTCTGGTAGCTGAAGGTCTCACCGGGGGCGATGAAGGGTTGCTCACCGACCACCCCGGGGCCTTCCACTTCCTGCATCTTGCCATTGGCATCGGTGATGAGCCAGCGCCGGTGCAGCAGCTGCACGGTGTCCGGTCCCAGATTCTCTATCTCGATGAGATAGAGAAAGTGGTAAGGATCCTGGGTGCCCGCCACATAGCTGGGGTGCGGGTGAACCGCTATCCGGGGCTTTGCCATGGGATCAGGCCTGCTGCTGATCGGCCAGCCAGTTGGCGATCATGACGAACTGCTCGAGGGAGAGGTTCTCCGGGCGCAGGTTGCCATCGATCCCAAGTTCAGTCAGCTGGGCGTCGGTGATGAAGTTGGAGAAGCTGTTGCGAATGGTCTTGCGGCGCTGGCCGAAGCCCTCGGTGCAGACGCGGTTCAGGCAGCGGATGTCCTTGGCCACATGGACGGGATTCTTGTGGGGGATGAGGCGCACCACGGCGGAGTCCACCTTGGGGGCAGGCTTGAAGGCACCCGGGCCCACTTCCAGCACGGGGACGACCTGGCAGTAGTACTGGGTCATCACGCTCAGGCGACCATAGGCCTTGCTGCCCGGGCCGGCGGCCAGACGCAGCACCACTTCCTTTTGCAGCATGAAGTGCATGTCTTCCACCCGATCGGCGAATTCGCAGAGGTGGAAGATGAGCGGAGTGGAGATGTTGTAGGGCAGGTTGCCGAAGATGCGAAGCGGCCCACGGCCTTCCCCCATCAGGGTGCCGAAGTCAAAGCGCATGGCATCGGCTTCGATGACGGTCAGCTTGTCTTTCAGCGTGGGATGCTCGCGCAGACGAGCGGCCAAGTCGCGGTCGAGCTCGACCACCGTCATCTTGTCCATCTGGGCGGCGACCGGCTCGGTCAGCGCGGCCAGACCCGGCCCGATCTCCACCAGGTTCTGACCCGGTTGCGGGTTGATGGCGGCCACGATCTGGTCGATCACGTAGCTGTCATGCAAGAAGTTCTGACCGAAACGCTTACGGGCCGTGTGGCCCATGTGCACCTTACTGCTCATATTATTTTTTCTCTACCATCTGAATGGCGTGGTTAATCGCGGTGATCAGGCTGCCGGGATCGGCCAGGCCCTTGCCTGCCAGATCCAGCGCGGTGCCGTGATCCACCGAAGTGCGGATGAATGGGAGTCCCAGCGTGATATTGACCGAGTTGCCAAAGCCCTTGTATTTGAGCACGGGCAGTCCCTGGTCGTGGTACATGGTGAGTACCGCATCCGCATCCTTGAGGTATTTGTCCTGGAACAGGGTGTCGGCGGGCAAGGGGCCGACCAGATCGATCCCTTCCTGGCGCAAGGCGTCCAGGGCAGGCTCGATCACGTCTATTTCTTCCCGGCCCAGATGTCCCCCTTCCCCGGCATGGGGATTGAGGCCACAGACATAGATCCTGGGCTGGGCGATGCCGAATTTGCATTTGAGGTCCGCATCCAGGATGCGGATCACCTTGCCGAGCCGATCCTCGGTGATGGCCTTGGCCACGTAGGCCAGCGGAATATGGGTGGTGGCGAGCGCCACCCTGAGCCCTTCGGTGGCCAGCAGCATCACAACATCGGCGGTGCCCGACTGCTGGGCGAAGAATTCGGTATGACCGCTGAAGGAGACACCGGCCTGGTTGATGATCCCCTTGTGGACTGGCCCGGTCACCACGGCGTCGAATTCGCCGTTCAGATTGCCGTCACAGGCCCGCTGCAGGGTGTTCAACACATAGGCGCCATTGCCCTCGTCGAGCTTGCCCGGTACCACGGGAGCGCCGAGGGGCAGGGGGCAGACGGTGAGCGTCCCCGCCCGCTGGGGGCGGGCAGGAGCGCTGGCGTCATAGGGTTCGAGCACGACAGGCAGCCCGAGCAGGGCGGCGCGGGCGTGCAGCAGGGCGGGATCGACGATCGCCACCAGCTGGTGGGGCCAATCCTGCAGGGCTATCTGCAACACCAGGTCTGGGCCTATCCCCGCCGGTTCACCCGGTGTGATGGCGAGGCGACGGCAGGGCATCTGCGTCTGGCCTCGCCCTGGATGGCGGCTGTTCATCTGCTCATCGCCCATTAATTGGGTTCGATCTGGATGTAGGCTTCGTCGCGCAGCTCGTCCAGCCAGGACTGGGACTCTTCGGTGAAGCGACGGTTGAAGATGAGCTGATAGGCGCGCTGCTCCTGAGCCTTGCTGGTGGCGTCCTGACTGCGGCGATCTTCCAGCTGGACGATGTGCCAGCCGTGGCTGGTACGGAAGGGTTCGCTGATCTGGCCAGGCTGCAGACGATTGACCATGTCGCGGAATTCCGGCACATAGACGTTGGGGTCGGACCAGCCCAGTTCACCGCCCTGCACCGCAGAGCCCGGATCCTCGGAGTACTTCTCCGCCATGCTGGCGAAGCTGGCCTTGCCGCTCTTGATATCGTGCAAGATGCCGTCCAGGGTCCCCTTGGCCTTCTCCTCACTCAGGATGATGGAGGGCTTGATCAGGATGTGGCGAGCCTTCACCTCGGTCTGCATCACTTGCTGCTGACCCTTGGTGTCGAAGATCTTGACGATATGCAGGCCGGCGCCTGAGCGCAGCGGGCCGACGATGTCACCCTTGCTGGCCCCTTGTACCGCTTCGGCCATCAGGGTCGGCATCTCTTGCGGGCTCATCCAGCCCCAGTCTCCCCCCTCCAGGGCCTTGGGACCGTTACTCTCGGCGATGGCGAGTTTGCGAAAATCCGCCCCCTCTTTCAGGGAGGCGAGGATACGCTCGATCTTGGCCTTGGCGGCATTGAGCTGCTCGGCATTGGGATTGTCGGGCAGGGCGACCTGGATATGGCCGATGTGGTACTCGGTCTGCTGCTGGCCTTGTTTGCTCAGGGCCTCGACCACCTGCTTGACCTCCTGCTCGGAGATGTTGATGCGACGGCGAACCTGATTGCGGCGCACTTCGTTCATCAGGATCTCGCGGCGTACCTCTTCCCGGTACTGGGCATAGGTCAGGCCCTCACGCTCCAGCTGGGCGCGCAATTGCTCGAGGGTCATCTTGTTGTCGGCGGCGATGCTCTGGATGGCCTGCTCCAGCTGGGTGTCACTGATCTTGAGCCCTTGGCGATCCGCCAGCTGCAACTGCAGGCTCTCCTGGATCAGGCGATCCAGCGCCTGCTTGCGCAGGGTGGCGTCATCGGGCAGGGACTGGCCGCTCTCCTGGGCGGAGGCCTTGACCTTCTGGACCAGGGCTTCCTGCTGGCTGGCCAGCACCACGTCCTTGTTGACCACGGCAAGCACCTTGTCCACCAGCTCGGGGGCGGCGATGGCGCCCTGGCTCATGACTCCAAACAGACCTGCGGTCAGCAGGGAAATCAACGTCTTCTTCATATCCATCTCTCAAGGCGTTTGCCAGACCGGTTATTGGTCTCGCAGGTTAAACGGACGAATGTAAGGCAGTGCTTCGGTATCCAGGGAGGTTCCCTTCGGACCTGTCCCTACGCTACCCAATCCCTTCATCTCGAATTGAATGCCCAGACTGCGCTCGGAGGTCGGCCTCATATCCACGTTGTCCGGGGTGTTGACCCATTCCAGGTTGAAGTTGATGCTCCAGCAGCAGGAGTCATATTTCAGGCCCACCTTGCGGTCGGACTTCACGTTCTGGTTGAGCTCTTGATAGTAACCACCATAGAGGTGCCACTGATCATTGAGCGGCGTGGTCAGCAACAGACCGATCTGGTTGAGGTCGGTGACCGCTCCCTTGTGTTCGAGGTCGTAGTTGGCATCGCGCACGAAGCGGTGGTTCAGTTGGCTGATCAGCTTCTCGTGGCGGTACTCCAGCGCGCTGTTGGCCGAGCTGATTTGGCTTTGGTCAAAATCATACTGTGCACCAGCGTGGGCAAACCACTGCTCGTTGATCTTGGCGTCGCCCTCGAACGACAGCGGGGAGCGGTTGTTGGTGCTCGCTACATCGCTGGAGTAGAGCTTGACCCTGGGAGCCACGAAGTCGAAGGCTTGGGCAACGGCCAGCCGGATTCGTTCATCGCCAGCCGGATCATAAATACGGCTAGTGAGACCGATGGAGAGGCGGTTGGAGTCGCTGATGCGATCCAGACCGGCGAAGCGGCGGTCGCTGAACAGGCTGTAGTAGTCCTGACGCATGGTCGTGGAGTCGTAGACCCCGATGTTGTCCTGATCCTTGTAGGGGACGTAGAGATACTGGAACTCGGGTTCCAGAGTCTGATTGGCGCCCTCTTTCCCGAACCACTGCTGCTCGCGCTCGAAGGTCATGCCCCCCTTGAGGCGGAACGAAGGCAGTACCCGGGTGATGATCCCCTCCTCCAGGGTGACTCCCCCACCATCTTGCGGCGTGAACCTGCTGGTGAAGGTGCTGCTCATGTTGTCAGGCACCGTCTGATCGTAACGGGTGTACATCAGCTTGTACTGGCTGTCGAGGAAGTAACCCGCCTCATCGATGAGGGGGATGGTCAGGGTCGGGGCCGTGTAGAAGCGGGTGCCGGTGTAGGCTTCGCCCTGGTTCTGCTCGATGGCCTGATCGTTGTTGTAACCGAAGTTGGTGAGTTCGGTATTCCAGGCCAGATCGTACCAGCTGCCCTGGTGGTAGTAGTTGTGATCGATGCGGGGCATCAGCTCGTGGGGTTGCTGGGCGCTGGCCAGCAGGATCTGGTAGGTTCGCACTTCGGCATTGAGGTTCCAGTTCTGCTGGAAATAACCCGCCATCAGGGACTGCTGCAACTGGTTGTCGACCTGGGTCCCCACCTTGGGGGAGAAGTCGTTGAAGTAGTTGTAGTCCCGGTCCCGGACCTTGGTGTAGTCCACCGACACCCGCAGGGAATTATCCATGAACATGGAGGTATGACGGGCATTGAGCAGATAGCGATGACCATCTGACAGATGCTGGTTCAGGCTGTCGGTCTCGTCATACTGCTTGTCGTTGGCCAGGTTTTCGAAGTAGAGGCTGCCCACGTGGGCCGGATCCGGCATGTAGCGGAACTCTACCTGCTCCATCAGGCCCCGTCTGTCCATGAAGCGGGAGGTGATGGTGGCGTCGTAGTTGGGGGCAATGTTCCAGTAGAACGGCTGGGTGATGTCCATGCCGTTCTTGGAGCTCTGGGTATAACCCGGGTAGAGCAGGCCCGTCTTGCGCTCATCCTTGATGGGGAAGTTGATATAGGGGAAATAGAAGACCGGATAGTCATAGAGCCAGAGGCTGGCGTTCCAGGCTTCCCCGAACACTTCGGCCTGATCGATGTCGATGCTGCCCGCCTTCAGAGTCCAGGCCTCCTGGCCCGGTGGGCAGGTGGTGTACTGAGCCCCCTCCAGCACTATGTTCTGGTTGTCATTGGTCATGGTCACCTTCTCGGCGAAGCCGCGCACCGGTGAACCGTGAACCTGATACTTGCCCTCTTCCAGTTCGGAATCCTTGGTATCCAGATTGGATTTCAGGGTCTTGTCGCTGGTGACGGTGATCTGGCCATCGTTGTAGTAGATGTTGCCGATGGCGATGACGTCCCGGCTCTTCTGATCGAGCTGAGCATAGTCAGAGTCAAACTTGCGCACCCCCTGACGGACCTTGACGTCCCCTTCATAGACGGCGGTGCCACCCTGTTTGGCTTCCAGGCGGTCCGCATCGACCTCGACCGGTTGGGCATTGGCATCTTGACCGGAGGCTGGCTTCTCTATCTTGGGCACATAGTCATAGCAGAGGCTGTCGAGAATGCCGGTAGCCGGCGGCGCGTTGATTGGCGCAGCCTGTACCGTGATCGGACTCAGTGCTGGAACAAGGCTGATAGTCAGGGCGATGGGACCAGAAGTGCCCAGTGTCCATTTTGTCATGTGAAAGGCTCGCACAATCCGTGGTAAAGACGGTTGAATCAGGGCATGCATTTTATGTCAGGATCCATCAAGTTGACATTGCATGTCATTGCTTTATGTTAGCCGGCAATGATAAAGCATTATTGCGGCCAGGGCTAACAGCCAAGAGCTGCTTTCCAATTTGGTCCCCGACTCATGCACGATCGCGATTCCCTGTTATTGCACTGGGCGCGCCGGATTTCCGGTGATGCCAACCTTCAATTGACCCTGATCTCCGGTGACGCCAGTTTTCGCCGCTATTTCCGTGGTGCCGGTCTGGTGTGGGTGGATGCTAATCCGAAAACCGAAAAAAATCATGAATTTGTTCGCAACGCCGCGGCCTTGAAAGCGAGCGGCCTGCTGGCGCCCGAGGTCAAGGGGGTGGACTACGAGCAGGGGTTGCTGGCGGTGACGGATCTCGGCGATACCCAGCTCATCACCTGCCTGAATGCCGATAACGTGCTGGCCTGGTATGACAAGGCCATTGCCCTGCTGCCGCAGCTTGGCGCAGTCGAGCTCTCTCTCGAGCCTTTCGATGCGGCCTTCATGGCCCGTGAGAACGCCATCTTCCCCGAATGGCTGCTGGGCCATCATCTGCAACTCGCCTTGAGCGAGGATGAGCAGCAGTTGCTGGATGACACCTTCACCTGCCTGACCGAGAACAACCTGGCCCAGCCCCAGGGGGTGATGCACCGGGACTTCCACAGCCGCAACCTGATGGTGTGTGGCGGTGACAGTCCCGCAACCAGCACCCTGGCCGTCATCGATTTCCAGGACATGGTCATCGGGCCGCTCAGCTACGATCTGGTCTCCCTGCTCAAAGACTGCTACGTGCGCTGGCCGGACGATGTCATCGAGCAAGGAATGCGCCATGGCTTCGACACCTTGAGCGAGGCCGGCGTGCTGGCGGGGATCGATTATGCCCGCTTCCGGCGCCAGGCCGATCTCACCGGCATGCAGCGCCACCTGAAGGCGGCGGGCATCTTCACCCGCCTTTATCACAGGGACGGAAAATCCGGTTATCTGAAGGATATTCCACGCACACTGGGTTATGTGGTGGACGTTTGTCATTTGCACGGGGGCACATACCATGTGTTGTCCCGTTTCGGTGACTGGTTGCAGCGAAAAGTGCTGCCTGGCTTTGCTGCTGGAGCCCAGGCATGAAAGCGATGATCCTGGCCGCCGGTCGTGGCGAGCGGATGCGACCGCTGACGGACTCCCTGCCCAAGCCGCTGCTGGCGGTGGGGGGCAAGCCGCTCATCGTGCATCATATCGAGAAGCTCAAGGCTGCCGGGGTGACGAATCTGGTCATCAACCACGCCTGGCTCGGCCACGAGCTGGTGGCGGCGCTCGGGGATGGCAGCGCCTTCGGGGTCAGCATCCAGTGGTCGGCGGAAGAAACCGCACTGGAGACCGCCGGTGGCATAGTGCAGGCACTGCCATTGCTGGGGTCTGAGCCTTTTCTGGTGATCAACGGCGATACTTGGCTGGATCTGGATTACGGCACCCTGGTGAACCAGACGCTGTGGGAGGATCTCGCCCATCTCTGGCTGGTGCCCAATCCGCCCCAGCATCCTCACGGAGATTTCGCGCTGCAAGCCGGCCGGGTGCTGGACCGCCCGTCCCTCACTTTCAGCGGCATCGGCCTCTATCGTCCCGAGGCCTTCGGCCACCTGCCCGCCGGGGCTTGCAAGCTGGCCCCCCTGCTGCGGGAGTGGATGGCGGCGGGCCGGGTCGGTGGCAGCCTGCTCCCTGGCGAGTGGCGAGACATCGGCACCGTCGCGCGGCTGCGAGAGCTGGACGAACAGTTGCAAGGATGCAGCACTCAACACATCACGAGGTCTTGAACCATGCGTATTTGGGGTAAGGTGCTTGGCACCTTCTTCGGTTTTCTGCTCGGCAACATCTTTGGCGCCCTGCTTGGCCTCTGGTTAGGCCATCGTTTCGATCGGGGCATGGGCATGTCGTTCCGCCGTGCCCCCACCCAGCAACAGCAGGCGGTTTTCTTCCACGCCACCTTCGCCGTCATGGGCCACATCGCCAAGGCGAGCGGCCAGGTCACCGAGCAGGAGATCCGGGTTGCCTCCAACCTGATGGACAGGATGCGTCTCTCCGGTGAGCAGCGGGTGCGGGCCCAGGAGTCCTTCCGTCAGGGCAAGGAGAGCGGCTTCCCCCTGCGCGAGACCCTGGCCGAGTTCCGTCAGGCGAGCCAGGGCCAGCGTGACATCCTGCGCTTCTTCCTGGAAGTCCAATTGCAGGCGGCCTTCGCCGATGGCAGCGTGGAGGCCGACGAGCGGGCCATCTTGCAGACCATCGCCGACGAGCTGGGCTTCAGCCGCATCGAGCTGGCGCGGATCCTGGCCATGGCCGAGGCGCAGATGAACTTCTTCAAGCACGGTCAGGGCCAGTATCAGGGAGGGGGCCAGGGGCAGCAGTACCGCCAGGAGGCACCATCCAAGGATCGGCTCAAGGATGCCTATCAGCTGCTCGGCGTCAGCGAGAGCGACAGCGATCAGGAGATCAAGCGGGCCTACCGCAAGGAGATGAGCAAGCACCATCCGGACAAGCTGGCCGCCAAGGGGTTGCCGCCGGAGATGATGGAGATGGCCAAGGAGAAGACCCAGGAGATCCAGCAGGCCTGGGAGTGGATCCGCGAGGCTCGCGGCATCCGCTGACACGCCAGAAAGCATCTAGATGCAGTCATAAAAAATGCCCGTCGAGAGACGGGCATTTTTGTTGGCGGGGGGATTCAATCCTCGTCGAAGGGGGCGACTCAGTGCGCGTCGACCCAGACGAATTTGAGGATGAACAGCAGGGCGACGACCAGCACGCAAGGGTTGATCTCGCGCCAGCGGCCGGTGCCCGCCTTCATCACGCAGTAGGAGATGAAGCCCACGGCGATCCCCTCGGTGATGGAAAAGCTGAACGGCATCATGACCGCGGTCATGAAGGCCGGTACCGCCTCGGTCAGGTCTTCCCACTTCACGCGGGTGAGCTCCGAGCACATCAGCACGCCTACGTAGATGAGGGCCCCTGCTGCAGCGTACGCCGGCACCATGGCGGCGACCGGGGAGAAGAAGATGGCCAGCAGGAAGAGCACGCCGACCACGATGGCGGTCAGGCCGGTGCGGCCACCCACGGCCACGCCGGAGCTGCTCTCGATATAGGCGGTCACGGAGGAGGTGCCCATGAAGGCGCCGCCCACCGAGCTCACGCTGTCGACGACCAATGCCTGCTTCATGCGCGGGAAGTGCCCCTTGTCATCGGCCAGTTTGGCACGGTTGGTCACCCCGATGAGGGTGCCGGAGGAGTCGAACAGGTTGACCAGCATGAAGGAGAAGATGATGCCGGCGAGGCTGATATCCAGGGATCCCATCAAATCCAGCTGACCGAACACCGGCGTGATGCTGGGCGGCATGGAGACGAAGCCCTTGAAGGTGACGTCACCAAACAGGAAGCCCAGTCCGGTGGTGACCACCATGGAGATGAGAACTGCGGAGTGCACGCCACGGGCGGAGAAGATGCAGATCAGGAAGAAGCCGAGCAGCCCCAGCAGACAGGGCAGGGAGGTGAGATTGCCCACCGTCACCATGGTGGCCGGGCTCGCGACGACGATGCCGGCGTTGTGCAGGCCGAGCAGGGCGATGAGCAGGCCGATACCGGCGGTGATGCCGACGCGCAGGGTGAGGGGGATGTTGGCGATGAGCCAGTAGCGCACCCGCAGCAGGGTGAGGATCAGAAGACCCAGGGCGCCCCAGAAGATGGTACCCATGCCTATCTGCCAGGAGTAGCCCATGCCGGCCACCACCACGAAGGCGAAGAAGGCGTTGAGGCCCATGGCGGGGGCCAGGGCGATGGGCAGATTGGCCAGCAGCCCCATCAGAATGCTGCCGATGCCGGCGATGAGGCAGGTGGTGACGAACACGGCCTGGGTGTCCATGCCCGCAGCGGAGAGGATCTGCGGGTTGACGAAGACGATGTAGACCATGGTCAGGAAGGTGGTGATCCCGGCGATGACCTCGGTGCGGGCCGTGGTGCCATGACCTTTCAGGGCGAACAGACGATCGAGCAATCCTTGCCCGGCCGCCGGGCTGGTGGCTTGATGTGGTTGATTCATGTTGGATTCCAATGGGTGACGTGAAATAAGCAGCAGGGGGGCAGACCCATCCATAGGGAGACTGACCCTGTCATTGGCGATTTCATCGCCAGACTCGTCCTGATACCGTGACAGCGCGCACATTTTTACACAGGCAGGCGCGTTTACAAACCCCGGATCTGCGAGGCGGATCAATGAATAGAGTAAAAATTCAAACGTTTGCTCTTGCGGCAGGAAAAATGAGTGTCGATAGAGACTTTCTTTGGGCGGATTAGAGAGTCTTGAAGTAACGCTCCACCAGTTGTGCCAGCAGGGCGTCGCTGCGCTCCTGCAGCAGACTCAAGGTCAGGCCCATGCGCTGCAGCACCAGACCGGCCTGCTCCTCGCTCAGCTTGCGCCCCTCGATGAAGAACTCCTGCTCCGGCAGCTGCTTGTCATGGCGCGGGAGCAGCACCCAGCTTATCCGCTCGGGCTCCAGAGTGGCGAAGATCCGGCTGGCGGCATTGCAGAACCTGTCGATGTGCGCCTTGCCGTCTGGCCCGAGGCAACCGGGTTCGATGCGGATCTGGATGTGAAGTCGCTTCGAGGTGTCTGTGCTGTGGGCCATGGCTAGCTATCGGTTGGGGGAGGCGGAGAGAGTGTAAGTCAAAAGGCAATAGAAAGGGGAGCCTGGGCTCCCCTTGTCACGGTGCAATCCCCTCGATGGGGGGATGTACGGCATCGCTTGGCCAGCGGTCCGCCAGCCGTCTCGGGGGCGCAGCGGCGGCATGGCTGGCCGCACCAGCACTTCCCTTTACTTGGCGATCCGCTTGTACTTGGCGCGATGCGGCTGAACGGCCTCGGCGCCATAGGTCTTCTTCTTCCACTCTTCGTATTCGGTGAAGTTGCCTTCGAAGAATTCGATCTTGCCCTCGTCCTGGTAGTCCAGGATGTGGGTGGCGATGCGGTCGAGGAACCAGCGATCGTGGGAGATGACCATGGCACAACCCGGGAACTCCAGCAGGGCGTTCTCGAGGGCGCGCAGGGTTTCGATGTCCAGATCGTTGGTCGGTTCATCCAGCAGCAAGACGTTTCCGCCAGTCTGCAGCAGCTTGGCCAGGTGCAGACGGCCACGCTCACCACCGGACAGTTCGCCGACGCGCTTTTGCTGATCAGAGCCCTTGAAGTTGAAGCGGCCGATGTAGGCCCGGCTCGGGAACTCGTAGTTGCCGATGCGCAGGATGTCCTGACCGTCCGCGACTTCCTCGAACACCGTCTTCTTGTCGTTCATGGTGTCGCGGAACTGATCCACCGAGGCCAGCACCACGGTATCGCCCAGGGTGATAGCGCCGGAATCCGGCTGTTCCTGACCCGACATCATGCGGAACAGGGTGGACTTACCGGCCCCGTTAGGCCCGATGATGCCGACGATGGCCCCCTTCGGAATGGAGAAGGAGAGATCGTCGATCAGCAGCCGGTCACCGTAGGACTTGCGCAGGTTCGTCACTTCCACCACCTTGTCGCCGAGGCGGGGTCCGGGCGGAATGAACAGCTCGTTGGTCTCGTTGCGCTTCTGGTAGTCGTTGGTGTTGAGCTCTTCGAAGCGAGCCATACGAGCCTTGGACTTGGCCTGACGGCCCTTGGGGTTCTGGCGAACCCACTCCAGTTCTTTCTCGATGGACTTGCGACGGGCGGCTTCCGAGCTCGCTTCCTGGGCCAGACGGGCATCTTTTTGCTCCAGCCAGGAGGAGTAGTTGCCCTCCCATGGGATGCCTTCGCCACGGTCCAGCTCCAGGATCCAGCCTGCCACGTTGTCGAGGAAGTAGCGGTCGTGGGTGATGGCGACGACGGTGCCTTCGTAGTCGTGCAGGAAGCGCTCGAGCCAGGCCACGGATTCCGCATCCAGGTGGTTGGTCGGCTCATCGAGCAGCAGCATGTCTGGCTTTTCCAGCAGCAGACGGCAGAGGGCAACCCGGCGACGCTCACCCCCGGAGAGGTGCTTGATCTGGGCATCCCAGGCCGGCAGGCGCAGGGCATCGGCCGCACGCTCCAGCTGGTTTTCCATGTTGTGGCCGCCCTGGGAGGCGATGATGGCCTCCAGCTCGCCCTGTTCGCGGGCCAACTTGTCGAAATCGGCGTCCGGATCCGCGTAGGCCGCATAGACCTCATCCAGGCGAGCCATGGCGCGTTTCACGTCGCCCACGGCCTCTTCAACCGCATCACGGACCGTCTGCTCGGGATCCAGTTTCGGCTCCTGGGGCAGGTAGCCTATCTTGATGCCGGGTTGCGGGCGGGCTTCCCCTTCGATCTCAGTATCCAGCCCGGCCATGATCCGCAGCAGGGTGGATTTACCGGCGCCGTTCAGACCCAAGACACCTATCTTGGCGCCCGGGAAGAAGGAGAGGGAGATGTTCTTGAGAATATGACGCTTGGGCGGCACGACCTTGCCGACCCTGTTCATGGTGTAAATAAATTGAGCCATTGGCTAATTCTCTTCCTTTTCAGCAACTTAATGATTTTTCATTAACAAACTGATGGCGTGGTGGGGCCAGGTCGGCGCGGGCCAACCCGGTTCCAAAAAACTTGTCGATTGTAAACCAATGGGGAGGGGGCGGCAAAGCGGACAGCGGGAGCAGCCTCCCATCTGCGAAACCCTCTTGGCCGGGAGAGATGGCCGCTGGGATGGGTCGACGCCTGCCCGATCTGGGGCCTGAGGGTATCTTTATCCAAGTTGAATGGGGGATGTTCGGCACCCGCATCAGCGGATGCGATCAACCGGTTGTGAGCGTCAACGTACCGATGCCTTGGTTTTCTTGGGCTGGTCCTGCCCCGAGTAGTAGAGCACTCGCTGCACGTATTCCTGGGTTTCCTGATAGGGGGGCACACCCCCATAGCGGACCACTGCCTGCTCACCGGCGTTATAGGCGGCACTGATCCTGATCCAGTCGGGGCCGAACTGCTTCTCCAGCCATTTCAGATAGATCATGGCGCCCCGGATGTTCTGCTCCGCATCGAACGGGTGCGTCACGCCGAACCTGGCTTGGGTCTCGGGGATGAGTTGCATCACCCCTTGCGCCTGCTTGGGGGAGACGGCGAGGCTGTTGAGGTTGGACTCGGCGATGGCGATGGCCAGTGCCAGCTGGGGATCGACCCGGTGGCGCTTGGCGGCCTGCCGGATCATGCCGGCGAGTTTCTGCTTGCTCATGGACTGGCGGGCCAGATAGCCATCCTGATCGAAGGGGACGCCGGGGCGTACCCAGGGGGCGCCGCCCGAGCCGCCGCCGACACCGCAGGTGCCGAGCGGGGCATTGCCCACCCGTTCGTTGTAGTAGCGGGCTGCCTGCTGGTTGCCCAGGCGCATGGCCATGGCGAGATAGGTATTGGCCTGACGGGCGCTGCGGATCCCCTGTGGACCACGAGCCAGCAGACGGCCGATGCGAAAATAGGCTTCTGGATTGCCGAGGCTGGCGGCGGTGCAGTAGTGGGCGATGGCCTGCCTTGGATTGCTGCGCTCCATGGCCGCCCCCTGGCGCAGGGCATTCATCGCCTTGGGGGCCTGGCGAAAGGTGTCGGCGTGGGTCGATGTGCTGGCCAGCAGGAGCAAGAGTCCCCAGCCCCAAGTGCAGAGTCTCTGCATGATGGATACCTCATTTCGTATCCGCAAGATATAGGTTCTGGATGGGCGGGTTGCCAGCCAAGCATTGGAACATGTGGTTCTGTGCTGGCTTGAGAAAGATGAAAACGGTCTGGAACCTTTGGCTAGTGGAGCAAAACATTGGGTGGAAGGTCAAAGAACGGGGCCTGGCTGCGGGTGGGAAGGACGTTGAGACTCGCCACAGCTATCTCTCTCCCGTCGCTGGTGGCCGACAGTGGGGAATATAATCCAACGCATTGTATTGATATGATTTAACTCTCTTTTTCCCTCATGTTCATGGCGACCGGTCGGGTTGGATCCCGCGTTGATCCAAAGGGGCAACACGCACGGATGAACGCTTCAGTTGCGACACCGTGGTGTTACCCGCCAAGGATGAGCGGGGCCTTTTGCCCCTTCTTGCACAAGCAGGACTGTGGAGTGTCAGACTCCGTGGTACGCCCTGTACCAATGGACGAAACTCTCTACCCCTTCTTTCAATCCCACCCGGGGCCGATAGCCCGTCACCTCGAACAGGGTTTCGGTGTCTGCCCAGGTGGCGAGCACATCCCCCGGCTGCATGGGCAGCAGATTGCGGATGGCGGGTTTGCCGAGGGCCGATTCGATGGCGTCGACGAAGTCCAGCAGCCGCACCGGGCTGCCGTTGCCGATGTTCAGCAACCGGTAAGGGGCCGAGCTGGACTCCGTCTGTCCATGCCAGGCCGGGTTCGCCTGGGGAGGGCGATCGGCGACGCGCACTATCCCCTCGACGATGTCGTCGATATGGGTGAAGTCCCGGCTGAGCTGACCCTGGTTGTAGATGTCGATGGGCTCATCGTTGAGGATGGCGCGCACGAACTTGAACAGGGCCATGTCGGGGCGCCCCCAGGGGCCGTAGACGGTGAAAAAGCGCAGCCCCGTGGTGGGCAGGCCGTAGAGGTGGGAGTAGGAGTGGGCCATCAGCTCGTTGGCCTTCTTGCTCGCCGCATAGAGGGAGACCGGATGATCCACCCCGTCCGAGGTCTTGAACGGCATCTGCTCATTGAGGCCGTAGACGGAGCTCGAGGAGGCATAGATGAGGTGGCCGACCTCGTGTTGGCGGCACCCCTCCAGCACGGTGAGGGTGCCGGTGAGGTTGCTGTCGGCGTAGGCAAAGGGATTGTCCAGCGAATAGCGTACCCCCGCCTGGGCACCGAGGTGGATCACCCGATCGAATCGCTCCCGGGCAAAGAGGTCGGCGATGGCCAATCTGTCCGCAAGATCGATACGTTCGAAGCGAAAGCCGGGAAGGGGAAGGAGGCGCGCGAGGCGTGCCTCTTTCAGGCTCATCGCGTAGTAGTCATTCAGGTTGTCGATGCCGACCACCTGATGACCGTCGGCGCAAAGCCGCTTGACCACATGGAAGCCGATAAAACCGGCGGCGCCAGTGATCAGGTACTTCATTGCGTAGCCTCCAATCGGGGCTCTGGTTCCTGCCTAGCCGCTGGTTGCACATGGTGGCCGCGGCCGATGGCGTAGTAGGTAAAGCCGCGCTGGCGAAGGCGGGCCGGGTCATAGAGGTTGCGTCCGTCGAAGATGACGGCTTGCTTCAGGGTGCGCTGGATCAGCTCGAAATCGGGGGCGCGGAACTGCTGCCACTCGGTGCAGATGAACAGGGCGTCGGCACCCTTGAGGGCAGCCTCCTGGGTGCCGCACAAGGTCAGCTCGTCCCGCAGGTCATAGAGGCGCTGCGCCTCGTTCATGGCCTGGGGGTCGAACGCCTGCACCTTGCCGCCACCGGCCCAGATGGCCTCCATCAATACTCGGCTCGGTGCCTCTCGCATGTCGTCGGTATTGGGCTTGAAGGCGAGCCCCCAGAGGGCGAAGGTGTGCCCCGTCAGATCGGCACCAAAGTGCTGGTGCAACAACTCGATGAGTCTGTGTTTCTGACGATCGTTGACCCGCTCCACCGAGCGCAGCAGGGACGTGTCACAGCCCATCTCGGCTGCGGTGTGGATCAGTGCTCTCACATCCTTGGGGAAGCAGGAGCCGCCGTAGCCGCAGCCCGGATAGATGAAGTGGTAGCCGATGCGTGGATCCGCACCTATGCCCTTGCGCACCGCCTCTATGTCGGCCCCGAGCCGCTCCGCCAGTCCCGCCATCTCGTTCATGAAGGAGATTTTTGTCGCCAGCATGGCGTTGGCGGCGTACTTGGTCAGCTCGGCGCTGCGCGCGTCCATTTGGATGATGCGCCCGTGATTGCGGTTGAAGGGGGCGTAGAGCTCCTCCAGCAGCGACATGGCGTGGGCGGAATCCGTGCCGATGATGATGCGATCCGGCCGCAGACAGTCGGCAACGGCGGCGCCTTCTTTGAGAAACTCCGGATTGGACACTACCGCCAGGGGGAAGTGAACGCCACGCTCGGTGAGGGCGGCCTCGATGTGCCGGCGCACCCGGTGGGCCGTACCGACCGGCACCGTGCTCTTGTTGACGACCACCTTGCCAGCCTGCATCAGGCGGCCTATGGTACCGGCCACCCTCAGCACCTGTTGCAGATCGGCGCTGCCGTCTTCACCGGGCGGAGTGCCCACCGCGATGAAGATGAGCTCGGCAAAGCCCACGCCTTTTACCACGTCCGTGGTGAAATGCAGGCGACCGGCCTGATGATTGGCCTGAACCATGGGTGAGAGGCCGGGTTCGAAAATGGGGATGATGCCCTCTTTCAGGCGCGCTATCTTGGCGGCATCCACGTCCACGCAGGTGACCTGATGGCCCATCTCGGCCAGCACGGCGGCCTGCACCAGACCCACATATCCAATCCCGAAGAGGGTGACCCTCATCCTTTGTTGCTCCACAGGCAGTTGAAAGGGAGACATTTTAGAATGATTCGGCGTGACGAGCAGCGGAAACCGTCCGGTTTTTCAGTGAGGCTGCAGCCTGGGAAAGGACCTAGTGAGATATTTTGGTGCAAGGGTTGTAACGCATCCCTGACGCGCACCATTTTGGCGCATTCCATGACACTATTGTGATCCGGCTCACTCAAATCGGACACTGTCCCCATAACGAAGCTCGGCACACTGGGCTCGCGCCCCCAAGGGGCAACCCACACTCTTTTACTTCGCTATGGACTTTGGTTATGGACAACAAACCCCGCTCGGCGCATCCGGTCTATGAGGATGTGCTTGCCCTGCTGACCGCAGCAGGCTTCATCTCCCTCGGTATCTTTCTGTTTCATCAGGTGGGTCTGCTCACCGGTGGCACTGCCGGCCTCGCGCTCCTGTTGCAGCAGGTGACGGGCCTGAGCTTCGGCCTGCTGTTCTTCACCATGAACCTGCCTTTTTACACCCTGGCCTGGTTCAGGATGGGACCACGCTTCACTCTCAATACCTTCGCATCGGTGGCAACCGTCTCCTTCATGACGGATCACCTCAACGCCGTGCTGCAGATCGGCAAGATCGAGCCCGTCTATGCGGCCCTCATCGGCGGTACCCTGATCGGCATGGGGCTGCTCATCATGTTTCGTCACAAGTCGAGCCTGGGGGGCTTCAACATCCTGGCACTCTTCATTCAGGACAAGTTCGGCATCCGCGCTGGCAAGCTGCAAATGGGACTGGATTGCACCATCGTCATCGCCTCCTTCTTCGTGGTCTCCCCCTGGCTGCTGGCCCTCTCCGTGGTGGCGGCCATCCTCTGTAACCTGGTGTTGACACTCAACCACAAGCCGGGGCGCTACCAGATAGCCTGAATGAATAGCCAAAAACAAGAAGAGCGCCCGATGGCGCTCTTCTTGTCTGTGATGAATTGCGGCGGCTACACCACCATGGGCAGGCCGGTATCGGGGTGGTGCAGTACCTGGGCTGGATAGCCATACAACCGGGCGATAAGCTCCGGTGTGAGCACCTCGGTGGGGACACCGTCCGCCATCAACCGACCCTGTTCCAGCATCACCAGCCGATCGGCGTAGCGCGCCGCGAGGTTGAGATCGTGCAGCACCACCAGGACGGCGGTATGGCGACCGGCGAGGGCGCGGGCCATGGTCAGCAGTTGATGTTGATACTTGAGATCGAGCGCCGAGGTGGGCTCGTCCAGCAACAGGAGCCGGGGCTCCTGGGGTTCGTCGGGAGCTTGCCAGATCTGGGCCAGCACCCTGGCAAACTGCACCCGCTGGCGCTCCCCCCCCGACAGGCCGGGGTAGAGACGACCCGCCAGGTGTTCGACCCCGGCGTGGGTCATGGCGGCTTTGACTATCTCGTCCCGGCGGCTGCCCGGTTCGGTGTGGGGCAGGCGGCCCATGGCCACCACCTCTTCACAGAGAAAGGGGAAGTTGAGGGACGAACTTTGGGGCAGCACACCGACCCTGTGGGCCAGCGCCGTGCTGCCCCAGGCCTGGCGCTCCCGACCAAACAGGGAGATGGCGCCGTCGTACTCCAGCTCCCCGGTCAGGCACTTGAGCAGCGAACTCTTGCCCGCACCGTTCGGGCCGAGCAGGGCGGTCAGGGTACCCGATTGCAGGGTGAGGCTGAGCCTGTCGAGAATGAGGCGGCCACCTCGGCTGAGGCAGATATCCTGACAATCCAGCAGGGGGGAAGGGGCGGATCCGGGCAAGATGACGATCTCCTGTTACAGCGTCCGGCGACTCTTGACCAAGAGCCAGATGAAGAAGGGCGCGCCGAGCAGGGCCGTGATGATACCCACTGGCAGCTCGGCAGGGGCCAGCAGGGTGCGGGCCAGCATGTCGGCGCCGAGCAGCAAAGCGGCCCCCAGCAGGGCGGAGAGGGGCAGCAGGCGCACGTGGTTGGGGCCGGCGAGCAGCCTTACCAGATGGGGGACCACCAGGCCGACGAAGCCAATCATGCCCGCGACGGCGACGGCGACCCCGACGCCGGCGGCGGTGAGCAGGATGAGGCGACGCTTGAGGGATTGCACGTTGACCCCCAGATGACGTGCCTCACCTTCTCCCAGCAACAGGGCGTTGAGGGGATTGGCATCGCGCACGAACAGCAGCAGCAGGGCGGCCAGGGTTGCCAGGGCCAGGGCCACATCCATGGGTTTGCCGGCGGCGAGAGACCCCATCTGCCACAGGCTGAGGTTGCGCAGCATCTGATCGTCGGCCAGATAGGTGAGCAGGCCGATCACCGCGCCAGAGAGGGCCGTGATGGCGACCCCGGCCAGCAGCATGATGGTGACCGAGGTGCCCCCTTCACGGGTGCCCAGCAGATAGACCAGGGTGGTCGTCAGGGCACCGCCGAGGAAGGCTAGCAGGGGCAGCAGACCGAGGCCGAGCAGAGCCTGCAACTGCTGGCCCAGGGGGGCCAGCAGCACGATGGCGAGTGCCGCCCCCAGTGCCGCCCCGCCGGAGACCCCTATGATGCCGGGATCGGCGAGGGGGTTGCGAAACAGCCCCTGCATGACGGCGCCGCAGAGACCGAGTATGCCCCCCACGGCGATGCACAGCAGGGTGCGTGGCAGGCGGATCTCTTG
Organism: Aeromonas intestinalis; assembly: GCF_054052485.1. Classification (NCBI taxonomy): domain Bacteria; kingdom Pseudomonadati; phylum Pseudomonadota; class Gammaproteobacteria; order Aeromonadales; family Aeromonadaceae; genus Aeromonas; species Aeromonas intestinalis. Next base: position 95,457 of record NZ_JBSTYK010000012.1, read on the forward strand.
GATTATCAGCAGCTTGTGGGCTTCTATCCCGCTCTCCTTGCCGGCAAACAGGGCCTGCAGGCTCTCGCCGAGAGTCAGGGACATGGGGCCGGTTGCCAGGGATCCGACCAACAGCAGTGCCAGGGCACCGCCGGTGAGGGCGAGCAGCCAGGGCAGGGGTAGACGCATCATGAACCCTGCTGGATCCACTGGGCTATCTGGTTGGCCTGTTGCAGGGAGCGCAGGCTGAGGCCCCCTTGCAGGGCGTGACCGTCGATGGCATGGATGGCTTTGTTCTTGCCCGCCGGGGTCGCGGTCAGGGCTGGCACCTGGCTCAGCACGCTGTCGACGTTCTGATATTGCTGCCAGTCACGGCCACTCACCAGTACCAGGTCCGGCTGCATCTCGATGAGGGCCTCGGTGGAGACGGGCTTGTAGTCGTGCAACTGGGCCACCGGGTTGACGCCGCCAGCCAGGGTGATCAGGGCGCTGGCGGTTGTGTTGCCACCGGCGATGCTGGTGGGTTGACCCTTGTGCAGCAACAGGAAGGCGACCTTGAGGGGCTTGTTCTGCTTGGCCTGGGCCGCCAGCTTGTCACTCTGGCTGGCGATGTCGGCTTTCAGCTTGGTGCCTGCGGCCGGGTTGCCGAGCAGCTGGGACAGGGTGTCGATACGCTCGTTCAGGTTGGCGAGGGTCGGGGCCGTGGCCATGACGTCGACCTTGACGCCGGCGCGGCGCAACTGTTCCAGGGTGGCGTTCGGGCCCATCTCGTCACTGCCCACCACCCGGGTGGGAGAGAGGCTCAGTATCCCCTCGGCGGCCAGGGCTCGGTGGTAGCCGACCTTGGGCAGGCTCTTTGGCTCGGGGCTGCTCACGTCGGTGGCGATGATGCTGGACTCGCCGCCCAGGGCCAGGATGAGTTCGGTGGTGGCCGGGCCGACGCTGACGATGCGTTCTTGTGCCATCGCAGGCAGGGTAGACAGGGAAAGAGTGGCGCAGCCGAGCAGGCTGAGTGCGAGGGCAAAACGACGGCCCATGCGAACCTCCGAAGGGTTAATGTAGTGTGGGATTGCCGCCGAGAATAGCAATCCCGCCATGAAATTGCACTGATAATAGTAGCGATTATCAATTGCGTTGCGAGGGCCGCTTTATTACAGTATCCGCCGCTAGACTGAGCGAGATAGCCAGATCAGGAGAACCGATGAGCATCGCACAACGCATTCATGAGCTGCTGGAGCAGGATCCCAGCGCCCATCCTTCCAGCATCGCCAGCCAGCTGGCGGTCAGCGAGTGGGAGGTGGTACGCCATCTGCCTGCCGAACTGATGACGCTGGTCCCGGGCGAGCAGGCGGAAGCCTTGCTGGCGGACCTGGCCAGCTGGGGCCCGGTGACCACCATCGTCGAGTCGGATGGTTCCATCTTCGAGGTGAAGGCTTCCTTCCCGAAAGGCAAGAGCGCCCGCGGCTACTACAACCTGATGGGCCGTGACGGCGAGATGCACGGTCACCTCAAGCTCGACAATGTGGTGGGCATCGCCCTGGTCAGCAAGCTGTTCATGGGCAAGGAAGGGCACTCCTTCCAGTTCTTCGGCCACAGCGGTCGCTGCATTTTCAAGGTCTATCTGGGTCGCGACGAGCAGCGTCAGCTGCTGCCCGAGCAGGTAGAGCGTTTCATGGCCCTGCGCCGTCAGTATCAAGAGGAAGTGAAAGCATGAGTGAACGTCAGGAACGTCTGCAGAACCGCCTGCAACCGGAGATCCGCGAGTTTCGTGACGGTTGCCGCACCCTGCAGCTCGCGACCGTGGATGCCGAAGGCAATCCCAACGCCAGCTACGCTCCCTTCGTGCTGCAGGAAGATGGCTACTATGTGCTGATCTCCGAGATCGCCCGTCACGCCCGCAACCTGCAACAGGTGCCCAAGGTGTCCCTGATGCTGATCGAGGACGAGACCGGTGCCCGCGAACTGTTCGCCCGCAAGCGCCTGACTTTCGATGCGGTCGCCGAAGTGGTCGCCCGTGATGACGTGCGCTGGGAAAAAGCCGTCGCCGCCCTGGAAGGGCGTTTCGGGGAGATAGTCAAAGGGCTCTCCAACCTCAAGGACTTCGTCCTGTTCCGTCTCAAGCCCGAGCAGGGTCTGTTCGTCAAGGGCTTCGGTCAGGCGTTCCGGGTCTCCGGCGACGAGCTGGTGGACTTCGTGCATCTGGTCGAGGGCCACAAGCGCATCGACAACGGTGCCGAGTTGACCAGCGAGACAGACGCCCCGGTCTGATGGGGTCTCACCGAGATGAACAACGGGCAGCCTGAGCTGCCCGTTTTGTTATGCGCTTTGTGACAACGGCGTTGCCGTCCACTCAGTCCTGCCAGGAGGCCCGGTTGGGGAAGGCGCTGCGATCGGCCTGGGTGGCGGTCTCGTTGCACTCTCCCCGGATCTTCCAGGAGGTCTGGCTCAGCACTATGTAGCCACTGTGGCAGTATTTGCGCTCGTCCAGGGTCTGGGTCAGCTGCTCATCCTGCAAGGCCTGGCGCCGTTCCAGCAGGCTGCGATTATTGCGGCTGAGATGGCTGTCATCATCGTCTTGCAGGCGGCTCGGCAGAACGTCGAGGGGGGCGGCCTCGAAGGTGAAGCGCTTGCTCCCCTCCTCGTTGATATGGGTGCGAAACAGGGGGGGCGGGCCATCCTGGGTCGAACCCGTCAGACCGGCGCAAGCGGTGAGTGCCGGCAACAGCAGCACGCAGAGGGCGGCAGGCAATAGACGCACGAAAGACTCCATCAGGGAAGGGGGACAGGGGCGCAGCTTATCACGCCAGCACCGCCTGGGGAGGCGCCAGCAGCGCATCCGTGGTGAGCAGGGTCACGCTTCTGCCTTCTGGCAGGCTGAGGTGACGCCACATCCAGTGGTGGTGCTCGATGATCTGCTCCGCACTGAGATGGGGCCTGTCTGCCGTGGTGTGGGCGTCGGTGAGCACAGTCACCTCGAAGCCCTTGCCGGCGGCACTGCGCAGGGTGGTATCGACGCAAAAATCGGTGGCACAGCCGCAGATGAGCAGCCTGTCCACCGCCTGTTCCGCCAGCAGGAAGCCGAGTTCGGTCCCGAGGAAGCTGTCACAGGCACTCTTGCGTACCCGGCTCTCCCCCGCGGCCGGGGTCAGATCGGCATGGAGCTGCCAGCCGGGGCTGTGGAGTTCGAGTTCGGAGCCCGGCTCCTCGTGCTGCACATAGATGACACGCCCCGCCTGGGCCCGCACATGGTCTGCCAACCGGTTGACGTTGGCGATGACCTGAGCGTCCTGATGACGGGGCTGCTCGAACAACCCCTGCTGCATGTCGATGATCAGTAACACGTCCATATGGGTTCCTCAGAACCCGCCCGCCATTGCGCCACTACTGTGCTGACAAGCCACATATATCACCATAAAACCATCATTTATCAGCATGAAAATGAGGTTTTATGCGATTCAGCCCCTTGGCCATGGGCGTGTCGCCCCGGGCGGCGGGCAGGTTCCTGACTGGTTATCAGGGTTGCAGCCACTGGCTGCAGTCACGACTGCGGGATTGATGCAGTGCGCCCATATCTTGCTTCATTTCATCGGCATTTAGCCAGCGTTCCGGCAGTGGCGCGATGCGAACCCTGACATCGGCCGCGCGTCCGGCGGGGGCCTTGTCATCGGTTTGCGGCACGATCAGGGCCACCTTGAGGGCCGGGTTGCGGCTGGCGATGCGGCTGGCGATGCCGAGCCCCCCTTCCACATGGAAGTTGCCCGCGATGTGCATGATGCGCTGGCCCGGGTGCTTGGCGAGGTAGTTGACCATGCTCTCGGCCATGGTGTCGTCCCAGCTGGTCTGGGCGGCGAAGCGGCGGGCGTTGCTGTCGGCGTCCCCGTGGTGCATGGAGGCCATGAACTTCTGGCGGTAGCCATCGTCACCCAGGGTGAGGGTCTGGGCCAGCTGGCTGCGACGGCTGGCGGGCAGCTTCTCCAGCCACTGGGGCCCTTCCTGGCCGACGCAGCTCACCAGCGGCTTGGGGGCGTTGGCGGCGATGACGGGCAGGTGCTGCGCCTTGGCAAATTCCACCAGGGGACGATAGTCGCTCGGGTAGTTGGGCCAGGCGTGACCCTCACGGATCAGCGCTGACTCGCCGATGCGGCCGGCCAGATAGGCATCCAGGGTGGCCTGATCGGCCCGGGTGAACTGCTCCATGGAGAGCGCCAGTCCCCGGCCATCGACCCGGGAGCGCTCGGCCAGTCCCGCCAGCAGGCGCGCCTGCAACAGGTGTACGGCCGGGTGGCTGTGCAATTCCCCCACCAGCACGATGTCGGCATCGACCACCCTGCCCAGCGCCTGGGAGAGGCTGAGGGACGCATCGCTCTGCCCTTCGCTGAGCTGATAGTGATAGAGGGTGTGGGGCGCGGGCGCCTGCGGGGGAGTGGCACAGGCGGCCAGCAGCAGGGGCAGGGCGAGCAGGGGCAGTCGTCGGATCATGGTATCTCACAGAGGCAGAGGCGCAGCACCAGACGATAACCGTATGGCGAGCAAGAGAAAACAGAGGGCGCTAGTGTAAAACCGAACTTGGACAAAAGAAAATGAGAATGATTCACTTTATTATTGATCTTTATTGATAGCTGAGTAATATGCCTTTCGCTTGATAATAATTCTCAATAAGGATTTTGCAGTGGCGCACAACAACACCCCATCATTGATTGCCCTCGCCGTGGCGGCTGGCCTGGTTTCCCCCGCTTTCGCCGCAGACAAGAAAGCTGATGAAGTCATGGTCGTCAGTGGCTCCCGGATGGAGCAGAAGCTGGAAGATGTCTCCGCTCCCATCGCCGTCATCACCTCTGAGCAGATCGAAGAGCAGGTCGTCACCAACGCGGCCGACCTGTTCCGCTACGAGCCAGGCGTGAGCGTGCAGGGCGGCGCGGGCGATGCCCAGACCTTTACCATCCGTGGCATGAGCGAGAATCGGGTGAAGGTCGTGCAGGATGGCGTGCGCCAGAACGATGCCTACAAGAACGGCGGTGTTGGTCAGACCTATTTCGACACCGACATGATCAAGCAGATTGAAGTGGCCAAGGGGCCGGCTTCCGCCGCTTACGGTTCCGATGCCCTGGGTGGCGTCATCGCCATCACCACCAAGGATGCGGAAGACTTCCTCAAGGGTCGTGACAGCTATCTGGACGCGACCACCGGCTACGCCTCCAGCAGCCACCAGAACATGGCGGGCTTCACCGGCGCCCTGCGCACCGGCGACTTCGAGAACCTGCTGCGCTACACCTGGCGCGATGGCGGTGTGACCCAGAACTACGATGGCGACAAGGACGAGTTCGACATCGTCAGCCAGGCCGTGCTGTTCAAGAGCAAGTGGAACTTCAGCGAGGATCAGTTCCTGAAGCTGACCGTCGACTATTTCACCGAAGGCCAGGATCCGGATGCCATCGACCTGAGCAAGACGAGCTCCGTCTTCAACCAGCCGATCACCGACAAGGACACCGACAACGTCTCCGTGGTGCTGGATCACGGCATCGCCCTGAACGCTGGCTGGGCTGATCGCATCGACAGCAAGGTCTACTATGCCCGCACCAAGCAGACCCTGGATCAGTACGCTTCCTCCAAGTACCCGGTCAACCCGCGCAACCCCTATGTGACCAAGAATTCCCTGGATCACAACGGCTTCGAGCAGGAGAGCCTGGGTGCCCAGGTGAAGTTCAGCAAGGCACTCGACAACCAGCGTCTGGCCTGGGGTGTGGAGTATGAGCACACCGACAACGAGCGTACCCGCTTCAAGGCCCCGACCGTACCCGGTGACTTCGTCGGTTACAGCGAGCTGAGCTTCCCGTCCACCACCAGCGAGCGCAGCGCCATCTGGGCCTTTGACGAGATCAAGTTCGGTGAGCGCTGGGTGCTGACCCCGGGCATGCGTTACGACTACTACAAGATGACCCCGGACGAAGATCCCGCCTACACCGGCGACAAGCTGCAGAAAGTCTCCGAAGGGGAGTTCTCGCCCAAGCTGGGTCTGGTGTTCAAGGCGCACGAGGCGGCCAACCTGTTCGCCCAGTACAGCCACGGCTTCAAGGCGCCCATGTATGACAACGCCTTCTCCACCCTGAACCACCAGGCATACGGCTACCGCATCGAGCCGAACCCGGATCTGAAGTCCGAGAGCAGCGACGGCATCGATCTGGGGGTGCGTGGCAGCGCCGGCGGCTTCAGCTACGAAGTGGCCACTTTCTACAACAAGTTTGACGACTTCATCGAGCTGGCCCAGGTCGGCACCGAAGGCCGCACCGCCGTTTACGAGTACCAGAACCTGGACAAGGCCACCACCAAGGGGGTCGAGGCCAAGGCGGATTACTGGTTGAACGATCTGGTCAACGTCTGGGGTAACCTGGCCTACATCGAAGGCAAGGACGGGGATGGCAACTACATCAACAGCCTGAGCCCGCTCAACGGCAGCCTGGGTCTGCGTCTGGAACAGCCGACCTGGAACATCAACACCGCCCTGCGCTTCGCCGATGACATGGACAAGGTGCGCAAGGATGCCCGTGGCAACGACTACATCAAGAGCGCTGGCTGGGGTGTGGTTGACCTCTACGCCCAGTTCAAGCCCCTGCAGGACCTGCAGCTCAACGTCGGTGTATTCAACTTGTTCGACAAGGAGTACACCACCTACGAGAGCATGACGGGTCTGGCCGCGAGCAGCAGCACCGAGCACCTGAGCGAGCCGGGTCGTAACCTGAGCGCCCGCGTCAAGTACGTGTTCTGATAGCGCACACCGCAACAATGAAAAGGGGCCTGATGGCCCCTTTTTTTATGCCTGTCGTCTGACATGGGCCATGGGCGGCCCGGGGCCGTGCCATACAGGGTGCCCGTCATCGTCATGCAGCCGAGGCCGATGGCAGAGGCTGGCTACCCCTGGCCTAGCGTCCGGTGTTTCATGCTGCTCTCCTGCCGGTGTGAGGGGCGCTTGCGGCGCACCGGCTCATGAATGAAGAGGGCATGAACGGATGTGCCGAGCGCCGAGGGACAATGTCCTGGCGCTGGCCCGATTCATTGTCCCTCCTGCTCGCAGGCGAGCCACTGCGGGGAACGGGGGGAGGCAGGGGTCTCCCCCCTGGCCGCGATGCCGGAGGAGGGCGCCGCATCGAAGCGGACATAGCGGGCCGAGATCAGCAGGGCGGCCAGCAGGAAGAGCGCGCCACCCTGCAGGGCGAGACCTGTGTGTCTGGCCATGGCGGCGACATCGTGGACGGGAGCCTGACCCCCGGCATAGACCACGACCAGGATGGCGAGCCCGAGGGAGGCGCCAAGCTGATGGGCCACGTTCAGCACGCCGGAGGCGGCGCCGGCGTTGCGACTTTCCACCCCAGCTACCCCCGCCACCGTGAGGGGGGCCAGCACCCAGCCCTGACCCAGGCCGATGAGCACCATGGGGGGCAAGACGCCGAGCAGATACGAGCTCTGGGTGGCGGCGAGGCCGAGCCAGAGTACCCCGGCCGTACACAGGATGAGGCCGCACAGCAGCATGGTGCGCTGGCCGATGCGCCGCGCCATGGCGGGGACCGTCACCGAGGTGGCAAATTGCGGCACCGTCACCGGTACGAAGGCGAGCCCCGCCAGCATGGGGGAGAAGCCGAGCACCCCTTGCAGATACTGGGCGGTGAAGAACCAGAAGCCTGCCATGCCGCACAGAAACAGCAGACGGGCGGCATAGGCACCGTTGCGGCCCGGATGGGTGAGCAGGGAGAGGGGCAGCAGCGGTTGGCTGGCCCGGCTCTCCGTCCACAGGAAGGCGGCGAGCAACAAGAGGCCGGCACCCAGGCTCCCCCAGGTGAGGGGGGAGGCCCAGCCTGCTTCGGCTGCCTCGACGATGCCAAACACCAGGGCACCCATGCCGAGGGTGGAGCTCAGGGCCCCGGGGAGATCGAAGCGTCCGCGGTGGCGATCCGTCTCATGGATGTAGCGCAGGCTGCCGGCGATGAACAGCAGGCCGATGGGCAGATTGATGAGAAAACCGGCGCGCCAGGAGACGAGATCCGCCAGCAGGCCCCCCAGTACCAGTCCCACGGTGGCGCCGATGCCGGCCGCCGCCGCATACCAGGCGAGGGCCCGGGTGCGCGCCTGCCCCTCCTCAAAGTGGGTGGCGATGAGGGCGAGGGTGGAGGGGGCCAGCACGGCGGCCCCCAGCCCCTGAATGGCGCGAAACGCGATCATCCAGGCCGGGGACTGGGCCGCCCCGATGGCGACGGAGGCCAGGGTGAAGATGGCGAGCCCCAGCATGAACATGCGGCGGCGGCCGAGGATGTCGCCGGCCCGGGCCCCCAGCAGCAGGAAGCCGCCGAAGGTCAGGGTATAGGCATTCTGGATCCACGACAGCCCGGCCGGGCTGAAACCGAGCGCACTCTGGATGCGTGGCAGGCCGGTCAGCACGATGGAGATGTCGATGACGATCATCAGGTAGCTGGCCATGATGATGGCGAGCACGGGGCCGCGATGGGTTGGGGAGCTTGTCTGTGTCATGTTGCTGGGTCCACGGGCACCATGCCCAAGATCAGTGCCAAAGATTAAGTGCCAAAGGGATGTGTCAACGATGGAAGCCAACGCCCGTGGCCGGTGATAGAGGGCCGCGTCAGGAGGCTGATGACCGCTACTTTAGGCGCTCGATAGTCATCACACTAGACGGTAAACTTGGGAATGAATTACAACCAAATGATGTAAATGCTCGGAGTGAGCTCATGATCAACGAATTGCGCTCCATCACCACCTTCGTGCGGACCGCCGAACTCGGCAACCTCAGCAAGGCGGCAAAGTCGCTGCAGATCTCCCCCCAGGCGGCCAGCAAGGCCCTCGGCCAGCTGGAGGCCTACCTCGGGGTGCGACTGTTTCACCGCACCACCCGCAGTCTCTCCCTGACCGAGGAGGGGCAGCGCTTCCTCGAGGCCAGCCAGCCCTCCCTGCTCGGATTGCAGCAGGCGTTGCAGACGGCCAGGCACAGCCGGGAGGAGAATGCGGGTTCCCTTCGCATCGTCGGACCGCGTACCGTGTTGCACGCCCTCATCGGCCCCCTGCTCGACGAGTTCGGCCACCTCTATCCCGCCGTGCAGCCGGATATCCAGCTGGATGACAGGTTCGGCGACTGGGTGGCGGATCGGGTGGATGTCGGCTTTCGTCTCGGCAATCCACCCCAGGAGGGGTTGGTTGCTCGCCGTCTGTTCCCGCTGCAACTCATCATCTGCGCCAGCCCCGCCTATCTTCGCACGCACGGGGTGCCCCGCAGTCTGCAGGATCTGGGGCAACATCGCTGCAGCGCCTTTCGCCGCAGCCAGGACGGTCGCATCGCCCCCTGGCGGGTGCGGGTCGGGGAGAGCGTACAGGAGCTGCTGGTCACCCCGACCTTCTCCACCAACGATGAGGAACTGGAGCTGCGTGCCGCCCTGGCCGGCAGCATCATCGGCCAGTTCGCGGGCTCGACGGTCGCCCCCCATATCCGGACCGGGCGGCTGGTGCCGCTGTTGCTTGAACATGTGCGCGACAGCCTGAGCTTCTATCTCTACTACGGCAGCCGCACGGCGCAGCCCGCCCGGGTGCGCCGCTTCATCGATCTCTGCATCGCGCGGCTCGGGGAGAGCCAGGAGCACCTGCTGAACCAGGGGGAGCTTGAGATCGCGCAGGCACAGGGATTGGCGTTGCTGGAGTAGGGCTGCCTGTCCCATCGAGGGCGGGCGTCCCGTGGGCATGTTGAGACAAAGGCCCCATTTTGTTGATATTGATGAGGTTATCCCAGGGATCCCTAGGGATACCTGGGCCAGGATGGGGTATTCTCTATGCCCCTTGCGCCATTGCCGAGTCTCTATGCCCGCCTTCTCCTGGTTAGCCCTCTTCTTCGGGGCCTTCTATTTCGTCTATGGCGCCTACCTGCCGTTCTGGTCGCTCTGGCTGGAGGGGATCGGGGTGAGCGCCGAACAGATAGGTCTGCTGCTCGGTGCCGGCATGGCGATACGTTTTGCTGGCAATCTGCTGATCATGGGGCGGATCAAGGGAGCGAGGCAGCTGCTGCCGCTGATCCGTCTGCTCTGCCTCTTGAGTCTGCTGGCCTTCCTCGGATTCTATCTGAGTCACCATCTCTGGTGGCTGGTGGCGCTGACCCTGGTGGCAAACTTCATCTATCCGACCCTGATGCCGGTGGGGGAGGCGCTGGCCACCCGCATGGTGGTGCAGACCCACCTCGACTACGGCAAGGTGCGGCTGTGCGGCTCCTTCGCCTTCATCGTCGCCTCGACCCTGGTGGGGGCCCTGGTGGGCAACTTCGGCAGCGACTGGGTGTTGCACACCATGGCGGCGGGCCTGCTGCTGATGCTGGTGCTGAGTCTGCTGCCCCTCCATCCCGCGCCACAGGAGTTGGTGGGGGAGCGAGCCAGGGCCTCCCTGAGAGAGACCCTGAAGTCCGCCTCGGTGCGGCGCTTCCTGCTCATCACCGCCCTGCTGCAGGGCAGTCACGCCGCCTACTACGGTTTCAGCGCCATCTACTGGAAGGCCGAGGGCTACAGCGGTACCGTCATCGGCTACCTCTGGGCGCTGGGGGTGGTGGCGGAGATCTGCATGTTCGCCGCCGACAAGCGCTTCCTGCAGCGCTTCGGTGCCCAGAGCCTGTTTTTTATCGGTGCCATCGGCTGCGTGGTGCGCTGGGCCCTGCTCGGCGCCTCCAGCGAGATCGGTGTGCTGGTGCTCGGCCAGCTGCTCCATGCGGTGACCTTCTGCATCAGCCACCTGGGCGCCATCCGCTTCATGACCCGCCAACTGCCTCCCGAGCAGATGATCCCGGCCCAGGGGCTCTATGCGGCCCTCGGCCTAGGCATGGTGGTGGCGGCGCTGATGACCCTCTGCGGCGTGTTGTTCGAGCCCCTTGGTGGCGGCATCTTCTACCTCATGATATTGGTGGTGCTGCCGGTGTTCGTGTTGCGCCTGCGCGATGTGACCCCTGCCGGGAGGCATTCATGATCACCACTTCGCGGCGCGACGGTTGGGCGGCGCCTCTCATCTATCTGGACAAGGGAGTCTGAGCAGATGCACCAAGGATGGTTGCTGATCGGGTTGTCGCTCGCCTATCTGGGCCTGCTGTTCCTCATCGCCTTCGTGGCGGACAAGAGCAAGCGCCGCCGCCTCAAGGGGCAGCCCCTGCTCTACAGCCTGTCGCTCGCGGTCTATTGCACCTCCTGGACTTTCTTCGGCACCGTGGGCCAGGCCAGCGAGTCCCCCTGGTCTCCCGTCCCCATCTACCTCGGCCCCATGCTGGTGTTCCTGTTCGGCTGGCGGCTGCTGGCTCGCCTCATCCTGGTGGCCAAGCGCGAGCACATCACCTCCATCGCCGACTTCATCGCCGCCCGCTACGGCAAGTCCCAGCGACTGGCCATGGTGATCACCCTGATCGCCGTGATGGGGATACTTCCCTACCTGGTATTGCAGCTCAAGGCGATCGTCACCGGGCTGGATCTGCTGATGGCGAACTCGGTGCCGGCAGGACCCACTGGCAATACCGGGGAGTTGGCTCTGGGTGTCACTATCATACTCGCCCTTTTCAGCATTTTGTTCGGCACCCGCAACCTGGATGCCACCGAACACCATCGCGGCATGGTGGTGGCCATCGCCTTCGAGTCCCTGGTCAAGCTGCTCGCCTTCATGGCGGTGGGGGGCTTCGCGCTCTGGCTCATCATCAGCGAGCCGAGCCAGAGTCGCTCTCTGGTGGCCAGCGACTTCATGGATGCCGTGGTGGATGTCTCCCCGGGCAGCCTGCTGGAGCTCGCCATCTATACGCTGGTAGCCATGTGCGCCGTCATCTGCCTGCCGCGCCAGTTCCATGTGACTGTGGTGGAGAACAACCAGGGTCAGGATCTGCACTGGGCGCGCTGGGTCTTCCCGCTCTATCTGTTCCTGATGGGGCTCTTCATCTGGCCTCTGGCCCTGGCGGGCAAGCAGTGGGTGGGGGCGGATCTGGGGTCTGACACCTATGTCATCAGTCTGCCCATGTCCCTGGGGTTCGACGGCATGGCGATGCTGGCCTTCCTCGGCGGTACCTCGGCGGCCACCGGCATGGTGATCGTCTGCACCATCGCCCTGGCCATCATGGTCAGCAACGATCTGGTGCTGCCGGTGTTGCTGCGCCGCTTCTGGCAGCAGGGGCGGGATGAGCGGCTGATGCGGTTGCTGCTGCAGGTGCGCCGCGGCGTCATCCTGCTGATCCTGCTGGCGGCCTGGACCCTCTACCTCTGGCTCGGGGATCTCACCAGCCTCTCCCGCATCGGTTATCTGTCGTTCGGGGCCGTGGCCCAGTTTGCCCCGGCGCTGCTGCTCGGCCTCTATTGGCGTCATGGCAACCGCAAGGGGGTCTATCTCGGCCTCGGCCTCGGGGTCAGCCTCTGGTTCCTGACGTTGCTGGCGGAAAGCGGCCTGCTGGCGGGCTCCCCCCTGGAGGCCCTGCTGGCGCCGCCCAACTGGCCCGCATTCCGGGAGCTGAGCCTCGGGGCCTGGTGCATCTTCATCAGCCTCCTGCTCAACCTCATCGGCTATGTGGCGGGGTCCTTGCTGTCGCGGGCGGCGGTGAGCGAGCGATTGCAGGCGGCGAACTTCGTCGGCAAGCCGAGCCGGGATCAGGCGACCCTCTATCAGGCGCGGGTCTCGGTCAAGGAGCTGGAGATGCTGGCGGCCCGCTTCGTCGGCTCCAGCCGGGTCAAGCGGGCCTTCGGCCGTTTCGCCGGCGAACACGGCGGTACCCTGGCGCCCCAGATGCAGGCCTCTGCCGAACTTATCGCCCACACGGAGCGGCTGCTGGCCGGGGTGTTCGGTACCTCCTCGGCGCGGCTGGTACTGGCCTCCGCCCTGCAGGGGCGCAACATGCAGCTCGAGGAGATCGCCACCATAGTGGACGAGGCCTCGGACGTGTTTCGCTTCAACCGGGGCCTGCTGCAGGGGGCCATCGAGCACATGGGGCAGGGGATCTCGGTGGTGGACAGGGAGCTCAAGCTGGTGGCCTGGAACCGGCGCTATATCGAGCTGTTCCACTATCCACACGGCCTCATCCAGGTGGGGCGTTCCATCGAGGAGATCATTCGCTACAACGCCGAGCAGGGGCTGTGCGGCCCCGGTGAAATTGAAGCCCATGTGGCGCGCCGGGTTGCCTTCATGCAGCGGGGCAGCCCCCACGTCTCGGCCCGGGAGCGGCCGGATGGCCGGGTGATCGAGATGCAGGGCAACCCCATGCCGGCGGGGGGCTTCGTCATGACCTTCACCGACATCACCCCGTTTCGGGCGGCGGAGCGGGTGCTGCGGGAAGCGAATGAGCACCTGGAGGCGCGGGTGGCGGAGCGTACCCGCGAGCTGTCGGCGCTCAACAGCCAGCTGCTGCTGGTGAACCAGCAGGTGGAGCGGGCCAATCACTCCAAGAGCCGCTTCCTCGCGGCGGTGAGCCACGATCTCACCCAACCCCTCAATGCCGCCAAGCTGTTTACCTCCTCCCTGCTGGAGATGCTGCCAGGGGAGCAGGGAGTGGAGCAGAGGGCTGAGCAGATCCGGATCGCCCGCCACATCGACGATGCTCTGGGGGCGACCGAGGATCTCATCACGGATCTGCTGGATATTTCCCGGCTCGAAGCGGGCAAGTTCAAGGCGAAGAAGCTGGACTTCGCCCTGCGGGACGTGTTCGACAACCTCAAGGCAGAGTTCGGGGTGCTGGCCCAGGCGGGGGACATCCAGTTCTCCGTGGTGGAGAGCGGGCTCGCGGTCCACAGCGACGTGCGTCTGCTGCGCCGGGTGCTGCAAAACTTCCTCACCAATGCGTTTCGCTACAACCCGGGGGGGCGGGTGCTGCTCGGCTGTCGCCGGCTCGGGAACAAGGTGCGCATCGAGGTGTGGGACAACGGTCCCGGCATCCCCTACGACAAGCAGGAGACCATCTTCGACGAGTTCTCCCGTCTCGATCACTCCCGCACCGCCCGCGAGCAGGGGCTCGGCCTCGGGCTCGCCATCGCCCGCGGCATCTCCCTGGTGCTGGGCCATCAGCTCTCGCTGCGCAGCTGGCCGGATGTGGGCTCGGTGTTTGCCATCACCCTCAATCTTGCGGCTCGCCCCGTGCAGCCACAACCGGTGGCAGCCCCCGTGGTGCGGGACAGCCAGCTGGAGGGGGTCAGGATCCTCTGCATCGACAACGAGGAGGACATCCTCACTGCCATGGCCTCCCTGCTGGGGCGTTGGGGTTGCGAGGTACGCTGTGCCCAGAGTCAGGCCCAGGCGGAGGATCTCATTGCAGGTGGCTTCCTGCCGCGGCTGGTGCTGTCGGATTATCACCTCGATGACGGCAAGACGGGGCTGCAGGCCCTGCACATGATCCGGCTGGCCCATGGCAATGGCATCGACGGCATCATCATCAGTGCGGATCGCAAGAGCGAGTTGCAGGCCCAGATCCGTGAACACGGTTATGGCTATATCAGCAAACCGGTCAAACCCCTCAAGCTCAGGGCCCTGATGAACAGCCTGCTGCTACCCATTGCGTGACTGCATTCACAGAATCCATCTTTGATTGGATGGGGTGATAATGGTTATCAATCCATACTATCGGCGACGTTGTTATCTTTTGGCTGCCTGATCGCAGCCAACTGTCAATAGTGAGTCCCGGTCACTGTCATATTTACTAGGTGGCGGGGCCAGCTCTCTCATCTATAGTCATTCGGCGATTATTTTCGTCGCAAATCAAGTTGTGCAAAAAGGCAAACCGGGTGAAAGCCCGGGACGCAAAGCCTCCGGTCTAAGGGTCCGAGTACCTAAGATAGCGGGGCCACCACAGGTTGTATCGTCCATGGAGCCAAGCCATGGTGACGATGTTGTCTGCGTTACCTGTCAGGTTGCGTTGCCTTTTTCGTTGTTCATACCAATAACGAAATAAGGAAGTTCAACTATGTTCAGTCCAAAACATTCCCTGCTGGCCTTGCTGGTCGGGGGGATCTGCTCTACCTCCGCCTTCGCCGCCGCCCCTGGTAAACCCACCATTGGGTCGGGGCCCACCAAGTTCGCCATCGTTGAAGTCGATCAGGCTGCCACCTCTTACAACAAGCTGGTCACCGTCCACAAGGATGGGGCCCCGGTCAGCGTGACCTGGAACCTCTGGTCCGGTGATGTGGGCCAGACCGCCAAGGTGTTGCTCGATGGCAAGGAAGTGTGGTCCGGCGCCGCCAGCGCGGCGGGTACCGCCAATTTCAAGGTCACCAAGGGTGGCCGCTACCAGATGCAGGTGGCCCTGTGCAACGCCGATGGCTGCACCCTCTCCGACAAGAAGGAGTTGATGGTCGCCGACACGGACGGCAGCCATCTGGTCCCCCTCAAGGCGCCGCTGCAAGAGAACAACAAGCCCTACGTCAACAAGTCCGGCAAGGTGGTGGGTGCCTACTACGTGGAGTGGGGTGTCTATGGTCGCAAGTTCACCGTGGACAAGGTCGCGGCCCAGAACCTGACCCATATCCTCTATGGCTTCACCCCCATCTGCGGCGGTAATGGCATCAACGACAGCCTGAAAGAGATCTCCGGCAGCTTCGAGGCGCTGCAGCGTGCGTGCGCCGGTCGCGAGGACTTCAAGGTCGCCATCCATGATCCCTGGGCAGCGATCCAGATGTCGCAAGGCAACCTCAGCGCCTGGGATGAGCCTTACAAGGGCAACTTCGGCAACCTGATGGCCCTCAAACAGGCTTATCCGGACCTCAAGATCCTCCCTTCCGTGGGCGGCTGGACCCTGTCCGACCCCTTCTACTTCCTGGGGGACAAGACCAAGCGTGACACCTTCGTCGCTTCGGTCAAAGAGTTCCTGCAAACCTGGAAATTCTTCGATGGCGTGGATATCGACTGGGAGTTCCCGGGCGGTCAGGGCGCCAACCCCAGCCTGGGTGGCCCGGCTGACGGTGCCACCTATGTGGTGCTGATGAAAGAGCTGCGCGTCATGCTGGATGAACTGGAAGCCGAGACCGGCCGCCAGTATGAGCTGACTTCGGCCATCAGCGCCGGCGGCGACAAGATTGCCAAGGTCGACTATCAGGCGGCCCAGCAGTACATGGATTACATCTTCCTGATGAGCTACGACTTCAGCGGCGCCTTCGATCTGAAGAACCTGGCTCACCAGACCAACCTGTTTGCCTCCAACTGGGATCCTGCCACCAAGTACACCACCGACAAGGGCGTCAAGGCGCTGCTCGGCCAGGGGGTCACCCCGGGCAAGGTCGTGGTGGGGGCGGCCATGTATGGTCGTGGCTGGACCGGGGTCAATGGCTACTCGGCCGGCAGCCCCTTCACCGGCACCGCCACCGGCCCCGTCAAGGGCACCTGGGAGAACGGTGTGGTGGATTATCGCGACATCGTCAACAACCGCATGGGCGCGGGCTGGGAGCAGGGTTATGACGAGGTGGCCGAAGCGCCATATGTCTTCAAGGCCAGCACCGGGGATCTCATCAGTTTCGACAACGATCGGTCGGTCAAGGCCAAGGGGCAGTATGTGCTGGCTAACCAGCTCGGCGGTCTGTTCGCCTGGGAAATCGATGCGGACAACGGTGACATCCTCAACGCCATGCACGAGGGGCTCGGTCACGGTGAAGGCACCACGCCGCCCGCCAACAAACCACCGGTGGCCAACGCCGGCAGCGATCTGAGCGTCACCGGCCCGACCGAGGTGACCCTCAATGGTTCCGCTTCCCATGATCCCGAGAGCGGCGTGCTGACCTACGCCTGGAAGCAGGTCTCCGGCCCGCAGGTCTCCCTGCTTGACGCCACCCAGGCCAAGGCTCGTGTGGTGCTGGACGGCGTCAGTGCGGACATCAATCTGGTGTTCGAGCTGACGGTGACCGACGATCACAACCTCACGGCCAAGGATCAGGTGGTGGTGACCAACAAGGCGCCGCAGCCGAACCTGGCTCCCGTGGTCACAGTGCCGGCCACCGCCACCGTGGAGTCCGGCAAGCAGGTGACCATCAAGGCCACCGCTTCGGATCCCAACGGCGACACCCTGACCTATCAGTGGAGCCTGCCGGCGGGTCTGACCGCCACTGGTCAGAACAGTGCGACCCTGGTGGTCACGGGCCCGAGCGTCACCAGCGACACCCCCTATGACCTGACGCTGGTGGTGACCGATGGTGCCCTGGATGCCAGCGCCACTACCCGTTTGACCGTCAAACCGGTCAGCACCGGCGGTGGCTGTGAGGCAACCGATCCGGATGCGGCAAACCATCCGGCCTGGAGTGCCAGCACCGTCTACAACACCAATGACAAGGTGAGCCACAAGCAACTGGTGTGGCAGGCCAAGTACTGGACCCAGGGCAACGAGCCGAGCCAGACTGCGGATCAGTGGAAGCTGGTGAGCCCGGTGCAGCTTGGCTGGAATGCCGGTGTGGCCTACAACGCCGGGGAGTTCACGACCTATAACGGCCGCAAGTGGAAGGCGCAGTACTGGACCAAGGGCGACGAGCCCGGCAAGGCTGCCGTCTGGGTCGATCAGGGAGCTGCGAGCTGCAACTGATGACAGTGCATGAATGTGGCGATGCCTTCGGACTCGCCAGGTGATAGAAAAAAGGCCCTTTCGGGCCTTTTTTGATCTGAAGAGAATGGATCAGCGCGGTTTTTGCCACAGGCCGAGCAGCAAGTCCTGTTCCAGCTCGTCCGGCCCCTGATGGATGAAGGCGTGGCGCTGTTCGCCGCTGGCGCGCCAGCCGAGGCGGCTGGTCTCGAGGATGTGTTCCCGCAGGCTTTGATCCAGCCCGGTGCTGAACTGGCAGCGCTCCTTGGCCACGGGCTCGAGGCCCGCGAGGCTCGGCCAGCTGAGGGGATGTTCCATGCTCACCGGGTTGAGGCTGATCCTCAACTGCCACTGATGACGTGGGCCCGGCTGCAGATAGAGCAGATAGCCGCCCGGTGCCAGCCAGTTGACCAGCAGTTCGGTCTTGACCTTGAGGTCGTTGACCAGCAGCACCTGGGCCGTGCCCGCCTGCAGCGGGGCACGGGCCGGATCGGCGATGACGAACTGGCCGTCTGGCTGGGCCTTGTTGGCGGCGAAGATGGCGTTCTTGGCCAGATCGAAGCCGCCGACACGCCAGCCCGGCAGTCGCTCTGCCAAGGCACGGCAGTAATAGCCTTCGCCACAGCCGAGGTGGATGAGTTCATGGGCGCCGAGAGGGGCCAGCATGGCCGCCATGGCCTCTATCACGGGCAATTGGTGCCCCTGCTCCAGATAGCGTCGCTTGGCGCGCAGCAGGGCGCGGCTGTCGCTGTCTTTCGGGTTCTTGGTGCCCGGGATGAGATCGAGATAGCCTTCCGGAGCCGGATCGAAATGATGCTTCTTGTCGCAATAGACGCCACGGGAGGCTTCATGAAGATGCAGGGCGCCGCGACAAAGGGGGCATTGAAGATGCATAAGTACTCGCTTGGTTGCAGCCAGGGAAAGGCGTTCGGGATTATAGGGGAGGCGATCAAAAAAGGCTGCCGTGGCAGCCTTTTTTATCCGGCAGCCCGTTGCAGGGCCGCCTGTGAACCCGCTTAGCGGGTACCGAACACCACTATGGTCTTGCCGTGGGCGGAGATGAGCTCCTGCTCTTCCAGCATCTTGAGGATGCGGCCGACGGTTTCGCGGGAGCAGCCGACGATCTGGCCTATCTCCTGACGGGTGATCTTGATCTGCATGCCATCCGGGTGGGTCATGGCATCCGGCTGCTTGGCCAGGTTCAGCAGGGTCTGGGCGATCCGGCCGGTCACATCCAGGAAGGCGAGGTTGCCGACCTTCTGGCTGGTGTGCTGCAGGCGCTTGGCCATCTGGCCGGAGAGGCGCATCAGGATGTCCGGGTTGACCTGGATCAGCTGGCGGAATTTCTTGTAGGAGATCTCGGCGACTTCACAGGCGCCTTTGGCACGAACCCAGGCGGAACGCTCCGGATTCTCGTTCTCTTCAAACATGCCCATCTCGCCGAGGAAGTCACCCTGGTTCAGGTAGGAGAGGATCATCTCCTTGCCTTCATCATCCTTGATCAGGACGGCGACGGTACCCTTGACGATGTAATAGAGGGTTTCTGCCTTCTCGCCGGCGTGGATCAGGGTGCTCTTGGCGGGATACTTATGAATGTGGCAATGCGACAAGAACCACTCAAGGGTGGGATCGCTTTGCGGTTTGCCAATGATCATGAGACTTCCTCTGTAGTGTCATTTTTGTGGACTCGTGCGTCCGGGCAAGGTGCCATGCTTGCCATTCCTTGTATCGGGTCGCAGTAGAATAAGAGCCTTTGTCGGTGCTGACAAGGCTTCGGGGACTTTTGCGAGTCGCCTCTTGTTTCGTCCTGTTGCGTTGCCCCGGCCATTCTAGGCAAGAGACGGCAAGAAAATGTTGATTTCGATCTATTAGGCGGGAAGTTCGCGAGAATATGGGTATGTGCCACACGGCCCCTGCTTGAGGTATGCTATGGGCGTCAGAAACGTCGTCATTGAGAGGAAATGTGAGATGAAAGCCAAGGTCAGCTGGGTGGAAGGCATGAAGTTTGTGGGCGAGAGCGAGTCCGGTCATCAGGTGACCCTGGACGGCGCCAACCCGGGCGAGGGTGCCAGCCCGATGGAGATGATCCTGCTGGCGGTCGGTGGCTGCAGTTCCATCGACGTGGTCTCCATCCTGGAGAAGGCGCGTCAATCCGTGACCGCCTGCCATGTGGAGCTGCAAGGGGAGCGTGCCGAGTCCGTGCCCCGGGTGTTCGAGAAGATCCATCTCAATTTCGTCGTCACCGGCAAGGGATTGGCCGAGAAACAGGTAGCCCGCGCGGTGGACTTGTCGATGGAAAAATATTGTTCAGTTTCCCTGATGTTGGAAAAAGCCGTAGAAATTACTCATAGTTATCAAATCCTTGAGGCTTGATACGCGTAGCTCGATCTGCCGATAACACCATGACATAAGGAAATTACAATGAAGAAAATAATGATGTTGCTCCCCTTGTTTGGGCTGGCCGCCTGCAGCATGCCGCAGCCGACCCAGTATCAGTACAGCCAGTACCAGTGCGGGGAAGAGCTGCTGGCCATCACCTATGATGCCCAGGCCGACATGGTGCAATTCCCCTATGCCGGGGTCTATCACAAGCTGGGACGTATCGACTCTGCCAAGGATACCGCCAGTTATTCAGACGGTGTGACCACCTTCACCCACCAGGACAAGAACGCCACCCTGGTCAAGAATGGTGTGACCCTGCTCACCTGCGAGCTCAAGTAAGCGCTCGTCTGTCTGGTGTGTCAAAAGGCCCGCATCATGCGGGCCTTTGTGTTTCTGGAGGTTAGCGGGGCAGGGCGCCCAGCAGCTGGGTGGCAAGCTGATGGCTGAGTTGACGCCGGCTGTCGTCGTCGATGGGCACGTCGCTGGCGAGCTGGATGGCGCTGCTCCATACCGTCTGCTGGCTCTGGCGATCGAGCAGCAGTATGGCCAGGGTGCCTTTGCGGGCGTCACTCTTGGCCTGCAACCCCGGTGTCATGCCTAGGCGGGAGAAGATCTCCCCATCGCTCATGTCCTTGCTGCCGGCCACGCCGATGGCCACCCAGACATCGGCCTCATCGAGGGGAACGCTTCGCCAGCCACGGCCATCGAGATCCTGGCTGACCGCCTGCTGCACCGGCTCCAGCCAGGGGGCCGCGCTGTTGCCCGCATACTGGAACTGCTCGGCCAGCGCATAGCGCGGGGTCGCCCCGTAGCGCCAGCCATCGGCCGGACGCACTACCATGGTGCCGGTTTCCACCGTGGGGGCGGCAGGGCCGGTGCTGCAGCCACCCAGCAGGGCGGCCAGTGTCAATGAGAGAAGTGCGGCGCGCATCGTGAACTCCTTGGTTCAGGTGATCTTGCCGGTTTCGATCAGCTGCTGGATCAGGGGGCGCAGGATCAGCTCCATCGCGAAGCCCATCTTGCCCCCCGGCACCACTATGGTGTTCATCCTGGACATGAAGGCGCCGTCGATCATCGACAGCAGGTAGGGGAAGTCCACCTGCTTGATGCCTCGAAACCGTATCACCAGCATACTCTCGTCCAGACTCGGTATCACCTTGGCGCTGAAGGGGTTTGAGGTGTCGACTGTGGGGACCCGCTGGAAGTTGATGTGGGTGCGGGAGAATTGCGGCGTGATGAAGTTGATGTAGTCGTCCATGGAGCGGACGATGGAGTCGGTGACCGCTTCCCGGGAGTGACCGCGCTCCGAGGTATCGCGAATGAGTTTCTGGATCCACTCCAGGTTGACGATGGGCACCACGCCGATGAGGAAGTCCACATGGCGCGCCACGTTGTGCTCCTCCGTGACCACGCCGCCGTGCAGCCCCTCGTAGAACAGCAAGTCCGTCTCGCCGGGCAGCGCCTGCCAGGGAGTGAAGGTGCCCGGCATCTGGTTGAAGGGGACCGCCTCGTCGAAACTGTGCAGGTAACGACGATATTGGCCGCTGCCGTTCTGGCCATACTCCTGGAAGAAGGATTCCAGCAGGCCGAAGTCGTTGGCTTCGGGTCCGAAGTAGCTGATGTGGCGGCCCTGCTCGCGGGCCTTGCGGATGGCGACGTCCATTTCGGGCCGGGTATAACGGTGAAAACTGTCCCCCTCCACCACGGCCGCGTTGTAACCCAGTTGGTGAAACATGGATCGGAAGGCATTGGTGGAGGTGGAGGTGCCGGCACCGGACGAACCGGTAACCGCAATGATGGGATGCTTGGCCGACATAGAATTCTCTCTTCCTTGGGAGTCCCGTTATAAGGGGATGATCAAAGTGCGGTCAAGTGTGTTCTGTGGTCGGCACAGGGCGAGATGGGGCGAAGGGATAGTATGAAGCGCTGATTTTTTAAGAGCGAATTCCATAAAATTCTGCACAGCATTTCATCTGCAGTTAATAAAGCTGCCGCTAATCTAGGAGCTGATGCCTTATTCAGGCATCTCCTGGGCGTCGACATGACGCAGGGACTCTAGAGGAACTATATTGATGCTCTCATGGAGTTCGCTGTAGAGAATGACTGCACTACCTTGCTGCAGTTGTTTTCTGACATCATCGACCTTGTCAGCCAGGCTGACATCCTGTTCACCGTATTCGGTTCCCTCCTGCAGGACGAAATGTTCAATCAGGTTATTGAGGGTTTCCGGATCCAGTTCTTGCCAGGGGATTATCATGGTTTCATCTTCGGTCATGGATATGCGGACATTGTCTTTGTCTGGGCACGGAGCGCAAGCAGTTTGTCTGAGCGGGGCCCCCCATGCTGTCCGTTGAGCAGCGCCGACTCGCCAGCCACTTCGATCATCACCTGGATGATGCGCGTCTGCGGGCCCTGGACGGCGGGCTGCGCTGGTTCTGGGTGATCAACCTGATCGCCATCCTGTTCCTGCTGACACGTTATTACATCTATTGGGATGCTCACCTGGCGGTCTCGGAATCCCTGCCCTGGTACTACGAGTGGCAGCTGATCTCCATGGGCGGGGCCAGCCTGCTGTTGCCCCTCGGCTGGCGCTGGCTCTCCCGTCAGCCGACGTCCGTCTGGCAGCCCTGCCTGTGGGGCCTCGCCCTGATGGGGGGGCTGGCCTGGGCCCTGGTGGGTTATTCCCTCTCCTTCGTGGATCTCAAGGCGGGCTTCAGCTTTGTCTTCAACATGATGAGCCTGCTGTTGCTGACCTCGCTCATCGCGTTTTATTGCGACAGGTGGCTGCTCTACTCCCTGGCGCTGCCCCCCTTGCTGTTTTTGATGATACGGGCGACCTGGAGCCCGGATCCCTTCGTACTGGTGAACATCCTGGCCACGGTGATCCTGCTCATCGTGCTGGAGACCGGGCGCCGCCTGCTCAATCGCTGGTTCGAACTGGCGGTGGAGCGCGAGCACGACAACCTGGTGCTGGCGCGCAAGATGGATGCCATGGCCAACAGCGATCCCCTGACCGGGGTGGCGAACCGGCGCTTCTTTGCCACCGTCAGCGAGCAGGTCTTGAAGGAGGTGCAGGTGCAGCACGAGCGTCTGGCGCTGATCCTGCTGGATGTGGATTTCTTCAAGCGCTTCAACGACCGCTACGGCCATCAGCGGGGGGACGAGTGTCTGATCGCCGTGGCCGACTGCCTGAGCACCTCGTTGCGCGAGCCCACGGACGTGGTGGCTCGCTACGGGGGGGAGGAGTTCGTGATCCTGCTGTACGGGGCCGATGCGGCCGCCGCCGAGGCAGTGGCGAAACGGATAGCCGGCGAGCTCGCCCTCTGCGCCATCCCCCATGCCGATTCCAGCGTCTCCGAACAGGTGACCGCGAGCCAGGGTATTGCCCTGTGGCGCAGTGGGGAGAGCATAGACGAGCTACTGGTGCGGGCGGACGAGGCGCTCTATCGGGTCAAGGACGAGGGACGAAACGGCTATCAGCTAGCCCCTTGAGTCTGCTCCTGCAGCCACTGGCTGATGCGCTCCTCCAGCCAGAAGCGGGGGCGCCAGGGGGTACCGTGCAGAAAGCCGACATGCCCGCCCCGGCGGCTCAGCTCATAGCGTACATGGGGGGATAGCTGTTCGGGTTTGGGGATCACGGCGCCGGTCATGAAGGGATCGTCGGCGGCGTGTATCACCAGGGTGGGAATGGGGATGCGCGCCAGCATGCCGAGCCCCGAGCAGCGCTGGTAATAATGCTCCGCACTGTCAAAGCCGTGCAGTGGCGCCGTCACCTGTTCGTCGAACTCCCGCAGGGTGGCGATGCGCGCCACCTGCTCCGGTTGCCATGTGCCCTGGGCTGCCGCCTGATGGCGGATCTTGCTCTGCAGATTCTCCCGCATGGTGCTCAGCAGGTAGCGCTGATAGACCCGTGAGAACCCCTGATTGACCCGATCGGCGCAGCTTGCCAGCAGGAGCGGGGCCGAGATCACCACGGCGGCGGTCAGCTCCCTCGGGCAGGCCCGCGCCAGCAGATTTACCAGCATGTTGCCCCCCAGCGAATAACCGATGGCCACCATGGGCTTGCCGGGGAAGCGTCGGCCCAGCTCGGCGATCAGCGCCTCGGCATCTTCGATGGCGCCGGAGTGGTAGGCTTGCAGCAATCGGTTCGGCTCGCCGCTGCAGCCGCGAAAATGCATCAGGACGGCGTCATTCCCCTGCCGCTGCAGATGGGCAAAGAGCCCCTTGGCGTAGTGGGAGTGGATGCTCCCCTCCAGGCCATGGAACAGCACCAGCAGCGGTTTCGGACCCTGCTCGACGGCGCCGCTCCAGGCAAGATCGACAAAATCCCCGTCTGCCAGTTCAAACCGTTCGGGGGTGAAGCGGGCCGGCGCCCGGCGCAGCCACTTGGGCAAGATGGTCTGCAGATGGGGATTGCGGGCCCACCAGGGGGCGTGGAAGTGGCTTTCAATCAGCATATGGGCTCGTCGCAAAGAGGAAAGACGGCGGCGAGCCGGGGCCCGCCTCCGTCATCAGGCGGGCAGGCGGTCGTGGTGCTCGGCGCCGCGCAGCATGGCCTGGATCAGTTCATTGGCTTCAAACTTGGTCAGCGCCTCGTGGGCACCCACCTGATGGGCACGCTCCACGCTGATCTCGCTGGAGAGGGAGGTGTGCAAGATAATGTAGGCCTCCGCCAGCTTGGCCTCGCTCTGCACCTCGAAGGCCAGCTCATAGCCGTCGAGCCCCGGCATCTCGATATCGCTCACCAGGATGTCGATGGGTCGCCCCTCGGCGGCCCTTGTCTGCATCAGGGTGAGGGCATCGCGACCGTTGGTGCAAACCTCGTAGGGGATGTTGATGTAATCCAGTGCCGCCATCAGCTGGCGGCGGGCGACG
The DNA here is from genome assembly GCF_054052485.1 of Aeromonas intestinalis. Classification (NCBI taxonomy): domain Bacteria; kingdom Pseudomonadati; phylum Pseudomonadota; class Gammaproteobacteria; order Aeromonadales; family Aeromonadaceae; genus Aeromonas; species Aeromonas intestinalis. The sequence continues at coordinate 120,229 of NZ_JBSTYK010000012.1, forward strand.
GCGGAGTCATCCACCAGCAGGATCCGCATCGGCTTGAGGCGCTCGCGCTGCACGTCGGTGAGCACCGGATAGAGGTGGCTGGGATCGTCCGGGTAGACCCGGGAGAGGATCAGCTCCACATCCAGCAGCTGGATCAGCTGCTCGCCCACCTTGGTGACCCCGGTCACGAACACGTTGTGGCCGAGGGAGGGAGGGGGCGGCTCTATGTCGCGCCAGTTGCACTCGGTGATCTTGTCGATGCCCCGCACCAGGAAGCCCACCAGGGTGCGGCGGCAATCCGTGATGATGATAAAGCACTGAGCCATCTCCTCCCGGGCGATGCGCCGATAACCCACCGCCATCGCCATGTCGATCACCGGGATCGTGGTGCCCCGCATGTTGGCGGCACCGAGCACGGTCGGGTGGGAGTGGGGCAGGGCGGTGAGCTGGGTATAGGGTACTATCTCCTTCACCTTGAGGGTGCCGATGGCGAAAGATTGCCGGGCCGAGAGGTGAAACAACAACATGCCCTGGGATTGATTGGCCTTGCTCGTCATGGCGGATGTCCTGTTGGTCTAGACGGTGATGTTCAGCATAGGGTCTGCAAAGCAGATGACTCGTCTGTTATTAGCGACCGCTTGCCGTAAAACTGGATCCCTTTCCCCGGTTTTTTCCGGGAGTAAGGGTCGGCTCAGCGCTGGGAGAGGGCCGTCAGAGGCTGGCCGAGCCAGCGCTGACAGGCATCGGCCAGCGCGGCTTCATCCTGGTAACCCAGCTTGTCCACTACCTGCACCAGTTTGCTGCCGCTTCTGAGCAGACGGGCAGCCTGCAGCAACTGCCATTGATCGCGCAGGGATTGAGCATCCAGACCGGCGGCGGCAAAGAGGGACTCATCAGTAGTGCCGCCTGCCTGCAAGGGGGAATTATCCTGAGCCATCAGGGTGGAGGCCATCAGCTCATCCTGTGCAACCCGCAGGCGGTGACCATAGGCCCCCTGCCAGTCGCGCGTGTTGTCCCAGCTGGCCAGATTGTCCAGCAGGGCATCCAGCAGCGGTGTGGCTTGCAGCCAGCCGGCCTGGGTTGGCTGTGCCACCCGTACCGAGCAGGTCAGCCTATCGTGCTGGCAACCCGCCAGGGGGGTGAAGGCGGCGAGGGCATCGCTGCAGAGCCAGAAGTGGCTGCCCGCCGTCAACAACCACTCCTGGGCGCCGAGCCTCAGCAGGGCCGCTCCCCGGGTTATCCGCAGCAGTTGGCCCAGCGGACTGCGCTTGCGGGCACCCATCTGCAGATGAGGAGTGGAAAAATGCTGATATTCGATGGCGTGATGCATAAGTTCCGGAGCCTTATTAACTGTTATATTTAATAATTTCATGTGTATTCATATGCTTACAGATAGTAATTTTTTTGAGGCCATTTCGAACCACATACAGTCTTTCAGACACGGCCATTTGCTATTTGTCCGAGTACCTTCTGAGTTATGGTTGGATGGTATGTAGCGGCATAGGGAATTTGGTCACCTAGTTAGCGGTGATATACTCACCTCAAACGCTGACGCAGCATGATGACACAATCGAAACGACGTCCTTTCCCCCCTAAATTCAAACTCGAATGCGCACAACTTGTACCCGATCAGAAATACCCCCAGTGCCGTTTGCGAGACCATTGACTTGGTCACAGCCGAGCGTTCGCAATAGCGTGATTACCAGAATAGAGGGGGTAATGTTGCGCTTTCGCTGACACAATTTGCAATCACTGGCAATGCGATCGAGGTTGGCGTCGATAATGGTCATGGCCCCGTGCGTGACGGTTGTTTGGGGGGGGGCAGATCACAAATGAATATTTTTTTATAATTATTTCAATACGTTGCTGTTGTCGATAAAGAGCCTATACATGAAAAGCTGTTACCTGCTGCTATTCCTCCAATTCATAGAAGGCTTTTGCTGGATGGTTGGATTTAGGCTGCGCGCCAGCGAATCAATCTCATTTCAACTTCATCGCGGGGTAAGCGACATCTAGGATGATTTAGAAGATTGGCTAGCCCGGCAGCCAAGTCCTGCCCAGGAACGCCTCTTTGTTCCATGCAGTCGAGAAGCCAAAGCAATCCAAATACTTTCCCGGTTCTTTCCGCTTCTTTTCGGAGCGCTTTGTCACCTGAGACAAGGCAGTGATTAGGTCTCATTGAACACATTAGAGCGAAGCAATCTGGCAACGAGAGCGCAGGGCGTTGCGCATTTATGTCTTGAGCGTCCGACAGCTCTTGGGCTGTTAGTGCAACAACACCCAAGCCAAGAGAGCGCAGATATGGGCCGTTATGCGCTTCTAGCTCGCGCTTATAAAGTAAATCAGGAACTACCATCGTCATTCCACACGTGAAGGCGGCATCTAGCAACCCTGCCCTTTCCAGATCGATCAAAACGGAAGTGTCGGAGACGAGGATGATCAAAATTTAAACTCCGATTCCCATCAGCCTAGCATCAAGTTCACGAACGCTGATTCTTAGCAGCTCAGCAGCTCGGGATTCAGATATGGCGCCTTCAGACACTGCTCTGAAACACATACGCTCCATGCGTTGTGGCACTTCAGCATCTAGTAAATACGGCTCGTTAGAGCCCTGTCCGTTCCAACCCAGTGCCTTGATCTGTCCAAATAATCGCCCGTAAGCAGCTTTAGTAATCACACCTAGTTGTCCACAACGCACTACTAGGGAGGCAATACTTACTTTGAACAACTTTTTTAGCTCTACTAGTTCGCCAAGCGAGATTGAGGTTCTGCGCTCACCAAGCAATTGGGTCATCATTTCCCTAGCCATCAGGAGCGCACCAGCAAAGCGATCGGCAGCCTTCTCCTGCTCTGCATCGCTCAGTCCTGCAAACTGGAGCACGAGGTGAGCTAACTCATGCGCCAAGGTAAAGCGCTGCCGCTCGCCGTTGTGATGTCGATTCACAACAATCACTGGTACATCTTCTCTATTTGGGCGGCTGACGTGAGCCTTGGTGCCTGAAACTTTTTCTGGAAGTTCCAAGGATATGACCTTAACGCCTTTCTCCTCAAGGAGCTCGGCCATTGACGGGATTGCGTCAATCCCCAATTTCCACTTCAGCCTAAGAGTTTCAGCTGCACGCTCAGCATCTTCGATGCGCTCAATGAAAAACGCTGAATCATCGAGAGGCAGCCAAGTCTCCCCAGCTTCTGGCATCAGCTCTTCTAGCTCAAGATAGCGTTCCACTTGATCAAGCACTACTGACTCTACAGCACGCTCTTCCTTGGGGCCAGCTTGTGGTCCCTTACGAAAATCCACACCGGTAAGTTCAATTTTCTGGCGACTGATCAAGTATTCAGGGGTCACACCTAAAGCATCTGCTAGGGCAAGCAGGGCGGTGGAGCCTGGCATCATTTCATCGCGCTCGTACTTTCCGATTGCTTGCGCCGAAACATGCCCCTGGATGCGAGCCTCTAGCTCGCGCAGGGAGAGCCCTTTGGACTCCCTAGCACGTTTCAGTCGGTTTCCAATCATGGTCATCTCCACATAAGTTCGGTTTACAGATTGACTGTGGTAATTGTCGTTTGTAAACTCATGGTCGTCAAGGTTGATATGAGGTGTGTTATGGCGAACCGCAATAATGTCCACATCGTACGACGTGGTGATCAGTGGGGTGCATTAAGGGAGGGTGGGGAGAGAGCATCCCGGCTTTTTGAGACGCAGCAACAAGCGATCGATGCAGGCCGGCAAATGGCAAAGCAAGATCGAGGAGAGTTACTGATTCATGGTGAAAATGGCCGTATACGCGCAAGAGATTCACACGGAAATGATTCGTGTCCACCGAAAGATACAAAGTGAACGTTCGACGTTATCCGGTGAACGGTTGCCACATTTGGGAAAACGGGAGGATAAAAATGCAGTTACATAAATGAAACGAGGCAAGCTAGGAAGCTTGCCTCGAGTGAAACCAGCGAAATACTGACTTCGGGTTTGGTCGCCTAAGAGTCTCTCTTCGCTGGTTCACGCTGTCAAGTTTCCCCACGGTTTTTCTATTCATCGCTGTCGGCCTTTTCGACGAGCGAGAGATCAATTTACTTGAAGGAAATTGAGATATGAGTACCAACGATGAAATTGTAAATCTGGAAGCCTACGCAAAAGCTAACCTTGAGGTTCCGCACGGTAAGAAGTTTCAGATTAAAGTCGATAAGCAGCAGTACGTTGTCGATGTATCTGAAATGACTGGGCGACAGATCCTGGAGCTAGCGAGTAAGGTTCCTCCCGAGCGATACATCCTTCAAATGAAAGAGGGGCCAAGTGTGCGGAAGATAGAGCTCGATGAGGTCGTGAGCTTCCTTAAGCCAGGCATTGAGCGCTTCATGACGATTCCGAACGAGGTTACTGAGGGTGAAGGCCCTGTACCTCGTCGGGAGTTCGGCCTTCTGGAAGATGACGAGCAATATTTGAACTTGCTTGGCCTCAGTTGGGAAACCGCTACGGAGGGGGGCGTTCGCAGGGCAGTGATTCATGACTGGCCTGTACCCGAAGGCTACAACCGCACCGCTGTAAGCGTGAATGTCCAACTGCCACCGGGTTACCCGGATACCCAAATCGACATGGCCTATTTTTATCCACCGCTAATGCGTGCAGACGGTCGCCCGATCAGTGCTCTAGCCCTTGATCAATTTGATGGTAAGGAATGGCAACGCTGGTCTCGTCATCGCACTGTGGGCAGTGCTTGGCGCATGGGTATCGACTGTTTGGAAACGCATATGGCTTTGGTCACCGACTGGCTAGTCGCGGAGCTACGCAAATGATGAAGCGTTACTCTTTAGCCATGGCTGGCATACATCATGCTCAGGCAATGAGTCATCTATTCCCTGGCGATGGAAGGGAGGCTGTCGTCATTGCGTTGTGCGGTATGGCAACAAGTGATAGACGCAGCAGCTTTCTGGTGCAGTCGATCATTCCTGTTCCATATGGGGCATGTTCGATTCGGGAACCTCATCGTGTAACTTGGTCGCCGGAGTCGGTTATACCCGCACTTACGGCAGCTATGAATCGGGGGCTATGTGTCGTCAAAATACATAGCCATCCCGGTGGTTACGGGACGTTTTCTCACACAGATGATCGCTCGGACACCGAATTTTACTCCTCGGTATTTGGCTGGCTTGATACAGAAGAACCTCAAGCCAGTGTGGTGATGTTGCCGAGTGGAGAGATGTTTGGTCGTACGATATGGCCGGATTGTATTGGTGAGCCCCTTGATGAGATTCGAATTGCTGGGGATGATATCCAGATCTGGCGCCCACAAGCCAATTCAGAAGTTACTCCTAGTTATGCTTTGCGAATCGCTCAAACTTTTGGTGAGAATACCTACAGCTTACTTCGTTCACTTCGTATAGGCGTTGTTGGTTGCTCGGGTACAGGCAGCATTGTGATCGAGCAGCTTGCCAGGAATTGCGTGGGGGAGCTAATCTTGGCCGACCCCGATCACATTGAAGATAAAAACCTTAATCGCATCCTGAATAGCACTTGGGACGACGCGAAGCAGGGGCGAAGTAAAGTCGAAGTTATGCGTCGGGCCATCACCGAGATGGGTCTAGGCACTGAGGTAGTTGCTCTCAAAGCAGATTTGATGAATCGAGAAGTTATTCATCAGTTGTCTACCTGCGACGTACTAATTGGATGCATGGACTCAATCGATGGCAGACACCTACTGAACAAGCTGGCTAGCTATTACCTGATCCCACTCATTGATGTTGGTGTTCGTATTGATGCAGACGGTGTGGGAGGCATTGATCAGGTTTGTGTGGCTATTCACTATGTCCAACCTGGCGGTTCCAGTTTGCTGAGCCGAGGCGTGTACACACAACCGGACTTAGATGCTGCATTCATGATGCGGGAGAATCCTCAGCAATATGCAGATCGGCTTAAAGAAGGTTACGTTCGTAACTCGCGAGTTGATCAACCAGCAGTCATATCGATCAATATGCAAGCGGCTGCGCTTGCAGTGAATGAGCTCCTAGCGAGACTTCATCCCTATCGAGTCGAGCCAAACCGTGAGTACGCATATCGGTGTATCGTACTCAGTGACCCGCCAGCGAGCAGTGACAACCCAGAAAGCAAGCCATGCCCAATCTTTTCTGCTCGACTGGGCTGTGGTGATGTCGAGCCACCACTAGGGTTACAGAGTTTTCTAGCCAAACCGGGGGTTTAAATGCAGTGGCTTCTTCGTTGGTTTCAGCAGCTATTCGGGATCATTCCAAAACACCGCTTATTTAGGTGTGAAGAAGTGCCCGAGTCGCTCGATCTATATACGTTGTATGTCGTGGGATCTGGAGGGTGTTACTGGCTTGCAGTCATGGTTTGTCCATGCGGGTGCGGTGATTTAATCCAGCTCTCTTTAGCCAGCAATGGGCACCCTCGCTGGGTTGTAGATGAGGGAGTACGCAGGGCTGCGTCACTCCACCCCTCTATTCATAGAACGGCTGGATGCCGAAGCCATTTCTTCCTCAAACAAGGGAAAGTGATCTGGTGTCGAGACTGAGGTGAGAGCGACCACGCTGGAATCGTTCTGCTTAGCTTTTAAAATCCGATTTTCGTTTATCAGCACTTCGTTAATCGAAGTTAGGCTTGCAACCTTGAAACGCAACTCCTCGATCTCCTGACGCAGAGCACGCCCTTTCTCTCGCTCTGTACGTAGAGCTTGGTGTTTCACATCGCGCTGAGCGCGGCTAGAGCGCCCTTGGACCTCACGGATGGCCTCGGCGATGTTCGGATAGTAATTATGGATCAGTGCCGCCGAAACACCCGCCTCACGCGCCACTGCTGCGATGGTAACCTTCTTTTCATCTGTCTTTGCCCGACCACGCTCAATGCGGTGGAGCGCGAAGAGTAGCTCCTTTTCTCGGGCATCGGCGGGCTTACGTTTGATCGTCATTACACGTCGCTCTCCGGGTCATAGCCAAGTTGCATAAATACATCGCGACAGCGTTCTAAGTCGCGTAGAACGCGCATATGACCACTCTCGCCAATATCGCCGCACTCCAGCAATCCCTTCAGGTTGTTGTAGAGCTGGCGGTAGATGCCAAGATGGTCGGGCCCAATCACGGCATTGTTGCAGTCGATGCACCGTGTGCGCTCAAGTGTGTTGCCAATGCAGCCATCATTGTCGGCAGTGCACCAAGCGTGTCCATTGCTGCGGATTGCGGTGCTATCGGCAATCGAAATCACCATTGTCCGGTGATCCTTGAAGAGGGCAAGGTTGGCAGGGGCGCGCTGCCATCGTTTAATTGATCGCCCGTAACCTCCAGCCAGCTGGTCGTCACCCAGCCAGTTATCCACGGTGCCAAGCTTGATGTCTTCGAGTTCAGTCTGGATGTCATTGTACAGTTCGAGATCAAGATGATTACCCCAGCCATCATCCATCGCATAGCCAAGTGTCATGTCCATGCTCCAATGTGCAAAATGCTCACGTAAGTAACGTAGATCGCCGAACTGGCTGTGTGCCACGTAGCTGGCGAACTTTCGACGAAACTGGTGGCTGGCAAGCGACCAGTCAAGTCCTGCATTCTTGGCAAATGCCTTGAGGGCAAGACCCCACGAGTAATCCGACAGGGTACGAACTTGATTTCCCTTGCTTTTAGTTGATCCTAGGAACAGCGCACTTTGCTGTTTCTGCGCATTGGCGATTTCCGGGTCGAGTGGGTTAACCTTGTGTCGCTCGGCTATCTCGGTGGAGATCATGGCCTGGTAAGGCTCCGCCCAACGCTCCATGATATGCAGCGCTTGTACGGCTGCTTCGGGGATCATCAGTCGTGTTCTCCAGTTTCGGTCTTTTCCGACTTGGAGCGCATCCAATGGAAGATAGTGCCTTCATCATCCTCGGTACGGCGGTGAGCACCTGACTGTAGATTGGCTAACTCGTGGTTGCGGCAACCGGAGGTGCTGGCCAGTACGATGTAGCAGGCGGTGCGCAGATATAGTATTGCTTTGTTGAGGGCATCAACGCCGCCTTCCCAGCCAAGGGCGGCGAGGTGTTGGTTCTTGGTACTGATAACAGCCCGAAGCCTCTGTATTCTTGGTTCCACTACGACAGATGCGACGGCATCGCGTAGATCGAGCAAGCGCTGGCCGCCTCTAACTTGCTCATAGGCATTCTGGAACAGTGTGGAGAACACTATATCTGGCATCAACGGCGTCTTACAGCCCTGCTTATGGGTCGCACCGCTTCCGGTCTGCCCGGCAATAGCATTAGCAGACGTCCCATACCAAGGATGTTGCGGGATTGGGTCGTGAGTGTATTGACTCAATTCGTAGAGTGCTTCGACGGCCTGGAAGCGGTGAGCAAGACTACCCTGTGATAACGGCTTACTTTTGCCGTAGTGAGAATGGCGGTACTCCCGGCACTCAGCAGCATAATTTGTGCAGACAATGGGCGTAACTAATGCCAGGCGGGTGAGTGTGAGCGCGTCAAGGTAGCGCAGGAAGGCCACTGCATGGCTAAGAAAATTTATCAGAGCTGATCCTTTCGGTCGTTGCCGGCCCCCCCGACCGCGCCGCAGGTAGCGGTACATTATCGCCTTCATCACCGCTCTGAAAGCAGCCGGTACAAGTTTGAACTTAAGGTAAGTATTACTGTTGGCTTTGTTGCTTGGCACACCGTCTAGGCGCCAAATATCATCACCATAGCGGCTGATAACGACACATTGCCCATCAACTTGGGTGGCACCCACGATGAGGGCATCGCGCAGGCTGTCGGGCAGTTCGCGCACGTCCCATGGTTGTGATTCAACGTCAGGCCAAGTCGGTGAAACCACCGCATTGTTGTTCATGCGAAGACCTCCAACTGTGACACGACATCGAATGACCAGAAGGGGTGCGGCTCGATGCGAGCTCGCTCACGTGCCGTTTCGACGGCCGCGAGTTTGAAGACTCCACGTCTCAGACCCTCAGCCACGATGTAGTCGTCAATCAGCCGAGGTACTTGCGCGTAATCTCGTTGCCAGCGCCGTTTGTCCATGTGCTCGCGCTCGGCAAACACACGGAAATAAAAACTGAACAGTTTGTGCAGATCGTCGCCCGTCACCACGTAATTCCGGCAGCGTAGACAGCTGAGGAAGTTAATACAGGTAGCACCTTCCCGCTTGGGGGCGTACTGACCGTTTACCAGGTCACTACAACGCCCCATCGGCGTCTTATAGGTCATGCCGATGGTGTGAGCCAGCAACTCCTCGACCATGACATTGCCCATGAATCGCCAGTTGCGCTTGGCCCCCTCATCCGCCGTCATATAGTGCCGACCGGCCACCTGGGGCGTGTTACCGAGGGCAATGGCGGTCGTTGCTAGATCACCGTCCAGGATCTCGAAGATGCGGTTTGCGAAGGTCTTGCGCAGGCGTGAGACGTTGATGCGCAGCGGCTGCCCATCGGTGTCCGTGAGCTCGTAGTCAGCTACAAGCTTCGTAATCGCATACTTCAATTTCCTTTCAGACAGTGTATCGACCTGACCACAATTTTTATTGCTGCGTGACCGATACAGCCAGATGCGTGCCTGAACATCGTGGGAAGCCTTAGCGCGTAGCGGTTCGGTGCGAGCGATCACGCGTCGGATCAGGTGCTCGACATTCGTCCTGATGATCGGAGCTGACTCCAGCAGGCGCTCATTCGTGCTTTCTCCCCGAAGGATGACTTTGCTGGTGTTATGCCCCCGCCGTTTCCACAGGATCAGGAAGGTGCTGTTGTCCTTGGGGTGGGCGCGTAGACATTCGCGCCCCATCTCCAGCAGCGGAGTGGTGTTGCGCCCTGTATGCAACGCCACGATCAGCAGGGCATAGGCTAATAGCTCGCTGGTCAGAGGTATATCGTCCTGCCAGATCGGCATGACCGCCTGTTTGAGCGCCGCGGCGAACGCTTGGCGCTGGGCCTTCGGTAGCGGAGTTTCGCCCTTTAACTTTCTGTTGCTGTGCGGGAAAGGGTTGCGTGGAAAGGTGGCTGCATCACCGGCGATGACCAAGGTGATCAGTCCCCGCTGGCCGAGTGCTAGAAGCACGGACTTCGTGCTGTCATAGACTTGCTTCTGGGTGGATATAACCAAGCCCTGGCCAGCCAAGTATCCGAGGTAGCCGTCGATCAAGTCGCGGTCAATGTCAGCCAGACTCAGCCCGTATCCGAGCTGGGTCACACGCAGCCGCAGGTAACCGAGGAAGTTGCGCATACCCTTTAAGCAGTAGCTCCCCACGGTGCTGGCCTCGACCTGAGTATCTTGCCCGGCCAAGAAGCGCTCAATTTGCCTCTGGCAGGCATAGGTGATCGTATCAATACCTGAACCGTACCAGGGGGAAAAATCGAAGTTTCGGGCGGTAGTGGCATTGCGTCCAAATGCGACCAGCGTGCTTGCTGGAGGTATGTCCTCGGGCAGCACGACGTCATGCCCTTGCTGAGCAAGGCTGTGCTCGACCTGCGTAGCGTTGAGATCGATTCTGCCATAGACCTTGCGTTTGCCCATCAGGCCGTCTCCAAACTGTCGTTCAGCTCGTCGTCGTAGGCCAACACCGCGCTATCGGCCAGTTCGTTTATCAAATGCAGGTACACCATCGTCGTCTGGATCGAGCTATGTCCGAGTTGCCGCTGCACGAACACCAAAGGATCTATGTCGCCGCGATGTCGTTGCAGAGTTACCAGAGTGTGGGTGGCATAGGTGTGGCGTAGCATGTGAGGATGAACCTTGATGCCGACCTTCTTGCCGATATCGCGGACGATGCGCTCGATGCCCTTGCCATCATTGGCGAAGGGCTCCCCAAACTGGTTGAGGAACAGCGGCTTGTATTTCGTTGGGCTGAGAGAGCTCCGGTCACCGCGCACCTGGACCACGTAACGATGCAACTCGGAAAGAAAGCGGCGACTGAGGTAGATGTTGCGTGGCATGCTGCCTTTCGTCAGCATGCCATTATCATCGAACGGATCGAGACTAATCAGAATATTGCGCTCTCGCCTGCCGTTCTTGTCGGTATCGGAGATGTAGGCCAGTGGGAACGTGGCGATTTCCTCGCGACGCAAGCCGGTCCGAAGCCCAAACAGCATCATCATTCGGTGATGGGGATTCTCCGCAGCCTGCAACAGCGCCCTGATCTCATCCATGCTCAAAAACTTTGGTAATACACTATGCGCGCGCGGCATCACGTCATTTGCCATGGTCTTGCCACCCCTGGCATCGACGTGGGCCAAAAAACCGACCTCACGCTTGACCGTTCGCTCTTCATAGCGAAACGGCAGACTGCTCACCCATCCCTGTGTCTGGGCGTATTCGTAGAACTTGCAGATATAGTGCAACCGTTGCCGTGTTGTTGAACGAGCCAACTTGCACTCAACCAGGCAGTAGTCTCGGTAGGCTGCGACAATGCTCTTGGCTTCACCACGGTCAACGTCGCGCCAATCGATGTCATGTGCCTGGAGGAAGCTGAAGAAGTCGTACAGTGCACGGCCAGTGCTTGGCCAGGACTTTGTTGACCCTATAGCCCCGCGCAGAAGGTAGTGACGAAGGAAATCATTGGCGGGAACGCAACTCTCCATCGTGTCCCAAAGCAGGATCGGAAAGCCAGTATACGGACGACCAGCAATCACCAAATCTTTGGTAGCCCAAATAAGCTCCATCAACCAGCCCCCACTCTGATGAACCGAAAATCCTTATCGGAAGGACTCAGAGTCATAAGTCATAGCGTCTGAAGCTTTTTATCTAACTCCTTGGTTTGTAAAGCTAGCCTGTTACTAACACTTAGCAAGCTCCTGATCATGTGAAAACCCTGATATGATGCTGCCTGGAGGTAACAAAAATGGAAGCCAGACGTAAAAAACGCTTCATTGCCGGTGCAGTTTGTCCGGCGTGCGGCAAGATGGACACCATGATGCTGTATATGGAGCATGGAGTCGAGAAGGTGACCTGTGTCGACTGCGGGGACACCCAGGTGCAAACCCAGGCCGAGGTGGACAAGGCGACCCGTGGCGCCGAACAGGTCATCGGGGTGTTTCGTCCCGAATAAGGGCCGTCGGCATGGCGCCTGACCGGAGGGACAGGAGCCGCGACATCCAGCGGCCATCGCCGTCCCGTCCGGCCAGCAGGCCAGCCCGTATATTCGGGGTCTGGTCAGTGGCGCTGTGGTCTGCTGGATTTTTCAGCGCGCCTTGGCGCGGCAGATCATATGCTTGGCCACCTTTTTGAGGTATTCTGGCCCCGTTTTTTTCTATCCGCAGGATCCCTGACATGAAAGTAGCTCCCCTGAGCGTGGTTACGCTGGAATACACGGTCACCGACGAACACGGTGAAGTCATCGACACCACTGTCGGTAAAGAGCCTCTGGTGTATCTGCACGGTACCCGTTATCTGGTCTCCGGCCTCGAAGCCGAGCTGGAAGGCCGCAGTGTGGGCGAGGCATTCGAGGTCACCCTGGCCCCGAGCCAGGCCTACGGCGAGTATGACGAGAACCTGGTGCAAGAAGTGCCGGGCGAGCTGTTCGATGGCATGGAAGTGTCTGAAGGGGATACCTTTGTTGCCGAGACCGACGATGGCCACCGCCCGGTGACCGTGGTCGAGGTTTCCGAAGAGTTCATCAAGGTGGATGGCAACCATCCGCTGGCCGGCGTGACTCTGGGCTTCAAGGTTGAAGTCAAGGAAGTGCGTGCCGCCACTGCCGAAGAGCTGGCCCACGGCCACGTGCACGGTGCCGGTGGCTGCGGTCACGACCATGGCCACGATCACGACCATGATCACGATCATGGCCATGGCGGCTGCTGCGGCGGTGGTCATCACGGCCACGACCACGGTCATGATCACGGCGACGACCACGGTCACGGCGGTTGCTGCGGTGGTGGCGGTTGCGGTGGCAAGGGTCACCAGCACTGATCTGCCCTCTGGCATCATAAAAAAAACCCGCTTCGTTGCGGGTTTTTTTATGGGCGACTGGCGCGGCACTCAGTAGTGCGGCGGCGGAGTCTCTTCCGCCATGCTGGCGATCTGGCTCGGTTGCACGCTCTGCAGCTTGTCGATCAACAGCTGGATCTGATGTTTGAGCCGATCGAGCTCACGACCCTGGGTGGTCACCTCGTCGTTGAGTTGCTCCACCGTGTATTCGGCATAGGCGAGACGGCTTTCCAGGGTCTCGAGGCGATCGTTAAGTTGCTGACTCATGGGCCTGTTGGTCCTTACTTGATAGTCCAGATTTCGGCCAGGCCACTGGAACTGGCGCTGACGAGGTGGCTATTGTCGCGCAAAGCCACGCCATAGACCACAGCGCTCGGCGGTTTCACCTTGGGATGGGGGGAGACGCGCCAGCTCTGCAGCTGGCTGCCATCACTCACCCGCCACAGGGAGAGCTGACGGGAGGGGGCCCCGGTGATGAGCCACTGACCGTCGCTGGCAAAGCGCGCCGAGGTGTAGACCTCGAAGCGGTGGTCAAACTGCAGCCGGCTCTGCTCCTTGCCGGTCTTGAGATCCCAGATGCTGGCCTGGCGGCTGTCGGCGGTGAAGGCGAAACGCCCACTGGGGTCGAGCCTTGCCATCACCACCCGGCCGCCGTGGTTGAAGCGCCACACCACCTGGCCGGTACGGGTATCCCACAGGTAGGCGCTGTAGTCGTTGCCGCCGGTGAGGGCGTAACGGCCGTTGGGGGAGAGATCCACCGTATTGACTTGCTCGCTGTGGCCGAGGAACTGCAAGCGGCGACCGGTGCGGGTATCCACCACTTCCGCCTTGCCATCTTCGCGCCCGATCAGCACCTGGGTGCCATCGGCCGAGAGCGCGGCGTCCCTCAGCCTGGATTCAGGAAGGGAGTAGTAGCCTTGGGACTGGCCATCTTGCAGCCGCCAGATGGCGAAGGTGTCCTGGGTGGCGGTGATGGCATGGCTGTCGTCCGGGGAGAAGCGGGTGAGGGTGACGAAGTTGTCCTGACTGTCGGACTGCCGCCAACGCCAGCGCTCCTGCCCCTTGTCGAGATCCCAGACCACGGTCCCCTGTCCGAGACTGGAGACCATGGCCTGTCGGCCATCGCTGGAGAGATCCGCACTCAGCAACCCCTGACTGGCGAGGGGGATCTGCTGGTCCGGGGATGAGCTCTGTTCGCAACCTGTCAGCATCAGACAAATACCGAAGAGATAAATGGCACTTTTGATCATTTTTCCTGTCTCATGCTTTCGTTACCTGCGATCAGGGCGTTAGTATAAGGCGCTTATCACTATAAACCTCTCATTTCATGAAGGAACCGAGAGCGGTATTTAGAGTTTTGGAGAAACTGATGAACAATTTTCTGAAGGTGTCCCTGCTGGCCGCGGCCGTTACCGTCGGCCTGACTGGTTGCCAAAAAGATGAAAAGCCGGCTGCCAACAATGCAGAGGTGAAGGCAGAAGCCAGCAAGCCAGCAGAGGCCCCCAAGGCTGAAGCCAAGAGCTTTGAAGAGCAATCCGGCTATGCGATCGGCCTCTCCATGGGTCGTTATATCGCCAATACCCTGGAGCGTCAGCAAGAGCTCGGCATCAAGCTGGACAACACCGTCATCCTCAAAGGGGTGACCGACGGTCTGGGCAAAGAAGCCAGCATGACCGACGAGGAGATCCAGAAGGTTCTGCAAGAGTACGACGCCAAGATCAACGAGCTGACCAAGGCCAAGGCTGACAAGGATGCCGTGGACAACCTGAAGAAAGGCGAAGAGTACCTGACCGCCAACGCCAAGAAAGAGGGCGTGAAGAGCACCGAATCCGGCCTGCAATATCTGGTCGAGAAGATGGGTGACGGCGCCAAGCCCAAGGCCACCGACATCGTCAAGGTTCACTACACCGGTACCCTGACCGATGGCACCAAGTTCGACAGCTCCGTCGATCGCGGCGAGCCGGCGACCTTCCCGCTCAACCAGGTGATCCCGGGCTGGACCGAAGGCGTGCAACTGATGCCGGTCGGTTCCAAGTTCAAGTTCTTCCTGCCGTCCAAGCTGGCCTATGGCGAGCACGGTGCAGGTTCCATCCCGGCGAACGCCGTGCTGGTATTTGACGTCGAGCTGCTGGCTATCGAGAAGCCGGCTGCCGAAGCGGCGGATGCCAAGAAATAAGCAGCATGCTGCACAAAAACGGCTCCTCAGGGAGCCGTTTTTACTTTCAACTGGCAGCACCTGGCTTCAGAAAGCTGGCTGTCATGGCTTGAGTGTGTGGCTCATCGCCCGCAGAATAGACAACAAAATCAATCGCAAGGATGGATCCCGTGGCTGAAAGCAAACCTCGCGTCCTGTTGGTGGAAGATACCCGCAGTCTGGCGGTCGTCTATGAGCAGTATCTGGCCCAGGATGGCTATGAGGTACTGCTGGCCGATTGTGGCCAGCAGGCGCTGGCGCAACTGCTGGCGAGCCCTCCTCCCGTGGTGTTGCTGGATCTGGAGCTGCCGGACATGTCCGGCATGGAGATATTGCAGCAGATCACCGAACAACAGCTGCCTTGCTCCGTAGTGGTGATCACCGCCCACGGGTCGGTGGACGTGGCGGTGGAGGCGATGCGCCTCGGGGCCTTCGATTTCCTGACCAAGCCGTTTGACGGCAAGCGACTGTGCGCCACCGCCGGCAACGCCCTGAAGCACCAGCAGCTCAGCTCCCTGGTGGCCCAGTATCGGGAAAACTTCGAGCGCAGCTCCTTCGCCGGTTTCATCGGCGCCTCCATGCCCATGCAGGCGGTCTACCGCATCATAGAGAGTGCGGCGCCGAGCAAGGCGACCGTGTTCATCACCGGCGAGAGCGGCACCGGCAAGGAGGTGTGCGCCGAGGCCATCCATCAGTGCAGCCCGCGCCGGGAGCAGCCCTTCATCGCGCTGAACTGCGCCGCCATCCCCCATGATCTGATGGAGAGCGAGATCTTCGGCCATGTGAAAGGCTCCTTTACCGGCGCCCAGGGGGATCGCAAGGGGGCGGCCAGCCTGGCGGACGGCGGCACCTTGTTTCTGGACGAGATCTGCGAGATGGATCTCGACCTGCAGAGCAAGCTGCTGCGCTTCATCCAGACCGGCACCCTGCAGCGGGTCGGCAGCGGCAAGCTGGAGACGGTGGATGTGCGTTTCGTCTGCGCCACCAACCGGGACCCCCTGGTGGAGGTGAAGGCGGGGCGTTTTCGGGAGGATCTCTACTACCGGCTGCACGTCATCCCCCTGAGCCTGCCCCCCCTGCGGGAGCGTGGCGAGGATATCCTGCTGCTGGCACGGGATCTTCTGCTGCGTTATGCGAAGGAAGAGAACAAACGTTTCAAAGACTTCGATGCCGAGGCGGTGCGGGTGTTGCTGGACTACCCCTGGCCCGGCAACGTACGCGAACTGCAGAACGTGGTGCGCAACATAGTGGTGCTCAACGACAGGGAGCTGGTGAGCCCGGAGATCTTGCCGCCTCCTCTCAATGGCGGTCAGGGTCGCGTGGCTGTGCTGCCTGCGGCAAGCGCCACCGAGGTGGTCGCCCAGGCCCCGAGCCGAGCCCCCATACGGCCGCTCTGGCTGGTGGAGAAGGAGACCATAGAGCAGGCCATCGCCAGCTGTGACGGCAACATCCCCAAGGCGGCGGCCCTGCTGGAGATCAGCCCCTCGACTATCTATCGCAAGAAGCAGGGCTGGGAAGAGGCGAGCCAGGGCTGATGGACGTTCAGCCCACACCTTCCCAATCCCGCTATCGCAAGAAGCAGGGACGGGAGGAGGCGAGCCAGGGCTGAGGTCGGTGTCGGGATGACAGGCGTCATTCAGAGCAGATAGCTGGAGTGCCGGGGGGGGGGGGGGGGGGGCCGCCCCGGGGGTTTGTTTGGTTTGGGAGGGTTTGTTGGTGGTGGG
>NZ_JBSTYK010000013.1:0-136709 GCF_054052485.1 Aeromonas intestinalis
TTCGGTACCCAACCCCCCCCCCCAAATAAACCGCGCCGCGGAATTTCGGGGGGGGCCCCGCTTTTGTTTGCCTGACTGCGAGGATTCAGGGCTTGGCGTAGCCCCAGCGCTGGGTCAGCGCCTGCTCGATGCCCAGGTGGTCCAGGATCCGCGCCACCATGAAGTCCACCAGATCCTCGATGCTCTTGGGCTCATGGTAGAAACCGGGCGCCGCCGGCATGATGGTCACCCCGAGCCGCGCCAGTTTCAGCATGTTCTCCAGATGGATGGCGGAAAACGGGCTCTCGCGGGGCACCAGGATGAGCTGGCCCCGCTCCTTGATCACCACGTCCGCCGCCCGCTCCAGCAGGTTGTCCGAGGTGCCGTTGGCGATGGCCGAGACTGTGCCCATGGAGCAGGGACAGACCACCATCTGCCTGGGGGCCGCCGAGCCGGAGGCCACCGGCGAGAACCACTCCTCCTTGCCACAGGCCACTATCTGCCCCTCCCTCGCGCCGTATTGGCGGCAGAGGTAGGCAGACAACTCCTTGGGGCTGCCCGGCCAATCCACCTGCTGCTCGGTCTTGAGCACCACCCGGGCGGCCGAGGAGGCCAGCAGATAGACCCTGTAATCGGCTTGTACCAGACATTCGAGCAAACGCAGTGCGTAAGGGGCACCGGAGGCCCCCGTCAGCGCCAAGGTGATCTGTTTATCCATGTTAACTCGCGATCTTCTGCTGGAGGCGGGCGAGCAGCTTGTCATGGATGCCGCCGAAGCCGCCGTTGCTCATGATCAGAATATGATCCCCCGGACGGCTCTCGGCCACCAGGGCGTCGATCAGGGCGTCCAGCTCCCCGAACACCTGGGCCGGGCGGCGCATATGAGCGGTCACCTCGCCGAGATCCCAACCGATGTTCGGCGGCTGGAAGAAGAACACCTCATCCGCACCGTCGAAGCAACCGGCCAGCTCCTCCTTGTGTACACCGAGTTTCATGGTGTTAGAACGGGGCTCCAGCACCGCCAGGATGCGGGCCTTGCCTACCTTGGCGCGCAGGCCGCCGAGGGTGGTCTCGATGGCGGTCGGGTGGTGGGCGAAGTCGTCATAGACGCTGACGCCGGCCACTTCCCCTTTGAGCTCCATACGGCGTTTGGGGGATTTGAACTGGCACAGGGCAGCGATGCCGTGCTCCACCATGACGCCGGCGTGGCGGGCGGCGGCGATGGCCATCAGACCGTTGCTGACGTTGTGCTCGCCGATGCACTCCCAGTGCACCTCCCCCTGCTTGACGCCGTCCAGCCACACCTCGAACACCGAGCCGTCGTCCGCCAGCTTGACCGCCTTCCACTTGGCATCGTCCTGGCCCACCAGCTCCACCTCGCTCCAGCACCCCATCTCGCGCACGGCACTGAGGTTGTGATCGGCCTGCGGGAACAGCACCCGGCCGTTGCTCGGCACGGTGCGCATCAGGTGATGGAACTGGCGCTGGATGGCGGCGAGATCCGGGAAGATGTCCGCGTGGTCGAACTCCAGGTTGTTCATGACCAAGGTGCGCGGATGGTAGTGGACGAACTTGGAGCGCTTGTCGAAGAAGGCGCAGTCATACTCGTCCGCCTCGATGACGAAGAAGGGGGCGGAGCCCAGGCGTGCCGAGACAGGGAAGTTGCCCGGTACGCCACCGATGAGGAAGCCGGGTTCCAGCTTGGCGTACTCCAGCACCCAGGCCAGCATGCTGGCGGTGGTGGTCTTGCCATGGGTGCCCGCCACGGCCAGCACCCAGCAATCTTTCAACACGTGTTCGAGCAGCCACTGGGGGCCCGAGATATAAGGCAGGTTGCGATCCAGCACATACTCCACGCAGGGGTTGCCACGGCTCATGGCGTTGCCGACCACCACCAGATCCGGCGCGGGATCGAGCTGGGACGGATCATAACCCTCGGTCAATTCGATGCCCTGCTGCTCGAGCTGGGTGCTCATGGGGGGGTAGACATTGGCATCCGAGCCGGTCACCCGATAGCCGAGCTGCTTCGCCAACACCGCCAGACCACCCATGAAGGTGCCGCAGATCCCGAGAATATGAATGTGCATACCACTGCCTTGTCCAATGAAGGGAGTGGGCATTCTACCAAGGTCACCGGAATTTGGCAGACCCAAGCTGCCACTGTGGTACCAAGGCTGTCGCAGTGGCCGCGAAATATGGTCATTTGACGGGACATCGCTATAATGTCGGCCTGCAAACTCGACTCCAACATGCTAAAGGAAATGTCATGAGCCTGAACCTGGTACCGGCTGGCAAGAGCCTGCCCGACGACATCTACGTCATCATCGAAATCCCGCAGAACGCCGACCCGATCAAATACGAAGTCGACAAGGACAGCGGTGCCATCTTCGTTGATCGCTTCATGTCCACTCCGATGTTCTACCCGTGCAACTACGGCTACGTGAACGCCACCCTGTCCCTGGATGGGGATCCCGTCGACGTGCTGGTTCCGACTCCCTACCCCCTGCTGGCCGGCTCCGTCATTCGCTGCCGCCCGGTCGGCGTGCTGAAGATGACCGACGAGTCTGGCGAAGATGCCAAGATCGTGGCCGTGCCGCACTCCAAGCTGACCAAGCAATACGATCACATCAAGGATGTGAACGATCTGCCCGAGCTGCTGAAAGCCCAGATCCAGCACTTCTTCGAGCGCTACAAAGAGCTGGAAGCGGGCAAGTGGGTCAAGGTGGAAGGCTGGGGCGACAAGGCCGCCGCCGAAGCCGAGATCCTGACCTCTGCCGAGCGTTACGCTGCCAAATAAGCCGCGTCCTCGTGCAAAAAAGGCGCCTTATGGCGCCTTTTTGTTTGTCCTTGGCTGCCTGCCCGGCGGATCCCCCTGGATATAGATGTCGCGGCCGTTGTCGCGATAGGGGCGATAGTAGTCATCGCCGCAGCGATACTCTCCACCCGCACTGCCCACCAGATCGCAGTTTACCGGCAGCACCTCCAGCCATTTGACCGCCTGCTGGAAACGCAACCACTCCTGCCACCCGTGTTCACGTGCCAGCCTGTCCCGCAGGGCGAAGGTATCCGCCGGAGAGAGCCCCTGATTGACGATCACCTGGCCCGCCGCCGCCGGCAGGGTGGTTAACAACAGCAGGAATATGGCGCCAGCTCTCATGGTCGTCCTCCAAATCGAATATTTTAGAAATTAAATTTAAAGCCTTATCAATTAATTACCAACTAAAGCCTCATTGGAGCAATCCAAATCCCGCGCTCTCACCTAGTTGTTTAATATCAACCGGCGCAGGAAGCATCCTCATGAAACTGGCACAAGCTCTGCTGTGGAGTCTGATGGTGGGCACCTCTTGCGCTCAGGAGGTCAATTTCAGCTGGCAATGGCTCTCCGCCGATGGCCAGCAAAAACACCTGCAACTGAGCACGGACGAACACATTCTCTCCGCCAGTCGCCACGAGATGACCCAACTCGATGCCTCCCTCAACTATCCCCTGGAGACGCTCTACTCCTATATCAGCCCGCGCCTCTACAGCAGCATCAACCAGATCAATCAGAGCAGCCCGGAAACCGCCACCAAGTTTCGCAATCTGGAGCAGGCCTTCACCCTGCACGACAACAGCCAGGAATCGACCCAGTTCTGGCAGGCCTATCAACAATATCAGGAGGATGCCTTCTACCAGATGCGGGTCTCTCCCTGCATTCATCCGGCCAATATCAAGCTCCCCTGCGTGCGGCCCAACTACTCCCAGTTGTTCTACCAGTTCAAGGGCGATCTCAAACCCCTGGCCCAACAGTTCTCCGCCAAGGATCTGGCCACCAGCGTGCATCTATTGCAGGAGTGGTTGAACGCCATACCCACTCCGCCCGAGCAGATGGATCACTTCGCGCCCCCCCTGCAGGCCCTGCAGGACAACAAGGCCGACAGCGACGAGAAGGCGCTGCTGATGGCAAGCCTCTTGGCGGAGCTCGCCCCTCAATACATGCTCAGCATCATCTACCCCAACATCAGCATCGGCAGCGTCTCCCCTGCCTGGCTCGCCATCACCGCAGACAGCGGCCTCAAGGGAGACACCGTGGTGATCGGCAATCAGCGTCACGTGCTGCTGACCGGCTCCCCCCTGCTGGCCCAGCAGATGACCATGGCCCAGATCCCGCTGGTGAGCGAACCCCTCTACTGACGCCACTGCTCAAACCAGTTTGCAAGAAGTTGATTTTTATCGACTGCATGCGATTCTAGCGACCGCTTGCCAGCGGGCCGCCTCTGGGTGGCAAGGATGGCACCCTCCGCCAGGCGATAACATTTAACACTTTTTAAACAGGTCCGATCAGTTTAGGATGTGGTGTGCCTCTTCCCCTCAACCACAAGTCGTTATAACATAACAAAGGAGTGTCATACGGATGAAACATCTCGTACTTACTCTGGCGCTGCTGCCGAGCCTGGTCATGGCCCACAACATCAAGGAGTCTGCCCAGGTTCCCCTGGTCAACATCGCCGACAGAGGCGAACTGGTGTTGAAGGACAAAGAGATAAGCTACCAGCCCTGGCAAAGCAAGGTGCTGACTGGCAAGGTATTTCTGATCCAGCACATCGCGGGTCGTTCCAGCGCCAAGGAGCTCAACGGCCCCATGATCGAGGCGATCAAGGCCGCCAAGCTGCCCCATGATCAATACCAGACCGTCACCATCATCAACAGCAATGATGCCATCTGGGGCACCTCCGGCTTTGTGAAGAGCAGCGCCGAAGACAGCAAGAAGGAGTTCCCCTGGTCCGCCATGGTGCTGGACGCCAAGGGTATGGCCCGCAATGCCTGGGATCTTGCGCCGGAAAGCTCGGCCATCATATTGCTGGATAAAGAAGGCAAGGTGCTGTTCGCCAAAGATGGCCAGCTCGATGCCACCGATATCACCAAGGTGATGGGGCTCATCAAGTCCCATCTCTGAATCAGAGAAAAGGGCGCTGATGGCGCCCTTTCCACAGGGGCTTATGGTTCGTTCCAAGCTGAAAATCTGGTTGCTGTTGCTCGGCTGGTTGTGGTTGCAACCGGTATTGGCGCAGCACCCGCTGGAAGCGGATCTGCCTGGTCATGATCACCATTGCCTCGTCTGCGCCCTCCACCTGGATGGCAAGCTGGCCCTGACGCCCACCCTGGCGCCTCCGGCCGCTCCCTTTATCGCCTATCCCTCCCTCACCACTGCTTTTACCCCCATCGACCATCTCGGCGTCCCCCACTACAGCATCCGTGCCCCACCAGCCGCTTCTTTCCCGTTCGTTTAGATATTTCCATTATTTATCAATGAATTTGAAAGGATTAACGATGAAAGCAGCCACCCTGTTCCTGGCGGTCGCCGCCTTTGGCGTACAAGCCAACCACGATGAACACGAAAGCCACGGCCACGGCGCTCACGAGCATGGCCACGGCCACCTCAACCTGGTACTCGACGGCAACCAGCTGATGATCGAGCTGCAGGCCCCTGCTGCCGATCTGGTGGGCTTCGAGCATGCCGCCAAGACCGATACCGAGAAGGCGCAATACGCCAAGGCCATGGCCCAGCTCAAGCAGCCGGATGCCCTCTTCCGACTGGATCCTGCCGCCGGTTGCACCCTGGCCCAGCAGGAGATCAACGCCCCCAAGGAAGAGCATGATCACGACCATGACCATGACCATGACCATGACAAGGCTGACGCCGATCACGACGAACACCATCACGAAGATGGTCACGCCGATCTCGGAGCCATGTACACCTACAACTGCCAGGCGCCGGCCAAGCTGACCGGGCTGGAAGCCACCCTCTTTACCGTCTACCCGAGCCTGGAAAAACTGAGCGTGCAGGGCATCTTGCCCGCCGGTCAGACCGCGGCCGAGCTGACCCCGTCCGCCTACAAACTGAGCTGGTGATCCCATGAACAAAGCCGTGGTTGAGATCCGCGATCTGGCCTTCGCCTGGCCAGGTGGCGAGGCTGTACTCGATCTGCCCGCCCTGCATATCGCGCAAGGGGAGCGGGTATTCATCAAGGGGCCTTCGGGCTCCGGCAAGTCGACCCTGCTCGGGCTGCTGGCCGGGATCCAGACCGCCAACCACGGCACCCTGGAGGTGCTGGGCCAGCCTTTGGCCCAGCTCTCAGGCCGCGCCCGTGACCACTTCCGGGCGGCCAATCTGGGTTATATCTTCCAGCAGTTCAATCTGCTGCCATTTTTATCCGTACTGGACAATGTCACTACGGCGCTAACATTTTCTCCACAAAAACGCTCCCGACTGCGGGGCACGCCAGAGCAGGAAGCCCGCCGCCTGCTCGGGGAATTGCAGTTGCCGGATGAGGCGCTGCACAGGCCCGTCCATGCCTTGAGCATCGGCCAGCAGCAACGGGTCGCCGCCGCCCGTGCGCTGATAGGCTCCCCACCGCTCGTCATCGCCGACGAGCCCACCTCGGCGCTCGATACCGACAACAGGGCCGCCTTCATCAAGTTGCTGTTCGAGGAGTGCGACAAGCAGGGCTCGACCCTCGTCTTCGTCAGCCACGACCCTTATCTCGAACCCCTCTTCCCCCGGGTGGAGAACCTGCAACAGCTCAACCGGAGGGCTGCATGAAGATCGATAACCAGAACCTCTGCCCGCCCGCGCAGGCAGGCTGCCAGCCATTCAGGACACGGAGGTTGCCATGCTGAAACTCGCCCTGCAAAGTCTCTGGGCCCGCCGCCTCACCGCCGGGCTCACCCTGCTGGCCGTGGCCATCAGCGTGACCCTGCTGCTCGGGGTGGAGCGGGTGCGCACCGAGGCCCGCGAGAGCTTCGCCAACACCGTCTCGGGCACCGATCTCATCGTCGGCGCCCGCTCCGGCCAGGTGAACCTCCTGCTCTACTCGGTGTTTCGCATTGGCAACCCCACCAACAACGTGGGCTGGGATGCCTATCAGGCCATCAAGCAGCGCCCCGGCATCGCCTGGACCATCCCCCTCTCCCTCGGGGACTCCCACAAGGGCTTTCGGGTGCTCGGTACCAACGGGGACTACTTCACTCACCTGAAGTACGGTCAGCAACAGTCGCTGCAGCTGCGCGAAGGCCGGCCGTTCGAGACGCCGTTCGAGGCGGTGCTCGGCGCCCAGGTGGCCGAAAAGCTCGGCTACAAGCTGGATCAGTCCATCATCATCGCCCACGGCGCTGGCAACACCTCCTTCAGCCAGCACGACAACCTGCCGTTCAAGGTGGTCGGGATACTGGCGCCGACCGGCACCCCGGTCGATCGCACCGTGCACGTGCCGCTGGCGGGCATCGAGGCCATTCACCTCGGCTGGGACACAGGCCGTCACAGCAAGAATGTCACCGCCGAGCAGGCGCTTGAGCAAGATCTCACCCCCAAGACCATCACCGCCTTTATGGTGGGGTTGAGCAATCGCATATTGGCGTTCCAGCTGCAGCGGGGCATCAACACCTACACCGGCGAACCCTTGATGGCCATCCTGCCGGGGGCCGCCTTGCAGGAGCTGTGGGGCATGATGAGCGTGATGGAGACGGCGCTCACCGTCATCGCAGGCTTCGTGGTCGTGGCGGGCCTCATCGGCATGCTGACCACCCTGCTGGCGGGGCTCAACGAGCGGCGCCGCGAGCTCGCCATTCTGCGCTCCCTCGGCGCCGGGCCGTCTCATCTGTTCCTGCTGCTGGCGCTGGAGGCCATGGCTCTCACCACCCTCGGCATCGCCCTCGGCGTCGGAGCCCTCTACCTCGGGCAGCTGCTTGCCACCCCCTGGCTGCTCAGCCACTATGGCCTGCAACTCGGGATCGGCCTGCCGAGTGCCTATGAGTGGCAACTGCTGGGACTGGTGTGGCTGGCGGGCATGGTGATAGGCTTGCTACCCGCCGCCCGCGCATATCGCTACAGCCTGAGCGATGGCATGAGTATCCGGATATGACGATGACAAAGGGAACGAGCAGGATGTGGAAAGTACTGACCGTGCTGCTGGGCATATTGGCTTTGCCTGCCCACGCCGTGGATTACAAGACAATCGACTGGGATATCCTCATTCCAGAGGGTGAAAAACTGCTGCCACCGCCCCAGGTCAGCCACGATGGCAACATGGCGTCGGTGCCGCAACCGGTGGGCGGGGTCAACAAGAAGCTGGACAACCAGGACCTGCGCATCCCGGGCTTCGTGGTGCCGCTCGAAGGGGATGCCAAGAAGGTCACCGCCTTCCTGCTGGTGCCCTACTTCGGCGCCTGTATCCATGTCCCGCCTCCCCCCACCAACCAGGTGATCTACGTGAGCTACCCCAAGGGCGCACCGGTGGATGATCTGTGGGACGCCATCTGGGTGAAGGGCAAGATGCGCACGATCAGTTCGAGCCATGAGATGGCCACAGCCTCCTACTCCATGGAGGCGACCGACGTCAGCGTCTACGAAGAGTAAGCCGCTGCGTCTATTGCCTTGATATGCAATCAACATGGCCTCCCCCGGGAGGCCTTTTTGTTATCCGGCCTGCACATCGGGGGCCCGTCCCCGCTTGAGAATCTTTTCACGACCTGTAACGAGAGGTCGTCAGCAAGGCAAAGAGCTGCGCAGGAACCGGAACGTATAGATATACGTGAGCACTCTTTACCCCACCTAAGCGAGCAGCACATGAACCTTGATCACGAGCTCACAGTAAGATCGTGGATAGGTTCTGGGGATTGCTCGTTTGCCTGCTTGGAGTAACATTCAATACCAGCCTGAATCCCCTCAGCCAGCACGGAGCCAGCATGGCCGATCTGCCGCCCCCCAAGAAAGAGAGTTCCATTTTAAGCAGCCAGGAGCAGACCCTGCGCCTGGCCCGCAGCCGCGGTATCGACGGCATGCTGACCCGCAACAGTGACAGCACCTTCGAGCAGCGCGCCACCTTCCGCCAACTGGCGGAGCAGGCCGCCCGCCAACGCAATCTGGAATCCATCATGGTGATGGCCTCGCGTCACTGCGAGGAGACGGCCGCCGGCGGCGAGATGGACAGCGACTGGCTGACCCGCTTCCTGCAACTGGCCGAAGAGATCAGCATGGTGCCCATGCAGCAGCTGTGGGGGCGGATCTTCGCCCTGGAAGTCGCCACCCCTGGCCGCTTCTCCATCCGCGCCCTCAGCACCCTCAAGGAGATGACCCAGCGCGAGGCGCAGCTGTTCCAGCGCATCTGCGCCCTCTGCTGCCACTACGAGGGGAGCGATGAGCAACGCCTGCTGCTCGGCATGCACAAGGGGGCCAGCCTGCTGAGCCGCGCCAAGGTCACCCGCATGGGGCTCGGCAAATATCGGGTGCCCTACAGCGCATTGCTGCTGCTGTTCGATCTCGGTCTGCTGCACCGGGGGGAGCTCGAATCCGGCCCCCTGCCCGCCGACGGGGTGGAGTTCGCCTTTGGCAATCAGCACTGGCGGCTGCGCCAGCGCCAGAGCCACCTCACCCTGCTCTACTACCGCCTCACTCCAGTGGGCAACGAACTCGCCCTGTTGCTGGAGGAGCCGCCGCTGGAGGAGTACCTGCAGGATTTGAAGACCCTGCTCTCCACCCATCTGCAGATCGAAACCCAGATTGCGCCCCCCGCCAGCGCACCGGACATCCCCGCCTGAATCAGCCGGGAGCCCGGGCGGGCTCCCGCTTTCTGCTTGCCAAATTGCGAAACCGGCACTGTCATTGCCAAAACGGCTCCCAAAAAGCGAATCGATTCAGCTAGTCGCGGTTCTGGCCTTGGCGGTTTTCAGCAATCCATGCGTCCTGGGCAAATAACATGCATGTCGAACGCATTTTAAGCGCCCCTTGGCACTCTGGTGCGCGGCTTGCAGTGGGACGACTAGTCCCGAATGATCGGGACTCATCATCCCCATTGTCGGACGCCCCCATGAGAGTCAACCAGCCCGTTACCCAGCGTGAGCGCCTCTACCCGGCGCATCAGAATCTCATCTCCACCACGGATCTGGAGAGCCGCATCACCTTTGCCAACGAGGAGTTCTGCCAGATAGCTGGCTTCACCCTGGCGGAGTTGCAGGGCGCCCCCCACAACCTGGTTCGCCACCCCGACATGCCGACCCAGGCCTTCGCCGACATGTGGAACCATATCCGGGAGGGCAAGAGCTGGATGGGGCCGGTCAAGAATCGCTGCAAGAACGGGGATCACTATTGGGTCAACGCCTTCGTCACCCCCATTCAGGATGCGAGCGGCAAGGTGGTGGAGTATCAGTCGGTGCGCACCGCGCCGGACGAGGCGCTCAAGGGGCGGGCCGAGAAGGTCTACGCGGGCCTGAGAGAGGGACAAACGCCCCTGGCCCTGCGCCTGCCGGCCTTCTCCCACACGCTGGTGCTCAATGGCTGCCTGCTGCTCGCCCTCGTCGCCCTGCTGGGTCTCGGCTACGGCCATGAATCCGGCTGGCTGGCCGGGCTCGCCGCCCTGCCCCTCATCGGGGGTCTCCTGGTGGTGAACGCCCTTGGCCGGCGCCTTGGCAAGCTGGGCGAGCTGGCCCGCAACCGCTTCGACAACCCGCTGATGCAGTTGCTCTACACCGGCCGGGTCGATCGCCTCGCCGCCGTCGAGCTCGCCATGAAGATGAACCAGGCCGAGTTCAACGCCGTGCTGGCCCGCACCCAGCAGACCTGCCAGCAGATCCTGACCTCCGCCCAGACGGACTTGCACAACGCCGAGACCATCACCGACAACCTGCAGCAACAGCAGGCCCAGACCAACCAGGTCGCCACCGCCATCACCGAGATGGCCCAATCCATCCGCGAGGTGTCCCAGAGCTCCACCGCCTCCTCCGATCGGCTGGACGAGACCGCGGATCTGTTCAAGGAGGGCAACCTCCGCGTGCAGGAGACCATAGAAGAGGTGGAAGGGATGCACAGCGAGCTGGTCACCTCCAAGGGGGTGATCAACACCCTCGCCACCCAGTGCCGGGCCATCGACGGCATCCTGGATGTGATCAACAGCATCGCGAACCAGACCAACCTGCTGGCCCTCAACGCCGCCATCGAGGCCGCCCGCGCCGGCGAGGCGGGGCGCGGCTTCTCCGTGGTGGCGGACGAGATCAGATCCTTGGCCATCAAGACCCAATCCTCCACCGGCGAGATCCAGAAGATGATAAGCCTGTTGCAGGGCAGCGCCGGGGATGCGGAGCAGGCGATGGCGCAAGGGGAGCTGCTCTCCGCCAGCTGCCGCCTCAAGGCCTCCGCCACCGGCGACGTGCTGCAACAGATCAGCGAGCGCCTGCTGCAGGTGACTGCCGGCAGCAACCAGATAGCCCAGGCGGTGCAGGAACAATCCCAGGTCACGGCCGACATCGACCGCAGCGTGCTCAGCATCAAGCGCCTCGCCGACGACTCCAGCCAGGGCAGCCAGCACGCGGTGCAGGGAGTCATGGCGCTGGTGCGCCAACTCGGCGAACTGGAGCGACTGGTGCGCCAGTTCCAGCAGCGCCCCGCCCCCCACGCAGCCAGTGAACAGCAGCCCAGTGGTCGACCCCTGCTCGCCCGCTAAGCCTTCACGGAGGAAACCAGACCCTATATAAAGACCGTGCGCTAACAATAAAAACGGGCCCCTGCCGTCACCGGCAGCGGGCCCCTCTTTTTGATGGTGCATGGGAGTCTGAGCGGGTTTCAAATTCGAGTCGTCGACTGAAGCAGCGGGTCTTTCGCCCCGTCCCAACCACCTGCTCGCCCTTGCCAGGCCGACCCTCTCGGCTACACCGCATGGCCCTCGGCAGGGCAATGGCCTTGCTCACTCCCCCATCCATACACCGTGAGTTGTGGACGTTGGGCCTTGAGCCTTGAGCCTTGAGCCTTGAGCCTTGAGCCTTGAGCCTTGAGCCTTGAGCGGGTAGCGTCGCGCCTTGAGATCCCTCTTATCCAACCTGCCGCAAGCCCCGTTGTCCCCCCAATTTATTGATCTTGGCTGAGAAATCGCCTGTTCCCCCTTTCCTAACCAGCTCCGTTCGGTAACATGGCAATCAGGATCACCTCTCGCCGGAGTCAGCCATGAGCCAAGCCAGAGCAACACCACTGATAGCAAGCAGCAAGCTGGAGGCTGTAATTCAGGGGCGGTAGCGTTGCCTGCGCTTGCCATGACCAATGCCTTCGCTGTCTTTCTATACCGTGGTAATGGTTGCGTAAAAAGAGGAAGTCAAGCGAACACGTTTGGTTTCGGGGTTCGGCAAGTAGCACATTGATTTAAAATATGATTTTTTATGCTCGGTATCAGGGATAGGCGGAGTTAGATGGAAGGCTGTATTAATGTGTTAGTACCGCCTTCCATCTAATCACTGTTATGTCTCTAAAGGAATCTTATGAGTAAAGTTAAGATCAAGCTGGTATCGATAGGGCACTTACCTTTAGGGCTCCAGCCTAAAAAAATTAGAAATTGGTCATCTAAGACTTTTGAAGTTGTCGAGGATATAGACAATTATTCGCTTCGTTGTGACTCTGATGGTTTTGACTGGGAATTTTCAGATAGCGCATTAAAAGAACAGCTCCCCAATCAATTTAATGCTGACTTTATGATCGCTATTGTAAATGTTCCGATTGAGGATAATTGGTATTCGAGAAGACTTGGAAATAATCAAGTTGTATTTACCTTTCATCAAGTCAGCGATATCCTCGAGCACTATAATATTCCACTAGAAAATGTCATTTACCGTTTACTATATGCGTATACACTTTTGTATCGCCGCGCGGGAAACAGAATTCCTGATTTTGGAGAAGCGGCAAGTTTTACCCACGACGAGACGCGGGGATGCCTCTTTGATATGAATGGCATAAAAACCGATTTAATAGCTTCTTGTCATAAGCCTCAAATATGTGATGAGTGCCAAGAGCGATTGAAGCAAGAAAGAGTATCTAAGTCAGATATTGAAAGCACTCAAAGTGACATAAAGCGCATAAAAAAATATTTATATTACAGAATAATTACTCATGTAAAAAAACATCCTATTGCGGCACTGGTTTTATCTAGTGTGTTTGCATTAGCACTTGGTATTACTGGCTCAGTCATCGGCTCGTTTGTATACGAATGTCTCAAGAGTCAAACATGAGGCTGTCAAGACATAACAATCGCAGGCACAGCGACGGCTTTTTCGTTGTGGCTTCGCCTTCACTACAACGCCGCGCCTGCTGCGGGCGTTAGGTTTCTCAAGGAGCGTATGTGGATATACCTTCGAAACATGTGTTTGATGCGTTAAAAGCGTTAGGTGGTAGAAAGGAGTTCATTTTTGGCGAATAACCGAAAAATTTCTTACCCATGTGGCAGAGGAAAAATATAAATGTTATTGTTTAAATAAATGGACTAATAGCAGAACAATGAAAATCTCAGACAATTTAAAGGAAAAGCTTAATTTACCTTGCTGGTTTCATGGAACAGAACAAGATTTTGACACATGGATGATACCTCCGCCACCCAAGCCGGGAGAAATATTGCTCGTTCCTCATACTGCAATTTTCTTTACAAGCGATATTGACTTCGCCAAAGGAGCTGGTAAAAAAATTGCCAAGGTATCTATATCAAGTCACGCAAAAATACTGGACACCACAGCTAACTATGAAGCATCAGAGAATCTTAGGCTGTCTCTAAGCCAGCATCAGATAGCATCAAGAACCCTAAATATACAGCGTGATTTCTGGCATAATGGGTGGAAAACTGGTGATGTATTACGAATGACATTCTCAGATCCTACGCTGGAGGATCATCTTCAACAGATGGTTGTAAATCTTTCACGGCAGTCTGATCTCCCTAAAGAAGCTGCAAGCGTGGTTATTCAACTTAACTCTTCCCGTGGTTTAATTGAGCTTATCTGCACTTCAGCAAAGAAACTAGGGTTTGACGCAATATTTGGGCATGAAGTTGATCGACATTCTCTTGAAGGTAAAGTTATTGCACGACCTTGGTTAGCAGTGCTTTCCAAAGGAGTTGCCTCTAATCCAGAGTGGGTGTAAGCACCTAACAAGATCCTGCTATTATCAAATTTTACGCTGCGTTCAAAATTTACCGCAGAGCGCAGCTTTAGATAGAGGAAAATTAACCTTTGAGCACTATACAATAACCCCCATTAAGCCGTTAGCCACTGCAATAAGGGGAATTGTTGGCAGGCAATTAAGAGGAGGCACTAGCCCCCTCGCTATCAATGATCGGTGGAGAATATCGACATCATTCAATAAAGCCCCGCAGCCTTAGGGCGGCCAGCAGCTCATCCACCAGCGCTGCCACCGATTTGTCGGCGTTGAGCAGGTGGATCTCCGGATTTTCCGGGGCCTCGTAGGCGGAGTCGATGCCGGTGAAGTTACGGATCTCTCCTGCCCGCGCCTTCTTGTAGAGCCCCTTGGGGTCGCGCTCCTCGCAGACGGAAAGCGGCGCATCCACGAACACCTCGATAAATTCATCCGCTCCCAAGAGACTTCTCACCAGATCCCGCTCGGCGCGAAACGGCGAGATAAAGGCAGTGAGGACGATAAGGCCCGCATCCACCATCAGTTTCGCCACTTCACCGACACGGCGGATATTCTCCTGCCTGGCTGCATCGTCGAAGCCGAGATCACCACAGAGGCCGTGGCGCACGTTATCTCCATCCAGCAGATAGGTGTGTTTTCCCTCGGCCGCCAGCGCCTGCTCCAGCGCCCCTGCCAGGGTGGATTTGCCCGCCCCGGACAGGCCGGTAAACCAGATCACCAGGGGCTTTTGCCCCTTCTGCGCGGCGCGGCTCTGTTTGTCGACGGCATGCTGATGCCACACGATATTGCTCATTCACACTCCTTGCTGGGCTTGCGCCTCAATGCTGAAACTCTCCGGCTCTCTGGAGCCCGGCCAGTTACCCGCCACTGACGGCTAACTGGGCCGTCGTCTATTTATCTTCCCACCGATGCCCCAAGCCGGTGGCGCCGCCTTAGAACGGGAACAGCAGGGGCACCATGATGACGACCCCGATGCTGTAGGCCAGGGAGACCGGCAGGGCCAGTTTGAGGTAATCCGGCATCTTGTAGTTGCCCGCCGCGTAGACCATCAGATTGGTCTGATAGCCGTAAGGCAGTATGAAGCTGGAGCTGGCCCCAAACAGTACCGCCAGAATGAACGGCATGGTGGAGACATCCATGCTCAGCGCCAGCTGATAGCCCATGGGGAAAGCCAGGGCCGCCGCGGCGTTGTTGCTCATCAGCTCGGTCAGCACCAGGGTGAAAAAATAGATGCCGAGGAAGGCGATGAAGGGGCTGGCGCCGTTGAACTCCCCCATCAGCCAGTCGGCGATGAGGCGGGCCAGGCCGCTTTTTTCCAGCTGATCGGCGATGGCGAGCGCCCCGCCCACCACCAGCCAGATATCCAGCGGAAAGCGGCGGCGGATCTCGTCCAGGGTCAGGATGCGGGAGAACAGCAGCGCCACCAGCATCACCAGCAAGCCCTTGAACAGCGGCACCAGATCCAGCACCGACAGCGCCAGTACCCCGAGAAAGCCCAGCACCACGGCGGCGCTGCGCTTGCCATCGAGGCGGGTGGAGGCTTCCAGTCCGCTCACCACCACGAACTCCCGGGAGAGGGACTTGTTGCTGGCAAACTTGGGGCCGGGCGCCAGCAGCAGGGTATCCCCCGCGTGCAGTTCAATCTGGCCGAGGCCGCCGGTGAGCTGGGTCTCGCCACGACGCACCGCCAGCACCACGGCATCGAAGTGGGTGCGAAACTCCGCATCCTTGATGGATTGCCCCACCAGGCGCGAGCTGTGGCTGACGATCACCTCCACCAGATGCTGGCCGTTGAGGCGATGCTGGCCGTAGAGATCCAGCCCCTTGAGCTCCTGCAGCACGCCGACGCTCTCCACGTCGCCGCAAAACAGCAGCATGTCCCCCTCGTGCAACTCGTGCTCCGGCTGCACCGGGCAGATCACCTGGTTGCCACGGATGATCTCGGCAAGATAGAGGCTTTTGAGGCTGCGCAGGCCGTTCTCCTTGACGCTGCGCCCGGCCAGGGGCGAACCAATACCGACCTTGGCCTCCAGAAAGTAGCCGGATTCCCGGCTCATCTCGGTGTCCTGCTCCGGCAGGTGGCGGGCAAACAGCAGCACGGCCACCAGACCGGTCAACAGGGTCCCCGCGCCCACCATGAAGAAGTCGAACATGCCGAGGGGCTGGGCCCCCATCTTGACGAGGAAGCTGTTGACGATGAGGTTAGTGGAGGTGCCGATCAGGGTCAGCACCCCGCCGAAAGTCGCCGCGAAGCACATGGGCAGCAGCAGCCGTGACGGCGCATGGTTGGGGTTGCGTTTGACCGCCCCCAGCATGGAAGCCACCACGGCGGTGTTGTTGACGAAGGCCGACAGGAAGGCGGTGGAGAACCACACCTTCACCAATACCTTGTTAAACGAGCCCGTGCCCACCAGGTTGGCGAACCAGCTCATGATCCGGGTCTTCTCCACCGCGAGCGACACCAGCAACAGCAGCACCAGGGTCAGCAGGGCGCTGTTGGTGTAACCCGCCACCACGGCGTTGATGTCCGCCAGCCCGCTCAGGTAGGTGATGAGCACGGCGCCCGAGAACAGCAGCGCCGGACGGAGTTTGCCCTGGATCAGCAGGACTACGAGGGCAGCCAGCAGACCCAGCACCAGGGATTGTTGCCAGGTCATGGGCCTACTCCTTGCTTGTGTCGTTACCGATGGCAAGTGCCTGCCAGTGGGGGAAGTGCTTGCGCACCAGGGCGTTGAGCTCGATTTCAAACTCGCTGTACTGCCCTGCTACCACCTTGGCGGCCAACCCTTGCACTATCATGCCGGCGCCGACGGTGACGTTGGAGAGACGGTCGATCAGGATGAAGCTGCCGGTGTCCCGGATCTCCTGATACGGGTCGAACGCCACCGGGTCGGTCAGGCTCAGCTCGCACAGACCGATCTCGTTGAGTTTGAGCTCGGAGGCTGGCAGCTCGTCCAGCTTGTTGATCTCGACGCGGTGGCGGATGGCCTCCACCTGGCCGCGGCTCTTCTTGGTGGCCAGCTTGACGTCATAGGCACGCCCCGGCTGCAAGGATTCCTCCCCCATCCAGACGATGTGAGCCAGCACGTTCTGGGTCACCTGGGGCTGATGGGCGGCATCCACCAGCAGATCGCCGCGGCTGATGTCGATCTCGTCGGCAAAGGTCACGGTAATGGCCTGACCCGGCAGGGCGTATTCCAGATCCCCGTCGAAGGTGACGATGCGGGTCACCGTGCTCTGCTTGCCGGACGGCAGCACCGCCAGCTTGTCACCCACCCGCAGCACGCCGGAGGCGAGCGTGCCCGCAAAGCCCCGGAAGTCCAGGTTCGGGCGGTTCACATACTGCACAGGCAGGCGCACCGGATGGCGCTCCAGCTCGCGCTCCACCTCGGCGGTCTCCAGCAAGGAGAGCAGGGTCTCACCTTGATACCAGGCCAGTTTGTCGCTCTGGTTGACCACGTTGTCCCCGTCCAGCGCCGAGACCGGCACGATATGGATGGTGTCGACGCTGAGCTTCTTGGCGAACTCACGGTATTCGGCACTGATGCGCTCGAACACGGCCTGGCTGAACTCCACCAGATCCATCTTGTTGACCGCCACCACGAACTGCTTGATGCCGAGCAAACTGGCGA
The DNA here is from genome assembly GCF_054052485.1 of Aeromonas intestinalis. NCBI lineage: Bacteria > Pseudomonadati > Pseudomonadota > Gammaproteobacteria > Aeromonadales > Aeromonadaceae > Aeromonas > Aeromonas intestinalis. Next base: position 17,545 of record NZ_JBSTYK010000013.1, read on the forward strand.
TAAAGCTGTGGCGACGGGTCTGATCCAGCACCCCCTTGCGGGCATCGATGAGGATGATGGCCAGATCGCAGGTGGAGGCGCCGGTGGCCATGTTGCGGGTGTACTGCTCGTGGCCCGGGGTGTCCGAGATGATGAACTTGCGTTTCGCCGTAGAAAAATAGCGGTAGGCCACGTCTATGGTGATGCCCTGCTCGCGCTCGGCCTGCAGGCCGTCGACCAAGAGCGCCAGATCCAGCTTCTCGCCGGTGGTGCCCAGCTTCTGGCTGTCAGATTCCAGGGCTTTGAGCTGATCTTCATAGATCTGCTGGGAGTCGTGCAGCAGGCGGCCAATGAGCGTGCTCTTGCCGTCATCCACGCTGCCGCAGGTGAGAAAACGCAGCAGGCTCTTGTGCTGCTGGGCGTGCAGGTAGGCTTCGATGCCCTGTTCCGTGATGGCGGTCTGAATATGGTTGTTCATGTGTCGATTCCTTAGAAATATCCCTGACGCTTCTTCTGCTCCATGGAGCCCGCCTGATCGTGGTCAATCAATCGCCCCTGCCGCTCGCTGGAGGTGGTCACCAGCATCTCCTCGATGATCTCGGTCAGGGTGGTGGCATTGGATTCGATGGCCCCGGTCAGCGGGTAGCAACCGAGGGTACGGAAGCGCACCAGCTCATGCTTCACCTCGTCTTCCGGCCCGATGGGCATCCGCTCGTCGTCCACCATGATCTTGATGCCGCCTTTATCCACCACCGGGCGCATGGCCGCGAAGTAGAGGGGCACGATGTCGATGTTTTCCAGATAGATGTATTGCCAGATGTCGAGCTCGGTCCAGTTGGAGAGCGGGAACACCCGGATGCTCTCCCCCTTGTTGACCTGGCCGTTGTAGACACGCCACAGCTCGGGGCGCTGGTTCTTGGGATCCCAGCGGTGGGACTTGTCACGGAAGGAGTAGACCCGCTCCTTGGCGCGGGATTTTTCCTCGTCCCGGCGCGCGCCACCGAAGGCGGCGTCGAAGCCGTATTTGTTCAACGCCTGCTTGAGCCCCTCGGTCTTCATGATGTCGGTGTGCTTGCCGCTGCCGTGCACGAAGGGGTTGATGTCCATGGCCAGACCGTCCGGGTTCTTGTGGACGATGAGATCCAGCCCGTATTTCTTGGCGGTCTCGTCCCGGAACTTGATCATCTCCTTGAACTTCCAGTTGGTATCCACATGCAGCAGCGGGAAGGGGATCTTGCCCGGGTAGAAGGCCTTGCGGGCCAGGTGCAGCATGACGGAGGAGTCCTTGCCGATGGAGTACATCATCACCGGGTTTTCAAATTCGGCAGCCACCTCGCGGATGATGTGGATGCTCTCGGCTTCCAGCTGCTGCAAATGCGTCAATCTTTCACGATCCATGTCGGGGTCCTCGGTTCATTGCTATCGCGCCTGCTCTGGGCACGGTGTTGGTTCAGTGCGGCGCAGCCTGGGCTGCGCCAAAAAATCGATGGGGTGAGCGGCCTCAGGCCAGGCTCACCAGTTTCAAATCCGTGCTGCCGAACTCATCGCTCAGGGGGCTTCCCCCTTCGGCAAACCAGGCGAGCTGCTTGCGCAGGGCCACCACCTCGCCGATGACGATGAGAGACGGGCTCTGGGCTTGGCTCGCCAGGGTCGCCAGCTCATCCAGGGTGCCGGTCAGCACCCGCTGACTGGCCTGGGTGCCCCGCTCTATGATGGCCAGCGGGGTAGTGCCGCTGCGGCCATGGCTCACCAGCTGCTGTTGTATGTGCTCGGAGCGCATCAGCCCCATGTAGATGACCAGGGTCTGGTTGGTGGCGGCGAGCTGCTGCCAATCCGGCTCCTTGCCCTCGCTCTGGCAGTGGCCGGTGATGAAGACGGCGCTCTGGGCATGGTCACGATGGGTGAGTGGAATGCCTGCATAGGCAGTGGCACCGGCGGCGGCCGTGATGCCGGGCACCACGGAGAAGGGGATGCCTTCCGCAGCCAGCACTTCCAGCTCCTCGCCACCGCGGCCGAACATGAAGGGATCGCCCCCCTTGAGGCGTACCACCCGGTTGCCTGCCTTGGCGTATTCCACCAGCAGGCGATTGGTCTCTTCCTGCGGCACGCTGTGGGCGCCCGCCTTCTTGCCGACCGACACCAGGGTGGCGTCACGGCGCACCAGCTCCAGGATCTCGGGGGAGACCAGCTGGTCATAGAGCACCACTTCCGCCTGCTGGATCTGTTGCAGGGCCTTGAGGGTCAGCAGGCCCGGATCGCCGGGACCGGCACCGACCAGTACGACTTCGCCCAGCTCGCTCTGCGCCTTGTCCAGCCCCTCGTTCAGCCAGTGTTCTGCCCCCTGCCAGTCCTGCTTCTCCACCAGGCTGCCGAGGGTATTGGAGGCAAAGGCCCGCTCCCAGAAGCGGCGACGATCAGAGATAGACACCAACACCCGCTTGGCCTTGCTGCGCACCCGGCCGGAGAGTTCGGCCAGGCCGCCGAGATGGCGGGGCAGCAGGCTCTCGAGCCGCTCGCGCAGCAGGCGCACCAGCACCGGCGCCTTGCCGCCGCTGGAGACGGCCACCACGATGGGGCTGCGATCGATGATGGAGGGGAAGATGAAGCTGGAACGCTCGGGGTCATCCACCAGGTTGACGAAGAGCCCGCGCTGGTTGGCGCTCTGATAGACCAGGGCGTTGACCTCGGCATCATCGGTGGCGGCCACCACCAGTTGCTGGCCTGCCAGATGCTCGGGGCTGAAGCGCTCCGCCAGATGGGTGAAGCGGCCGTGGAATTCGTTGAAGGCGGCGTCGATGACCGGGGAGACCAGGGTCAGCCGGGCACCCGATGCCAGCAGCAGGCGCGCCTTGCGCAGGGCGACCTCGCCCCCGCCCACCAGCAGTACCGGGCGGCCTTCCAACTTGGCAAACATAGGTAAATAATCCATCTCGGCCCATTCCTCGGCATACGTCGACAACTGGGGCGACTATAGGCAGGCTGCTTATTCCTTCAAAATAATAAAAAATGCTCTTTAATGCGTTTTAGTAATTAGTAAACCTGCACAATGGCAAAGGCGAGTGAATGTCCTTGTGGTGCTGCGCACCAGACTCTAGGCTAGTGAAAGTGTTTCATAAGGAGCTTAATAATGAATGAGTCATTGATTGTATTGGGGATCTTTGTGTTCCTGGTGCTCGCGACCCTGAGCGCCGGCATCAAGATAGTGCCCCAGGGCTTTAACTGGACGGTGGAGCGCTTCGGCCGCTATACCCGCACCCTTTCCCCCGGCCTCAACCTGCTCATTCCCTACGTGGACAGGGTCGGCCACAAGATCATCATGATGGAGCAGGTGCTGGACATCCCGGCCCAGGAGGTGATCTCCCGGGACAACGCCAACGTCACCATCGACGCCATCAGCTTCGTGCAGGTGGTGGATGCGCGTAAAGCGGGCTACGAGGTCAACGATCTCACCAGCGCCATCCGCAACCTGACCATGACCAATATGCGGACCGTGCTCGGCGCCATGGAGCTCGACGAGATGCTCTCCCAGCGCGACACCATCAACGAGAAGCTGCTGCGCACCATGGACGCCGCCACCGCCCCCTGGGGCATCAAGGTGACCCGGATCGAGATCAAGGATGTACGCCCGCCGATGGCGCTGATCGACGCCATGAACGCCCAGATGAAAGCCGAGCGCCAGAAACGGGCCGAAGTGCTGGAAGCCGAAGGGGTGCGTCAGTCACGGATCCTCAAGGCCGAAGGGGAGAAACAGTCCCAGATCCTCAAGGCCGAGGGTGAGCGTCAGGCCGCCTTCCTCGCCGCCGAGGCGCGGGAGCGGGCCGCCGAGGCGGAAGCCAAGGCGACCCATATGGTCTCAAGAGCTATCGCTGAAGGGGATATGCAGGCCATCAACTACTTCGTCGCCCAGAAATACACCGAGGCTCTCGCCCGCATCGGCGAAGGCCCGAACAGCAAGATCGTCATGATGCCGCTGGAGGCGGGCAGCCTGATAGGCTCGGTCGCCGGCATGGCCGAGCTGTTCAACAAGGCTGGCAAGCAACCATGAGCGCCCTGCTGGAGGGGCTGACCCACTGGCACTGGTTGGGGCTGGGCTTCGCCCTGCTGGCCATCGAGGTGATGGGGTCTGTGGGCTTTTTGCTCTGGACCGGCATTGCCGCCCTGGAAGTGGGCATACTGCTGCTGCTCTGGCCCTTCGGCTGGCAGGTACAACTGCTGCTGTTTGCGGTGCAGTCCCTGCTGACCACCTGGGCCTGGTGGCGCTGGCAGCACAGGCGGGATCGCTCACTGCAGGATGCCGCCGCCCCCATCAACGAGCGGATGCAGAGCTATCTGGGGCGGGAGCTCACCTTGCTCGACGAGGTGAGCCAGGGCATGAGTCGGGTCCATCTGGACGACACCGTCTGGACGGTGCGCTGTGCCCAGCCCTTGCCGGCAGGCAGCCGGGTCAGGGTCATCGGTGCCGACTCCCATATCCTGCTGGTGGAGCCGCTGGCCTGAGTCGATTCAGCGGGCTGATGCAGGCAACCTGCCACCTTTCAAAACACGGCCATAAAAAAACGGGCCCCCCCCAAGCGTCGGGCCCGTTTTCAGATGAGGTGCAGGCTTAGTTGGCCTTGGCATCGCTCACTGCAGCGTCGACCTTGGTGGCCACGTCTTCGGCAGCTTTCTCTACGGTAGCAGAGGCTTCAGAAGCAGCCTTCTCTACGGTGGCAGAAGCGTCGGAAGCAGCCTTCTCAACGGTTGCAGCAACGTCGGCGGCCGGAGTAGCGGCCGGAGCGGCGGCTTCTTCTTTCTGACCACAAGCGGTCAACATCAGACCCAGGATACCGGCTACCAGTACTTTGTTCATGTACATATCCTCAAATAAAGATGGAGAGACGGCCGTCAGGGCCATCACTGTGCCCCTTGTCCCCGTGAAAAAACCATCAGAACGGGAGCCAAGAGACACGCGAAATATAACGCCATACACAGCCGATGAAAACGCGTATCACAATGATATTTTCTCGTGGGCTGGATAAAAATAACTACTATAGCGGCAAAAATTAATATAAAAGCCAATTAAAAACGCAACTTGGCACAATAATCATCCAAAAAATGGCCAACCCACAGTGGTTGGCCGCTATTGAATACCATCGAATTCTGCGTGAAAGCCCGGGATCAGTCAGACAACTTCTGACAACTCAGCCGACGGCCCTGGCTGTCGCTCTCCCGGGCCAGATCCAGCAGCGCCATCACCGCCAGCGCCTCGTCGGCCGGCACCGGATTGCCTGCCTCGCCACGGATGGCCGCACAGACGCCGCTATAGTAGGTGCCGTAGTTGCCCGCCTCCCCCTTCACCGGCTCCTGCACGGGCAGCCCTTCCACCATGCGGCTGATCTGGCCCGGCGCGGGATCCACTCCCCAACCCGCCACTGGAGGACGCAGGCCCTCTTTGAGCTGCGGCTCCTGCACATCCATGCCGAACTTGATGAAGGAGCCGCGGCTGCCGTGGATGACGAAGCGGGGCATGTCGGCAGAGACCAGGCAGCTGCCGTGCAGGATCACCCGCAGCGGCCCGTAGCCCAGCACCACGTGGAAGTAGTCATCGCTCAGGGCACCGGGACGCTGCGCCGCCAGATCGGCCTGGATCCACTCTGGCTGGCCGAACAGCTGCAGCGCCTGGTCCAGGATGTGAGGACCGAGATCGAACCACAGGCCCGAGCCCGGGCCGCCCGCCTCCCGCCAGCGCTGGCGCACCTCGGGACGATAACGGTCGAAGTGCGACTCGAACTGGGCGATCTGTCCCAGGGCATCTTCGGCGAGCAGGCGGCGCACCGTGAGGAAGTCCCCGTCCCAGCGCCGGTTGTGGAAGATGCTGAGCAGCCGTTGCTGCTTCTGCGCCAGCTCCACCAGCGCCTTCGCCTCGGCGAGATCCAGCGCGAACGGCTTGTCGATCACCACGTGCTTGCCGGCCAGCAGGGCCTGACGGGCGATGGGGGCATGGGTATCGTTCGGGGTGGCGATGACCACCAGATCCACGCTCTCATCGGCCAGCACCTGCTCCAGCGTCCCCACCTGGCTGCCCGGCAGCTCGGCGTGCACCTTGGCAGCATCCCGGCTCACCACCCAGCGCAGGGTGAGGCCTGGCGTGGTCACCAGGAAGGGGGCATGAAAGGTTTGGCCTGCATAGCCATAGCCCACCAGGGCGGCATTGATTGTCTGGCTCATCCGCTGTTCTCCGCTGAAGTCATCCGTATAAAGGGGCACAGACGAGTGCGTCCCAAGAAGAAAGGGGCCCAAGGCCCCCTGATTGTGCCCATCAGAGCACAGGATTTATCGCCAGTACAGGGGCCTTATCCATCACGGATGCACGCCCCTGGCACTCAAGGCTGCAGGCAGAGACGGCGGCCGTGACGCGTCAGCAGCACCAGCAGGGGCGGCAACAGCAGCCACATGTGCAGCGCTAGCTGATTGAGGGGATCCGCCACCAGGGCACCGGTGATCCCCACCAGGGCGCCGGCGCCGCTCATCTGGAACAGACCGAGCAGGGCCGCCGCCGTGCCGGCGCAGTGGCCGAAGGGCGCCAGCGCCATGCCGGCAGCCGCCCCCAGCACCATGGCGAAGCCGATGCTGGAGAGGAACACGGGGCCCATCATGGCGAGCGGGTGCTCGATGTGCTGCACCAGGGTCAGGGCGATGGCCGAGAGCGAAATTACCAAGAGGCCAATGCGCAGGGTGCGCCTTGGGCCGACCCTGGCAATGAAGCGTGGGGCCAGGAAGCAGGCCAGGATATTCAGCGCCGCATTGGCGGTGAACCAGTAGCTGAAGCCGTTCATGTCCAGACCCAGCTTCACCATCAGTTGCACGGGGGCCGCAGTGACATAGGCCAGGATCACCGCCATCGACAGCATGCAGAGGCCGGCGTTGAACAGGAAGCTGGGGGAGCGCAGCACCGGGCTGTAGCGGGACCAGCTGATGAGCGGGCCGGCGCTGCTGGTCTCCTCCGGTCGGGTCTCCGGCATGCGCCACAGCAGCCAGCTGCCGACGATGACGGCATAGCCCGCCATGAACCAGAAGTTGGCCGACCAGCCCGCCTTGGCGGTGAGCCAGCCACCGAGCAAGGGAGCCAGGGCGGGGATGAAGCAGATGGCACCATTCAAGTAGGAGATCATCTGGCCGCTCTTCTTGGGACCATAGCTGTCACGCACCACGGAGAAGGCCGCCACCGAGGTGGCGCAGGCGCCGAAGCCTTGCAGCACCCGGGCCAGCATCAGCTCCCCCAGGCTGGCCGCGAAACCGGCGGCCAGGGCGCTCAGGCCGTAGAGCAGCACGCCGCCGAGCGCGATGGGTTTGCGACCGTAACGATCGGCGAGCGGCCCCACCAGCAACTGGCCCAGCCCCATGCTGAACAGGAACCAGGTAATGGTGCCCTGCATCAGGGTCACCTCGGCGCCGAGTTGCTCCGCCATCTGGGGGATGGCGGGCAGATAGATGTCGATGGCCAGCGGGCTGAACAACACCAGGAGTACGAGCAAAAGGATCAATGGCATCAGTTCACCTCAAGACCAGGGGATTGGATTGGTGCGCGAGTCTACTGACTCAGAGTAATGAATTGAAATGGCATTTAATCACTTTGGTTATTCCACTGGGGAAAGATGTATTTTTACCACAGCTCCGAGCAGCGCATCCCAGCCCCGGCCAGTTCCGACGGGAGCTAATCAGCGCTTTGCCTAAACGCCTGCCCCGCATAGAATGCGCAGATTAATTTTTGCGGAGGTGCGTGATGAGCAAGCTTGTCCTGGCAACAGGTAACCAGAAGAAGGTGAAGGAATTGGCCGCCATGCTGGCCGATATGAAGATCCAGGTGATCCCCCAGAGCGAGTTCGCCGTCACCGATGCCGAGGAGACCGGCACCACCTTCGTCGAAAATGCCATCATCAAGGCCCGTCACGCCGCCCGCATCACAGGTCTGCCCGCCGTCGCCGACGATTCCGGTCTGGAAGTGGACTTGCTGCACGGCCGCCCCGGTGTCTACTCCGCCCGCTTCGCAGGCCCGGGTGCCAGCGACAAGGAGAACATCGACAAGCTGCTGGCAGAGCTTCAGGGTGCCCCCGACTACCTCAAGAGCGCCCGCTTCTGGTGTGTGCTGGTCTACATGCGTCACGCCGACGACCCCACCCCCATCATCTGTCAGGCGAGCTGGGAGGGGATGATCCTGGACGAACCCCGCGGCCAGCACGGCTTTGGCTATGACCCCGTGTTCTTCGTGCCGGATCACGACTGTACCTCGGCCCAGATGCCGAGCGAGCTGAAAAACCAGCTCAGCCACCGGGGCCAGGCCCTGGCCAAGTTGAAGGCCGCCCTGGCCGCGGCCCACTGAGGCCACACCTGGCACCGGCATACGCCGCAGCGCGTTTCATCTACAATGGGGGCCATCGGCCCCCGTTTTGCTCATCGTTCCCAGCTTGTGCCACAACCATTGCCAGCGATGGCGGGGAACAGTAGAGTTGGCCCCCGTTTTGATCCCTGATTGCTGAACACTGGAATGCCCATGCTGCAACTGCCGCCTCTCTCCCTCTATATCCACGTGCCCTGGTGCGTCCAGAAGTGCCCCTACTGCGACTTCAACTCCCACGCCCAGAAGGGAGAGCTGCCCCACCTCGAGTACGTGGCCGCCTTGCTGGAGGATCTGGAGCAGGATCTGCACTGGGCCCAGGGACGACCGCTCTCCTCCATCTTTATCGGTGGCGGCACCCCCAGTTTGCTGAGCGTGGAGGCCATGCTGGCCCTGCTGGACGGGGTGCGGGCGCGCATCCCCCTGACTCCGGATTGCGAGATCACCATGGAGGCGAACCCGGGTACCGTCGAGGCGGACAAGTTCGCCGGCTTCCAGAAAGCGGGCATCAACCGCATCTCCATCGGGGTGCAGAGCTTCCAGCAGGAGAAATTGACCCGACTCGGCCGCATCCACGGGCCAGAGGAGGCGCGCAAGGCCGCCGAGCTGGCTCACGCCATATCACTGCCCACCTTCAACCTGGATCTGATGCACGGCCTGCCGGATCAGAGCCTGGAAGATGCGCTCTATGACCTGCAGCAGGCCATCGACTGCGCGCCGCCGCATCTGTCCTGGTATCAGCTCACCATAGAGCCGAACACCGCATTCGCCTCCAAACCCCCCACCCTGCCGGAAGATGACACCCTGTGGGACATCTACGAGCAGGGCCACGCCATGCTCACCGCCCAGGGATACCAGCAGTACGAGATCTCGGCCTACGCCAAGGCGGGCTATCAGTGCCGTCACAACCTCAATTACTGGCGCTTTGGCGACTATCTCGGCATCGGCTGTGGCGCCCACGGCAAGGTGACGGATCTTGCCAGCCAGCAGATCCTGCGCACCGCCAAGGTGAAGCACCCCAAAGGCTATCTGGATCCCGCCCGCGCCTATCTGGACAGCCAGTGGACGGTGACCGAGGACGATCTGCCCCTCGAGTACTTCATGAACCGGTTCCGGCTGTTCGAGCCGGCCCCCAAGGCGGAATTCGAGGCCTATACCGGCCTGGCGCTGGAGCGGGTGGAGACCATGCTCGCCATCGCCCAGACCAAGGAGCTCATCCTGGATCTCGGCGACAGCTGGCAGCTGACCTCCCTCGGTCATCGCTATCTCAACGTCTTGCTCGAACTTTTCATGGACGAGTGAGAAGGCGTTCACACATCTTGCAGCAAAGCAGTGAGCAAACGGCCGCTTTCGCAACAACAATCAGGGCGCCATGGGCGCCCTGATTGTTTTGAGATGAAGGGGTGGAAACCCGCTCAGCAGCAGACGCATTGCATCCGCTGTTGGCCGGGCTCCCACCGCTTGCCGTGCTTGGCCTTGCGCTGATAGCTGCCCTTGCCTTTCTTGCTCGCCTCGACCCGCGCCTGGAACAGGGGGGAAGTCACCAGGGCTTTCAGATGATTGTCCTGAATGATGCCACGCTGATGATCGTGGGCCTGGTCGATGATATCGACCCGTCTCTTCTTGGCCATATAGACTCCTGCCTTGGTCATTGAATATGGCGATAAAATCGCCACATGTGATAAAAACGCGCCGATTGTGCGCCTGTTCGGCTCCCGCCGCAAGGGGTGGGGGCCGGGTTTATGAGTGCTCGTGATCATGGTGCTCGTGGCGGGATGGTACCCCCGATTCCAGGGTCTCCAGGATGGCGCAGTGCTCTGCCGAGCGCGGTCCGCCACAGCAGATGTTGGAGAGCTGTTTCAGGTTCTCGCGAAAGCGGGTCAACTCGAGGATCTTCTGCTCCACCTGGGTGAGCTTGGCATCGGCCACCGCCTTGACCTCCTGGCAGGTGACCCTGGCCTTGTTGGTATCCAGATCCAGCAGCTCGCCGATGTCCGCCAGGGAAAACCCCACCGACTTGGCGCGGATGATGAACTCCAGCCGTCGCCTGTCCTGCTCGCCATAGACACGATAGCCGGAATCGTTGCGCAGACCCGGCGAGAGCAACCCGTTCTTCTCGTAAAAGCGCAGGGTATCCGCCTTCACCCCGCACGCCTTGGCCAGTTCCCCGATGCGATACATCATCACTCTCCTGCTGGAATGGGTACTCAATATAAACCGGCTCTCACTATCACCCCTTTGCTCACCGATTACCAGCCAAAGGCAGGAAAGGGGCAGACAAGGGGAGGCCGACGTGGCTTTTCCTGCCAAAACACTGAAAAGACAAACGTTTCACAAAATTTGACCAGAAAACGTTTAACACCGCGCCAGACAAGGGTTTGTGATTGTAAAAAATCCACCACGGCTCACATTTTTTGTGTAGAATACGCGCCCACAAGAGAGCGTCGCATCAAACGGGCATTTCCTAAAATGCTGTTGCCGGCCCCGGCCTGGCGAGAGTGGTTTGTGAAATCCCCCACTTCCATTTATTTGGGGACTCTCTGTGCTGAGCCTCGCCTCTCATGGACCTGTCCCCGTTATGCTGAGGACGATAGTGTGATGGAACAAGCTCGACCCATTCGCCGTGCACTGCTGAGTGTGTCTGACAAGACTGGCATCCTGGAATTTGCCAAGGCACTCAACGAACGTGGCGTCGCCCTGCTCTCCACGGGCGGCACCGCCAAGCTGCTTGCCGAAGCGGGTCTGCCGGTGACCGAGGTCTCCGATTACACCGGATTCCCCGAGATGATGGATGGACGCGTCAAGACCCTGCATCCCAAGGTACACGGCGGCATCCTCGGCCGTCGCGATCAGGATGACGCCATCATGGCCCAGCACGCTATCTCCCCCATCGACATGGTCGTCGTCAACCTCTACCCCTTCGCCGCCACCGTCGCCAAGCCGGGTTGCACCCTGGCCGATGCGGTCGAGAACATCGACATCGGCGGTCCGACCATGGTGCGCTCCGCCGCCAAGAACCACAAGGACGTCACCATCGTCGTCAAGGCCGCCGACTACGGCCGCGTCATCGCCGAGATGGATGCCAACGGCAACAGCCTTCGTCTTGCTACCCGTTTCGATCTGGCCATCGCCGCCTTCGAACACACCGCCGCCTATGACGGCATGATTGCCAACTACTTCGGTACCCTGGTGCCCTCCTACGGCGACAACAAGGAAGGCGACGAAGAGTCCCGCTTCCCGCGCACCTTCAACAGCCAGTTCATCAAGAAGCAGGACATGCGCTACGGCGAGAACAGCCATCAGGCCGCCGCCTTCTACGCCGAGGAGCAGGCGGCCCCAGGCTCTGTCGCAAGCGCCATCCAGTTGCAGGGCAAGGCCCTCTCCTACAACAACATCGCCGACACCGACGCGGCGCTCGAATGCGTGAAAGAGTTCGATGAGCCCGCCTGCGTCATCGTCAAGCACGCCAACCCCTGCGGTGTGGCCATCGGCAGCGACCTGCTCGGCGCCTACGAGCGCGCCTGGCAGACCGACCCCACCTCGGCGTTTGGCGGCATCATCGCCTTCAACCGCGAACTGGATGGCGCCACCGCCAAGGCCATCGTGGATCGCCAGTTCGTCGAAGTGATCATCGCCCCCAGCGTCAGCAAAGAGGCTCGCGAGGCCGTGGCCGCCAAGCAGAACGTGCGTCTGCTCGAATGCGGTCAGTGGACGGCGCCGGCGCAAGGTTTTGACCTCAAGCGCGTCAACGGCGGTCTGCTGGTGCAGGAGCGGGATCTGGGCATGGTTTCCCTCGGGGATCTCACCGTGGTCAGCAAGCGCCAGCCCACCGAGGCGGAATTGAAGGACCTGCTGTTCTGCTGGAAGGTCGCCAAGTTCGTCAAGTCCAACGCCATCGTCTACGCCAAGGCGGGCCAGACCATCGGCGTGGGCGCCGGTCAGATGAGCCGGGTCTACTCCGCCAAGATTGCCGGCATCAAGGCCGAGGATGAAGGGTTGGTGGTGGCGGGCTCCGTCATGGCCTCCGACGCCTTCTTCCCGTTCCGCGACGGCATCGACGCCGCCGCTGCCGCCGGCATCGCCTGCGTCATCCAGCCGGGTGGCTCCATGCGGGACCAGGAAGTGATCGACGCCGCCGACGAGCACGGCATGTGCATGGTGTTCACCAACATGCGCCACTTCCGTCACTGATACCTGGGGCCGCGCCGTGCGGCCCTTCCTTCAACGGACTCTTTTCAACCGGCCGCCCTCACAGGCGCGGCCGGTCAGCACGAACAGCAGCGAGGAACAGGATGAAAGTACTGATCATCGGCAACGGCGGCCGTGAACACGCCCTGGCTTGGAAGGCCAAGCAATCCCCCCTGGTGACCCGGGTGTTCGTCGCCCCCGGCAATGCGGGCACGGCCCATGAAGGCAGCATCGAAAACGTGGCCATAGCCGCTACCGACGTGCCTGCCCTGCTGGCGTTTGCCAAGGAGCAGCACATCGGCCTCACCATCGTCGGTCCCGAAGCGCCGCTGGTGAAAGGGGTGGTGGATGCCTTCCGCGCCGAGGGGCTGGCCATCTTCGGCCCGACCGCCGCCGCCGCCCAGCTGGAGGGCTCCAAGGCCTTCGCCAAAGACTTCCTGGCCCGTCACGCCATCCCCACCGCCGAGTACCAGAACTTCACCGAGGTGGAACCGGCGCTCGCCTACCTGCGCGAGAAAGGCGCCCCCATCGTCATCAAGGCCGATGGCCTGGCCGCCGGCAAGGGAGTCATCGTCGCCATGACCCTGGCAGAGGCCGAGGAAGCGGTGCGGGACATGCTCTCCGGCAACGCCTTCGGTGACGCTGGCGCCCGGGTGGTGATCGAGGAGTTCCTCAGCGGCGAAGAGGCGAGCTTCATCGTCATGGTGGATGGCGAGCACGTGTTGCCCATGGCCACCAGCCAGGACCACAAGCGGGTCGGCGATGGCGATACCGGCCTCAACACCGGCGGCATGGGCGCCTACTCTCCCGCCCCCGTGGTGACCGATGCGGTACACCAGAAGGTGATGGAACAGGTGATCATGCCCACCGTGCGTGGCATGGCCGCCGAAGGCAACGTCTACACCGGCTTCCTCTACGCCGGTCTGATGATCGACGAGCAGGGCAACCCCAAGGTCATCGAGTTCAACTGCCGCTTCGGCGACCCCGAGACCCAGCCCATCATGCTGCGCATGCGCTCCGATCTGGTGGAGCTGTGCCTGGCGGCCTGCGCCGGCAAGCTGGATCAGAAAGAGGCCATCTACGATCCCCGTGTCGCCATCGGCATCGTGCTGGCGGCCGGCGGCTACCCCGGTGACTACCAGCAGGGCAAGGCCATCAGCGGTCTGCCGGTGGAAGAGGCGAGCGGCGAGAAGGTGTTCCACGCAGGCTCCCGCCTGGTGGGAGATACCGTGGTCACCGCCGGTGGCCGGGTGCTGTGTGCCACCGCCCTCGGTCACACCGTCGCCGAGGCACAGAAGCGCGCCTACCAGCTGGCTGGCCGCATCCAGTGGGACGGGGTCTTCTATCGCAATGACATCGGCTGGCGCGCCATCGAGCGGGAACAGGCCCGCTAAGTCGGGCTCGTCACAGCCAATTTATCATCAGGGCCTGCGGGCCCTTTTTGCTGTTCATTCCCCGGGGATCCCGACCCTCCTCCCGCAGCACATCCTCACTGATTGGCTACATCTCGTCAGCACAATGGGCACATTTTGTCACAATTGGTCGCACTTTATTCATACAAGTGCCCCTTGAACGTGGCATCATGCTGTATGATAACGCACTCAAATGAGTGCCATAAGAACCCACAATGTCGTCGTTTCATAAGGAAATCCCATGTTGCAAACCGTGCGCCCCTTGCTGTTGCCCCTGATGTTCGGCCTGCTGACTCTGCCCGCCCTGGCCGGTGAGCTGGAGCAACCCATGAAGAAGATCGGCTTCAACTACAAACAGGCCCTCAAGGCCGATGATGCCGCCACCATGGAGAAGCACATCAAGGAGATGAAGGCCCAGCTCGACATCGCCAAAGAGAGGAAGATGCCGGAAGCCAAGAAGGCCAAGTTCCTGGAAGGCATGAACGAGGTGCAAGGTGAGCTGGACGCCAGCCTGGCGGCCCTGCAGGCCGGCGATCAGGAGAAGGCCCGCGCTCACCTCGCCAAGGTCAATGACCTGAAGAAGGAGTATCACACCTATGCCAAGCAGAAAGGCTGAACCCTTTCGCTGGGATAAGCTGGTCCGCCTCACCCACTGGGGTGTGGCGGCCGCCTGCGTCGCCAACCTCTGGTTCAACGAGGCGGGGGAAACCTGGCACGAGCGGCTCGGTTACCTGGCCATCATTCTGATCAGCGTCCGTCTCGGCTGGGGACTCTCCTTCGCCAGGGGTCACGCCCGCCTGAGCGCCCTCATCCCGAGGCGGGGTGAATTCGACCAGCAGGCCCGGGCCCTGCAAACCCGCGCGCCCGCCGCCCCCGGCCACCACGGCAGCGGCAAGCTGGCGGTCTGGGCACTCTGGCTCATCATCCTCGCCACCGCAGGCACCGGCTGGTTCCAGAATACCGAGATGGGCTTCGAGCTCGGCGCCGACGACTGGCACGAGTGGTGCACCTGGGCACTGCAGGCCATGATAGCCCTGCACCTGTGCGCCATCGTCCTCACCTCCTGGCGCCAGCGCAGCAACCTGGTGGCCCGCATGTTGCCCCACGGAACGCTTCGCAAGAGTGAATAAGATCATTTCATCTTCTTGAGATCAGAAAGCCACCAAACTCGGGTGGCTTTCTCATTGCTGCCCCGCTACCACGGGACCCTCCGATATCGGTGCCAAACCAGAACCACACCCCCTCTTGGTGCGAGCGCTATCTCTTCCCTGGATGACGTCTGACCGCCCTTCCCAGTCACATGACCCTAGACCGGTTCATGACGGACATCAGCGGCGCCTTGCCATGTAGCCATCTGGAGAGGCATGTCATCCATGACAGAAATGTAATTTTACTGGTGGCGTTATCCGGTGTTAAGGTTCACCGGGTGTTTGTCGGCGAGTTCACTGTCGGTATTGACAGCAAGAGCCTGCATTTTTTCACTGTGAATGTTTCATGGCTCAGCACAGACCATGACGTTCAAAATACATATCATGTATGACCGACTAGAAAAGTAATTCATGCCATGGTGTTTCATTCTTTTATTTCTTTCAAACAGGGTTGCAGACGACCGCTTATGGCACCATCAAGGCCGATGTATATTCTCATCGGAAACCAAGAGACAGCTCACGGCAACCTGGATACCAGGGTGACTGGTATCGACTCAGGCGGGAAAATTTCCATCCAATATACGATGGCGTAGAGTAGCAATGGATGGCATTGCCGATAACCTTGCCTTGCCGAGGGGGACATGATGAATATTCTGGTTGTCGAAGACGAGCCCAAAATTGGTGAGTATTTGAAGAAAGGTCTCATGGAGTCAGGCTATGTCGTGACGCTGGCGACCGATGGCATGGATGGCCAGTTTTATGCACTGAACCATGAATTTAATCTGATCATATTGGACATCATGCTGCCGGGGATGAATGGCTGGCAACTTCTTGAGGAAATAAGGCAGGTCAACAATCAGGTCCCCGTCATGTTTCTGACGGCAAAAGATGGCGTGGGGGATCGCGTAAAAGGATTGGAATCCGGTGCTGATGATTACCTTGCAAAGCCATTTTCATTCGCTGAATTACTGGCAAGAATAAAAAACCTGTTACGAAGAACCAAAGACAATCATATCGAAGAGATAATTGTCATCGCAGACATGGCCATCAATATCAAATCGAGGGTCGTCAGCCGTGCAGGTAAAAAACTGTATCTGACACCCAAGGAGTATTTGCTATTGGAGTTGCTGGCACGTCGCCGTGGAGAAGTCTTGCCTCGCAGCCTGATTGCCTCTCAGGTGTGGGATATGAATTTCGATAGCGATACCAATGTCATTGACGTAGCGATCAGGCGACTGCGAGCCAAGGTTGATGATGACCATCATGTGAAGCTCATCCATACGATACGCGGGATGGGATATAAGATGGAAGGAAACGGTGATGAGGGATAATGCATCCATCATTCTACGCACCATGCTGCTGGTCTCTGTCGCGATCACGCTCAGCATGATGGCGTTGCTTTTTTTGGTAGAGAGGTCGCTCAAAAACCATTTCATGGAGCTTGATGAGGATATCGTCAGCAACAAGGCATCCATCATCCTCTCTCTTTCCAAGCAGAAAGATGCCCTGTCAAAGATAATGGCCTGGGATGCAGCCAATTCTGATGAGGGATTTTATATAAAACTATTGGATGATGAGCGTCTTGTATATAAAAGCAGTCGTAGCCGACTCTCCCCCGGGAACAATGCCGGCACATTTATGTCCATATCAGAAACTGAGCCCCCGTCCAGCCATAACTATATCGTCAAGACAATCCATGTAGATATCGACAAGCAACGTTACTCCGTCATGATTTATCTCGATGCCAGTGTCCACTCTCATTTTCTTGCTGACTTCAGAGTCCAGTTATTGATCATTTTCTGCGGGGCATGGCTCATTATCATATTGTCGACTTACCTGGGCATAAAGAAAGGACATAAACCCATTTATTCATTGAGCAAGCATATGTCAACCATCCAGGCCGAAAAACTGGAGGCGACGCTGGCAATCGATAAATACCCCGGCGAACTGAGGGAACTGGTCGAGTCATTCAACGGCATGTTGACCAAGTTGAATGGCAGCTTCAGCAAGTTGTCGGATTTCTCCAACGATGTGGCCCATGAACTGCGGACCCCCTTGACCAATATCATCATGCAGGCACAGGTTGGCTTGAGCCAGGAGCGCAGCATTCCAGAGTATCAGGAACTGATGTACTCGATATTGGAGGAGCTTGAGCAACTGGCCAAAATGGTAGGTGACATGCTTTGGCTAGCCCGAACTGACAACGGACTCATTTCGGCGGATAAAGAGCCATTGAGCCTGACGAGCGAGCTTTCATCCTTATTGGACTTTTTCACCTACCTGGCGGAGGAGAAATCATTGACGTTTGAGCTCATTAACAATGAAGACCACGTCATGGCGGATAAAATCATGTTTCGCAGAGCGATATCCAATGTCATCTCCAACGCCATCCGATATTCGGATCATGGCTCCCCCATCGGCATATCACTCTCCCGCGGCTCATCCCACGGCACCCTTGTTTCAGTCACAAACAAATGTACGGGTATATCGGGTGAGCCTATATCCAGGATGTTCGATCGCTTGTATCGTGGGGATATATCACGCTCGGGTAGCAGTGATGGTGTTGGCCTGGGCCTTTCCATCGTCAAGTCGATAATCGAGGTTCATGGTGGAAAAGTGTGGAATGAGGTGGATGGTGAACACATCACATTCCATTTGCTATTCCCGGCGCGATGAATGGACTGGTTGTATTTTCATGGGCACTAAACATCTCATCCACTCGACTCTGTATATTTTGATGGCGATATAAAAGATCGGATAATTCACATGAAAGAAGATTGACCTGACAGTTTGGGGTCTGAATAAAAATGTCTGCCAGGTCAATTCCACTTAGAACATGGATAAACACTCATCCGTATTTCAGAGTGGAGTGATGACCGGCATCATTGAACAACGATCTCACCAACCATACCCGCTTCCATATGCCCCGGGATCAAGCAGGCAAATGACACAGTCCCGGCTTGATCAAATTTCCAGACCATATCGCTCTCCTTGCCTGGCGCAAGGGAGATCATATTGGGCATATCGTGCTCCATCTCCATTCCTTGTTGCTGCATCATGCCGGCATGTGCCTTCAACTCTGCAGGACTGCCCAGTACAAGTTCATGGGCAACCTTGCCGTCATTCTTTATTGAGAATCGCACCGTTTCACCCTGTTTGACGGCGATAACGTCGGGTGTGAACCGCATGGTATCATTCATGGCAATATTCAGGGTGCGAGAGACATCCCCCGCCATGCCCGGAGAGCCTACCGCAACATGCTCCGATTGGGCGTTTTCCCCTTGATGGGCGTGCACCTGATGGTCTTTCTCTGATGCCGTTGCACCCCATGTCATCAACATAAAAACAGTCGCAATCATCTTTACTGCCATGTGCATTCCTCTTGCAAAATCAATAATAAGTATCGGGTGAAAAATATAACCAGAAATAATACGAATGAGCATCATCGCAACATATAGCATGATGCTCATCATCTCTTTCTATATTGCTCGGCAATGGTCTTTACCTGATGGCAAGCAACTCTATCTGACGGTTTATCTGTTGCTACCACTGCCCATGCCATGTTGAAGCGATATCACATGGACATCACCGTTATAGTTCACATTCACAGCATTGATATTTTCCCCTGCTGGAAGTTGCAGTTGAGCCGTTTTACCCGGGATGGCAGCCATCATGCCCAGCTCGATGCCATCGCTCGTGGAAATGGTCACCTTGTCGGTACTGCGTGCATCGGTGCTCCAATCCATGTAGATGATATTATGCCCGACACGCACCGTATAAGGTGCTGCCGTTTGTGCAAAAGCCGAGAAACTGCCGACCGTGAGTACACACGCCATAATGGCACCCGTATTAACCTTCATATACCACCTCTTCTTTTCATGATTGGGATGATATGAAGACTATAAGAGGCCGATGATTACCCCAGGCTGTCTTGAATATTACAAAATGGTCATCCAGGTACGGCAATGCCATGCCATCGAGCCGCCGACGCAGGCCACCAGCCCGAGCCATACACCAGGTTCGACGAGTTGTCGGTTCATCACTGACAGACTCATGTCCTCCCCCTTCTTTCAGCTCCCTCACTCGTGCCGACAGATTAGAAGGCCTTATATGAAAACATTTTCATTCACAATTCTTAATTAAATTCGCCTGTTCGATTTTCAACCACCTGGATTTCATCAATGCTACTGGCCGAACGAGGTTGTTTGTCGTCCGTTCGATAGCAGGCAGTGATAACCAATAACAACGTCGAAGGGAAAATCGTCATGCATCACACACTGTTGCGAACCGCCCTGCTCGCCGCGGCACTCGGCTCATTCAGCCAGAGTGCCAGCGCCGAAGGGGTCATGGTTCACCTGTTCCAATGGAAGTTCAACGACATCGCCAACGAGTGCGAAACCGTGCTCGGCCCCAAGGGCTTTGGCGGCGTCCAGATCACCCCACCGGCCGAACACAAGCAGGGCAGCGAGTACTGGTGGACCGTCTACCAGCCGGTCAGCTTCAAGAATTTCAACAGCTTCGGCGGTAGCGAGGCGGAACTCCGGAGCATGATCGCCCGCTGCAATGCCGCCGGGGTCAAGATTTACGCCGACGCCGTCTTCAACCAGCTCGCCTCCGGCAGCGGCACCGCCACAGGGGGCGGCAGCTACAACTCGGGCCAGTTCCAGTATCCCCAGTTCGGTTACAACGACTTCCATCACAACGGCGACATCACCAACTACGGTGACAGCTACAACGTCTGGAACGGCGCCCTCTACGGCATGCCGGATCTGAACACCGGCTCGGTCTATGTGCAGGACCAGATAGCGACCTACATGAAGACCCTGCTCGGCTGGGGGGTCGCCGGTTTTCGCATCGATGCGGCCAAACACATGGCGCCCGCCGAGGTGAAGGCGATCCTCGACAAGGCAGGCAACCCCAAGGCCTATCTGGAGGTGATCGGCGCCGGCGGTGAATCCGCCGACATCCAGCCCAATCGTTACACCTAC
The DNA here is from genome assembly GCF_054052485.1 of Aeromonas intestinalis. NCBI lineage: Bacteria > Pseudomonadati > Pseudomonadota > Gammaproteobacteria > Aeromonadales > Aeromonadaceae > Aeromonas > Aeromonas intestinalis. The sequence goes on from NZ_JBSTYK010000013.1 coordinate 37,634, forward strand.
ATCAACCGGGTCACCGACTTCAAATACGGCACCGACTTGGCCGCCAACTTCAACGGCCAGATCAAGAACCTCAAGACCCTCGGCGAGAGCTGGGGCCTGCTCCCCACCGACAAGGCCTTCATCTTCGTGGTCAACCACGACCGCGAGCGCGGCCACGGGGGGGGCGGCATGCTCACCTTCATGAACGGCGCCCGCTATGAGCTGGCCAACACCTTCATGATGGCCTGGCCCTATGGCTGGAAGCAGGTGATGTCCGGCTACCGCTTCGCCGACATGGGCAAATACGAGACCGACAAGGGGGCACCGGCCAGCACGCCCTGCTCCGACAGCCAGTGGAACTGCGAGCAGCGCCGCCCGACCATCATGAACATGGCCCTGTTCCACAATCGCACCGAGGGCACGGCGGTCAGCAACTGGTGGGACAACGGCAACAACCAGATAGCCTTCAGCCGGGGGGACAAGGGTTTCGTCGCCATCAACAACGAGAGCGGCAGCCTCGTCGCGGCGGTGCAGACCGGCCTGCCGGCCGGGGAGTACTGCAACATCCTGAGCGGCAACGACTACTGCAGCGGCGCCTATATCCAGGTCGATGGCAGCGGCAAGGCCAGCCTGAACCTGGCGGGCATGAAGGCCGCCGCCATCGTCGCCGGTTGTACCAAAGCCAGCCCCTGTGGCGGCACCACCCTGCCCGGCAACAAGTTCAGCAGCCTGAACATTCGCGGCACCCACAACGCCTGGGGCAACACCCCCATGCAGGTTGATGCCAACCGCGTCTGGTCCGCCACCCTCACCCTCAGCGGTGCCGGTGACGCAACGGGAGCCCAGCGCTTCAAGTTCGACGTCTTTGGCAACTGGGCCGAGAACTACGGCGACACCGAGGGAGATGGCATCGCCGACAAGGACAGCAACAAGGACATCCTGGTCAGCGGCGTCGGCCAGTATCGCGTAACCCTGAACGAAAGCGATCTGCGCTACACCATCACCCCCCTCACCACCAATCAGGCACCGGTCGCCGTCCTCACCCCCAAGGCCATCACGGTCAAGCCGGGGGATAGCGTGGTGTTCGATGCCTCCGCCTCCCACGACGATGCCGACGGGCTCAGCTACGCCTGGTCCAGCGGGGGCAACGGCACGACGGAAACGGTGCAGTTCGATACCCTGGGCAGCCACACCATTACCCTCACCGTCACCGATGCCGAGGGGCTGACCGCCAGCGCCAGCGCGACCGTCACCGTCACCGACGGCAACGGCGCCTACGCCAGCGTGCTGCCGACCCTGAGCTTCCGCGGCACCCCCAATGGTTGGGGGGCACTGGCCATGACCCTGGTAGCCGACAACCAGTGGGAAGCGCAGGTCACCTTCGATGGGCAAGCCAACCAACGCTTCAAATTCGACGTCAAAGGGGACTGGAGCCAGAACTACGGCGACAACAATCAGGACGGGGTGGCCGAATCCGGGGGCAATGACATCACCACCACAGTGACCGGGCTATATCGGGTGCGTTTCAACGACCTGACCCGGGCCTACAGCCTGACTCCGGTGAATGTCGGCTACGCACACACCTTCCCCAGTCTGCATCTGCGCGGTACCCCCAACAGCTGGGGCAGCGCGCCCATGGCGCTGGTGGGAGACCACCAATGGCAGGTCAGCGTCAACTTCAGCGGCGCCGGGGATGCCAGCGGCAGCCAGCGTTTCAAGTTTGACGTCAAGGGTGACTGGAGCCAGAACTACGGCGACACCAACAAGGACGGGGTGGCCGAATCCGGTGGGGCCGACATCACCACCACGCTGGTCGGCACCTATCTGGTGCGCTTCAACGACCAGACCCTGGCCTACAACCTGAGCGCCCAATAGGAAATGACCCTGCCGGGGGTCAGGCAACCGGCAATCGTCATTCTGGCCTCCTGCCCGACTGGGTGGGAGGCCATTTTCATGCCGGTGAAAATTGTGACCATTAAAACTTTATTCTCGCTGCATCGAGATATAACACCAACAAACAGAAAAATTGCGGAGCAATATTTCACCAACAAATAAATCTTCAATCACTACTACTGTTTCAGCCGGGAAAACATGCATATCGTTCACATGTTGACCGAAAGCCTAACGTTTAAACCATTGATTAATATCAAGATGCTTTCCCCTCCTCGCCCCAAATATGAGTGCAGTCATTTCACTCTTCCTATTTCACAGGGCATCAGCATGAATGATCGAACCCAGGCAATACCGGTACAACTGGCATTTCCCCTCTGGAAGGGGGGGCTCACTTTACTATTTGGCGCCATTCTTTGGCTGATCCCCGCCCCTGACGGGCTCGCGGACAATGCCTGGCATATGTTTGCCATCTTCGCGACCACCATCTTCGCCATCATCATCAAAGTCATGCCGATGGGTGCCGTCACCATGATTGCCCTCATCGTCTCCGCCCTGACCGGCGTCACCCCGTTGAATGGCAAGGGCGACCAGGTCGCGGCGCTGTCGGGCTTTGCCAATGGCACCATCTGGCTCATAGGTATCGCCATGTTCATCTCCCGGGCCGTGATCAAGACAGGGCTCGGCAAGCGGGTCGCCCTCTGGTTCATCTCCAAGTTCGGATCCAACATGCTGGGGGTTGCCTACGGCCTGGCCCTCTCCGATCTGGTGCTTGGCCCGGGGATCCCGTCGGCCTCCGCCCGGGGCGGCGGCATCATGTACCCCATCACCCAGTCCATCGCCACCGCCTACCAGTCTGAACCCGGCCCCACCGCGAGACGGGCTGGCGCTTTCCTGATGCTGTGCGTCTCCCAGATCGATGCCATCGTCTGCACCATGTTCCTGACCGCCATGGCGGGCAACCCGCTGGTAGCGGAGCTGGCCAGAAGCCAGGGGGTCGACATCAGCTGGACCACCTGGTTTGTCGGTGCCATCGTACCGGGCATTGCCTCTTTGCTGCTGCTGCCGCTCGCCCTCTACTTCTTCTATCCTCCCGAGCTGAAGAAGACGCCGGCCATTCCTGGGCTCGCCCGCGAGCAGCTGCAGAAGATGGGCCCCATGTCCCTCGCCGAGAAGATCCTGGCGTTCGACTTCGTCTTGCTGATCCTGCTGTGGACCGTGGGCGATATGCTGTTCGCCATCCCGGCTACCCTCTCGGCCTTCATCGGCCTGGCGATCCTGCTCGTCTCCAACATCATGTCCTGGAAGAACATCATCGAAGAGCATACCGCCTGGGATACCATGTTCTGGTTTGCCGTGCTGGTGATGATGGCCAACGCCCTCAACAAATACGGCATGATCAACTGGATCTCGGGACATATCGTCAGCTATGTGGATCATCTGGACTGGCTGACGGTCTTCGCCATCCTGGTGCTGGTCTATTTCTATACCCGCTACTTCTTCGCCTCGGCCATGGCCCATATTTCCGCCATGTATCTGGCCTTCCTCGCCGTCGCCATCTCGGTCGGGGCGCCCCCCCTGTTCGCCGCCCTGGTGCTGGGTTATACCTCCAACCTCTCCATGGGGCTGACCCAGTACTCCGGCGGCCCGGGCCCAGCACTCTTCGGCTCAGGCTACAACAGCACGGGCCAATGGTGGGGCGTCAGCTTCCTCGTCTCCATCGTCTCCCTTCTCATCTGGATTGTGCTCGGCGGCGCCTGGATGAAGCTGGTCGGCTTCTGGTAAGCCAAGGGCTCGACCTGTCTGACTACGCGACCGGGCCCTGTGCCCGGTCGTGTTCTTTTTCCTGCATCGCACTCTTTCACCGACTCCCTCCTCATCTTTCATATCCCCGTCACCCGCGCACGGGCATACTGCATTTCGGATCCCATGCAGGAGCGCATATGAAACAACTGGAAGCCCTCAAGGCCGAGGGAAGGATTGAAGAGGCCAGACAGCACGGATTGCTGCAGATAGCGGAGCACCCGAAACACGCCGAACTGCATTACGAGGTGGCGGGTCTGCACGATCTGCTGGGGCGCGAGCAGCAGGCCATTCCCCTGTATCAGAGGGCCATCGCATTGGGACTGAGTGAGGATTCACTGCGCGGGGCCTGGCTCGGTCTTGGCAGCTCCTATCGCACGACTGGACATTATACCGAGGCGCTGGCCGCCTTCGAGCAGGGCCTGGCCCGCTTCCCCCATGCCCACGAATTCAAGGTCTTCGGTGCCATGGCCCGCTACAACCTGGGGCAATACAAGGAGGGGATGGAGCACCTGCTGGCGGTACTGGCCGAGACAGTCACGGATCCCGCCATTGCCCCCTATAGACGTGCCATTGCCCTCTATGCCGAGGATCTGGACAGACGCTGGTGAGGCGCCAGAAACGACAAAGCCGCTCATGATGAGCGGCTTTGTCTTGAATGTGGTGGCCCCTGCCCGACTTGAACGGGCGACCAATCGATTATGAGTCGACTGCTCTAACCAACTGAGCTAAGGGGCCAGAATCTTGGTTTTGCGGCGTGGATTATAGGGGATGAGGCAGGGCTCGTCCATAGGCAGATCAACCACTTGCCGAGTTTTTGTCCAACCCAAGCCTCCCCTGTCTAGGCGCTGATCCCAGCCCGTCGCCCCTAAAACAAAGCCCCGCATGGCGGGGCTTTTTGACAAGGTTTGTCGGCGACCTCAGGACTATTCGTCCAGGAAGCTGCGCAGTACTTCCGAGCGGCTCGGGTGGCGCAGTTTGCGCAGGGCCTTGGCTTCGATCTGACGAATACGCTCACGGGTGACGTCGAACTGCTTGCCCACTTCCTCGAGGGTGTGGTCAGTGTTCATGTCGATACCGAAACGCATGCGCAGTACCTTGGCTTCGCGGGCGGTCAGACCGGCCAGTACTTCGCGGGTAGCGTTGCGCAGGCTCTCGCTGGTGGCCGCATCCGCCGGCAGCGCCAGGGTGGTATCTTCGATGAAGTCGCCCAAGTGGGAGTCTTCATCATCACCGATGGGCGTCTCCATGGAGATGGGCTCTTTGGCGATCTTCAATACCTTGCGGATCTTGTCTTCCGGCATGCCCATGCGCATGGCCAGCTCTTCCGGGTTCGGTTCACGACCCATCTCCTGCAGCATCTGGCGGGAGATACGGTTGAGCTTGTTGATGGTCTCGATCATGTGCACCGGGATACGGATGGTACGGGCCTGATCCGCGATGGAGCGGGTAATGGCCTGACGGATCCACCAGGTGGCATAGGTCGAGAACTTGTAGCCACGACGGTATTCAAACTTGTCCACCGCCTTCATCAGACCGATGTTGCCCTCCTGGATCAGATCCAGGAACTGCAAGCCGCGGTTGGTGTATTTCTTGGCGATGGAGATAACCAGACGCAGGTTTGCCTCGACCATCTCTTTCTTCGCACGACGGGCCTTGGCCTCACCGATGCTCATGCGACGGTTGATGTCCTTGATCTGGGCGATGGAGAGGCCGGTCTCTTCTTCGATCTGTTGCAGCTTGCCGATGGCACGCAGCACGTCTTCGTCCATCTCCACCAGACGCGGTGACCACGCCTTGCTGGCCTGCTTCTGGTATTCAAACCAGGCAGTCTCGCACTCGTTGTTGGTGAAGGCAGCGACGAAGGTTTTCTTCGGCATCTTGGCCTGCTCAACGCAGAGTTTCATGATGATGCGTTCCTGCACACGGACCCGCTCCATCATTTCGCGCATGTTGTTGACCAGGCGATCGAACTGCTTGGGCATCAGGCGGAATTGACGGAACACATCGGCCAGCTGGGCAATCGCGGCCTGGGTGTCGTCGTGGGCACGGCCATTCTTCTGAATGGAGAGACGGGTTACTTCGTACTGGGCACGCAGCTCGCCGAATTTCTCGCGGGCGACTTCGGGATCCGGACCACCGTCTCCGTCGTCATCGCTGTCGCCGTCTTCATCTTCGTCTTCGTCTTCGTCTTCGTCTTCGTCAGCCAGGTCATCTTCGCTGAGCTCGGAACCGATGTGGGTGGCGGTCGGCGCCACATCGTCCGTTTCATTGGGATCGATAAAGCCGGAGATGATGTCAGACAGACGCAGCTGCTCGGCTTCGTACTTGTCGTACTGTTCGAGCAGGTAAGTGATGGCTTCAGGGTACTCGGCAACGGAGCTTTGTACCTGGTTGATACCGTCTTCGATCCGCTTGGCAATGTCGATTTCGCCTTCGCGGGTCAGCAGTTCGACGGTACCCATTTCCCGCATGTACATGCGGACGGGATCGGTCGTGCGACCAATCTCAGATTCAACAGATGCCAGAGCCTGGGCCGCTGCTTCGGCAGCGTCCTCATCGGCAGTACCACCTTCAGCCATGATCAGGTCATCGGCATCCGGGGCGTTTTCCACTACCTGGATACCCATATCGTTGATCATCTGGATGATGTCTTCGATCTGGTCGGAGTCGACGATGTCTTGCGGGAGGTGATCGTTCACCTCGGCATAGGTCAGGTAGCCCTGTTCTTTACCTTTGGCAACGAGGAGTTTAAGCTGAGACTGCGGGGTTTGCTCCATAGAACTCATCCGGTTGGTGTTGCTAGGTTGCGCGTACAGTGCGCTGCTGCGCAAATAGCCAATTCTAATAGAAAACCGCCAGACATGCTATGTCTGGTTGCGGCGTCGGTCATGAGAAACCCCTGCCCGCAGTATTGTCGGGGCCAGGCGGTTATAAAGTGTTTGCTTTTAATCCCGTCCATTCGGGCAACGGTATTTATATTGAGACTAATCACTCAAATATCAAGCCCCAGTCTCATTTCTTTTCTCCAATCTGCACCTCTCTGATCAGCATCATCAGCTCCTGGGTCTCTTCACTGCTGAGCCCTTGCTGGGCCACCTTGGCCTGCAGCTCCTCAATTCTCTGCTTGAGAAACTGGTTGATGAAGCCGACGAAGGTATCCTGCAATTCCCCCAGAATGTCCGGTTCCTGATCGAGTTTTATCTCCTCGAACAGATCGTGCATCGCCAGTTGGGCCAGGATCTCTCCCTCCTTGGTACCGCGCCAATGCTCCAGCAGAATGCCGGTGGTGATCCCCGGTTGGGAGAGGATCTGCTGGTGCAGTTGCAATAGGAACTGGATGCCCTGTACCCGCAATCCGGCAAGTTCCGGCATGGCGGGCAGCTCGGCCGTGACCGCCGGATATTGCAGCATCAGCGCCAGCGCCCGGCGTATGGGGGTCAGCTTGGCAGCCTTGGGCTTGATGACTTCGGCCTTCGGCTGGCTGCCGCGGGCGAACAGCTCGGCGATACGCTGCTTGTTCTCTCCCCAGCGCATCATGTTGGAGAGCCGGGTGATGAGTCCCTCCCGGGTGAAACCCTCCGGCACCCGGCGGATCAGCTCGGCCGCCTTGTTGGCCACCTCGAACTTGCCCGCTTCGCCGGAGAGCGCCGCATCCCGCCCGAGACGCTCGAACATGAAGTCCGCAAAAGGCTGAGCCTCGTCCAGCAGAGCTTCGAAGCCCTCCTTGCCGATCTGGCGCACCAGGGAGTCCGGATCCTCGCCATCCGGCAGGAACACGAACTTGAGCTCGCGCCCGTCCTGCAGGTGAGGCAGAGCATTATCCAGCGCCCGCCAGGCCGCCTCGCGACCGGCGTTGTCGCCGTCATAGCAGCACACCACCTCGGCCGTGGTGCGAAACAGGGTATGGATATGGTCGCTGGTGGTCGCCGTGCCCAGCGCCGCCACCGCATAATCGATGTCGTACTGGCCGAGCGCCACCACGTCCATGTAGCCTTCCACCACCAGGATCCGGCGCGGATCCTTGTGCGCCTGCTTCACTTCATAGAGGCCAAACAGCTCGCGTCCCTTGTGAAAGATGGGAGTCTCCGGCGAGTTCAGATACTTGGGGGTACCGTCCCCCAATACCCGGCCACCGAAACCGATGACGCGGCCACGCTTGTCACGAATGGGGAACATGATGCGATCGCGGAAACGATCATAGCTGCCAGGCCCGCTGTCACGGGGGATCAGCATGCCGCCCGAGATGAGCAGTTGTTCATGATCCCGGCTACCACCAAAGCGTCGTCTGACCTGATCCCAGTCACCCGGGGCATAACCGATATTGAAGCGCTTGACCACTTCCCCAGTCAGACCGCGTCCCTTCAGGTAATCCACCGCCTGGGGGGCACTCTTGAGATTGCTCTCGTAGAAGCGGGCGATCTGGTTCATCAGTTCATAGAGATCCTTGCTGACGGCAGGTTGCGCCTTGTTGGCACCACCTGCGCTCTGCTCGCGGGGCACTTGCATCCCCTGCAGATTGGCCAGCTCTTCGATGGCATCGGGAAATTCGAGTCCGTCGTACTCCATGACAAAACCGATGGCATTGCCGTGGGCACCGCAACCGAAGCAGTGATAGAACTGCTTCTCCTGACTGACGGTGAAGGAGGGGGTTTTTTCGTTATGAAACGGGCAGCAAGCCTGATAGTTCTTGCCGGCTTTTTTCAACCGCACTCGCGAGTCGATCAGCTCGACGATGTCTGTGCGTACGAGCAGATCATCGATAAAGGATTGTGGGATCCTGCCTGCCATAACCGTCCTGTTTCATTGAAAATAAAAAAGCCGCGCATTCACAGGGAAGCACGGCTTCTTTCGACTAACAAGAGAAATGCCTGTTACGCCAAGCGGGTTTTCACCTGCGCACTGACGGCGCCGACATCGGCACGCCCCTGAATTTTCGGCTTCAAGACAGCCATGACTTTACCCATATCGCCCATGACGGCAGCCCCACTCTCAGTGATGGCTTGCTCGATCAGGCTGGCAACCTCGTCTGCGGTCAGTTGCTGTGGCAGGAATTCCTGCAGCACCTGGATCTCGGCAAACTCTTTGTCGGCAAGATCCTGACGACCGGCAGCTTCAAATTGACTGATGGAATCACGGCGCTGTTTGACCATCTTGGTCACGACAGCGAGGATATCCTCATCATTGAGCTCGACACGGGTATCGATTTCACGCTGTTTGATTTCTGCCATCAACAAACGGATCGTCCCCAGTCTGGCCTTGTCTTTGGCCAGCATGGCGAGTTTTTGTTGATCCTTGAGTTGATCCTTCAGAGACACGGCATGATCCCCCGATTAGTACAGGCGGATACGACGTGCGTTTTCGCGGGACAGCTTCTTGGCGTGACGCTTGACGGCGGACGCTTTGGCGCGCTTGCGAATGGTAGTCGGCTTCTCGTAGAACTCACGGCTACGAACTTCAGACAGGATACCGGCCTTTTCGCAAGAACGCTTGAAGCGACGCAGAGCAACGTCAAACGGCTCATTTTCACGGACTTTGATTACTGGCATGTGCCTTTCACCTCAGTGATATTTGGTTAGCTGACCTTCAATCGATCAGCATGTCTTAAAATGGTGCGAAATTATACTCTGGACAGGGAATGAAAGTAAACCCGCAGAGATCGCTCTGGTTTAAAAAACCCGCGAAGGTTACCATAGCCGTCTCATTTTAGCAGTGAAATTTTTTAGCAATGCGTGTATTGGGCATAGAGACATCCTGTGACGAAACCGGGATCGCGATCTTCGACGATCAAAAAGGGATCCTTTCCCATCAGTTATACAGCCAGGTCAAGCTGCATGCGGACTACGGCGGCGTGGTTCCCGAGCTCGCCAGCCGGGATCATGTGCGCAAGACGATCCCCTTGATCCAGGCCGCCTTGAAGGAGGCCGGGCTCGGCAAGGATGACATCGACGGCATCGCCTATACCGCGGGCCCGGGCTTGGTTGGCGCCATCCTGGTGGGAGCCACCATAGGTCGCTCCCTGGCCATGGCCTGGAACAAGCCGGCGGTGGCCGTGCACCACATGGAGGGTCACCTGCTGGCCCCCATGCTGGAAGAGCGATCCCCCGCGTTTCCCTTCGTGGCACTGCTGGTCTCCGGTGGCCACTCCATGCTGGTGCGGGTCGATGGCATCGGCAGCTATGAGCTGCTGGGGGAATCCATCGACGACGCCGCCGGCGAAGCCTTCGACAAGACCGCCAAGCTGATGGGGCTGGACTATCCGGGCGGCCCCCTACTCTCCCGTCTGGCCGCGAAAGGTACCAAGGGGCGCTTCACCTTCCCCCGTCCCATGACCGACAGGCCGGGCCTCGACATGAGCTTCTCCGGCCTCAAGACCTTCGCCGCCAACACCATCGCCGCCAACGGTGACGACGAGCAGACCCGCGCTGACATCGCCCGCGCCTTCGAAGATGCCGTGGTCGATACCCTGGCCATCAAGTGTCGTCGCGCCTTGAAGGAGACCGGTCTCAACCGTCTGGTGGTGGCCGGCGGCGTCAGTGCCAACCGTCACCTGCGGGCCCAGTTGGCCGAGCTGATGGAGAGCCTGCATGGCGAAGTGTTCTATCCGCGTACCGAGTACTGCACCGACAACGGCGCCATGATCGCCTACGCCGGCATGCAGCGCCTGAAGGCGGGGGTATTCGAGCCCCTGGTGGTCAAGGCCGTGCCACGCTGGCCGCTGGACACCCTGGATCCGGTGTGATTCACAGGATCCATTACCATATAAAAAAGGGGCCGATGGCCCCTTTTTTTTGTTTCTGACTGCTTTGATTAGTTGGTACGGAACAAGGCCTCGATGGAGAGCCCCTGTCCCAGCAGGATCTCCCGCAGGCGGCGCAACCCCTCAACCTGAATTTGGCGCACCCGCTCCCGGGTCAGGCCTATCTCGGCCCCCACGTCTTCCAGGGTCGCCGGCTCATAGCCGAGCAAGCCGAAGCGACGGGCCAACACTTCCCGCTGCTTGGGATTGAGCTCCTCCAGCCAGTGCACGATGCTGGCACGCATGTCGTCGTCCTGGGACTCCAGCTCAGGGCCCATACCGCGCTCGTCGGAGAGCACGTCCAGCAGCGCCTTGTCCCGATCGCCGCCGATGGGGGTATCCACCGAGGTGATCTTCTCGTTGAGCTTGAGCATGCGGTTCACGTCGTCCACCGAGCGATCCAGCGCATGGGCGATGTCTTCGGCGGTGGGTTCGTGATCGAGGCGGTGGGAGAGCTCCCGGGCGGTACGCAGGTAGACGTTCAGCTCCTTGACCACATGAATGGGCAGACGGATGGTGCGAGTCTGGTTCATGATGGCCCGCTCTATGGTCTGGCGGATCCACCAGGTGGCATAGGTGGAGAAACGGAAGCCGCGTTCCGGGTCGAACTTCTCGACCGCGCGGATAAGACCGAGGTTGCCCTCTTCAATGAGATCCAGCAGCACCAGGCCGCGATTGTTGTAGCGTCTGGCAATCTTCACCACCAGGCGCAGGTTGGATTCGATCATGCGCTTGCGGGCTGCTTTGTCACCCCGCAAGGCACGACGAGCGTAATAGACTTCCTCTTCGGCCGTGAGCAAGGGGGAGAATCCTATCTCCCCCAGATAGAGCTGGGTGGCATCCATCACCTTGTTCAGTTCAGGTACCAGCAGCTCGTCGGAGATCGTCTCCTCGGCTTCTGCAGTCACCTCCTGAACCTCTTCTTCCTCCTGGGTTTCCAGCTCTTCGTCGAACTCTAACTCTGCATCCTGCATTACCAGTTGTTCTTGGCTCATGTTATGTCTCCCTGAACTGAACCAGAGTAAGACCTAGCTCTCTGGGTTAACGCTTTGGCAAATAACCCATCGGGTTGATTGACTTGCCTTTGTACCGGATTTCAAAGTGCAAGCGCACATCCGGTGCATCCGTGCTACCCATATTGGCGATGACGGCTCCGCCCTTGACGGAGTCTCCCTCCTTCACCCGCAACTCGTCGTTGTGGGCATAGGCAGAGAGGTAGTCATCGTTGTGCTTCAGAATGATCAGCTTGCCGTAACCTCGCAGTGCACTGCCCGCGTAAACCACCTTGCCACCGCTGGCGGCGTAGATGGGTTGCCCCTTCTGACCCGAGATGTCGATGCCCTTGTTGCCCTGTTCAGCCACAGAGAAGCCTTCGACGATTCTGCCTTGGGTCGGCCAGTGCCACGCGAGTGTCGACGAGGAACTGCTGGTTTTTTGTTCTTTCGGCTGAGCGTATGCTGTTGAAGATGCCGGAGCAATGCTTTTTTGCGAGATGAACGGAGTGGTCGTACCTGTTGGTGCCGTGGCCAGGGGTTTGGGTCCCGAACTGGTCACTGCCGTGCTGGCCACCATCTGGCTGCTGCCCGTGCTGGCGGCCGTCGGTACGCTCAGCACCTGACCGACATGGAGTCCGTACGGAGCCTGCAGATTGTTGCGCTGGGCCAGGGTCTGGTTGGAGACGTTGAACTGGCGGCCAATGCTGCTCAAGGTGTCGCCGCGACGCACCTCGTAGGTGCCGTTGCCGGTGGCAACCGGGCGGCTCACCGCCATGCCGGTGCTGGCCACGGCACCAGAGGAGCCATCCAGTCGCAGCTGCTGACCCGGATAGATGTTGTAGGGAGGACTGATGCCGTTGAGGCTGGTCAGCGATGCGACATCCATGCCGGAGCGGAAGGCGATGGAGTAGAGGGTATCCCCTCTGACCACAGTGTAACTGCTGCCCTGGATGCCCGGCTTGGCCATGGCCTGACGGGTCGGAATGGTCGAGGCAATGGGGTCATTGCCCAGACTCTGCACCGGAGCAGCTGTCTTGCTGGAAGAGCAGGCAAGCAGCAGCCATGACAACACGACGACACTGCTACCTTGCCAAACACGCGAACGCATAGTGGATCCTTAACGACTAAACCAGAAATAGGCCACAACGGCCAAACCAATACAGAGCCAGCCCAGCACATCCACATAGTGCATCAGCTTGCGCTCCATCTTCTCACCGCCCCAGCGCATCAGGCCCGCGACGAGGAAGAAGCGCATACCACGCCCGATCAGCGAGGTCAGGATGAAGGGCAACAGTGCCATGTGGAGCAGTCCCGCCGTGACGGTAAACACCTTGTAGGGGATCGGCGTGAAACTGGCAATAAAAATCACCCAGATCCCCCATTGCTCAAACCACAGCTCGGCCAGGGCAATCTTGTCCTCATAACCGACCGAGACCACCAGGGGCTGCACCACGGGATCCCAGAGGGCATAGCCCAGCAGATAACCAAACAGCGCCCCCAGCACGGAGAAGAAGGTCGCGAGGCCGGCGTAGTGCCAGGCCCGTTGCGGCTTGCCGAGCGCCATGGGCGCCAGCATCACATCCACCGGAATGGGCCAGAAGATGGATTCGATAAAGGCGGTGATGGAAAGATACCAGGGGGCATATTTGTGGCGAGCCCACTGCATCACCAATACATAGAGGCGGGAAAACAACTTCACTCAACATCTCCGTCGATAAGGGGAACAAAACGCACCGGCTCCAGGATCCGGCTGGTCAGCTGGGAGCCGGATCGCTCGATCAGTTGCAGGGTCTGCTGGCTGTCACCCACCGGCAGCACCAGTCGACCCCCCTCGGCCAGCTGATCGGTCAGGGCCTTTGGCACCTCGCTCGCCGCCGCCGTCACCAGAATGGCATCGAAGGGGCCCTTGTTGGGCCAGCCCAGCCAGCCGTTGCCATGCTTGGCCGACACATTGTGCAAGTCGAGCTGACGCAGCCGACGCCGGGCCTGGAACTGCAGCGACTTGATCCGCTCCACCGTGTAGACATGCTCCACCAGATTGGCCAGCACGGCAGTCTGATAACCCGAGCCAGTGCCGATCTCCAGCACATGGGCCGGATCGTTTTGCATCAGCAGCTCGGTCATCCGCGCCACCATGTAGGGCTGCGAGATGGTTTGGCCGTGGCCGATGGGCAGGGCCGTGTTGTCCCAGGCCTTGTGGGCCATGGCCTCATCCACGAACAGCTGGCGCGGCACCTTGGCGATCGCCGCGAGCACGCGAAAATCCCGCACATCCTGGGCGATCAGCTGATTTAACAAGCGCTGGACTATCACAGCATCAACCCTGCAAATCCAGCCAGGCGCCCAGACCGGCCAGACTGTTGTAGGCCGTCATGTCGATGGTCAGCGGGGTGATGGAGACATAACCCTGCTCGATGGCGGCGAAGTCCGTGCCCTCCCCCGCATCCTGCTGGCTGCCCGGTGGGCCAATCCAGTAGATGGGCTGGCCACGGGGATCCTCGGTGCGGATCACCGATTCGGCGCGGTGGCGATTGCCAAGGCGGGTCACCTTGATGCCCTTGATCTGCGCCAGGGGCAGATCCGGCACATTGACGTTGAGGATCTGATCCGCCGGCAGGGGGTGCACCATCAGGCCCCGCACCAGCTGGGCCGCATAGTGGGCAGCGCTGGCGAAATGAGTCTTGCCCACCAGGGAGATGGCGATGGACGGGAAGCCCAGATGACGCCCCTCTGTCGCCGCCGCGACCGTGCCGGAGTAGATGACATCATCCCCCAGATTGGCGCCGTGGTTGATGCCGGCCACCACCATGTCGGGCTCCGGGCGCACCAGTTCGTTGACCGCCAGGTGCACGCAGTCCGTCGGCGTCCCCTTGACCGCATAATACCCGGTCTCGCTGATGCGGGTGACCCGCAACGGCACTTCCAGCGTCAGGGAGTGACTCGCCCCGCTGCGGTTGCGATCCGGCGCCACCACGATGACCTCGGCACAGGCCGCCAGCGCAGTGCTGAGGGCACGAATGCCCTCGGCGTGTACTCCATCGTCATTACTGACCAGAATTCGCATCGGTTGAATCCCTGAAACCGTGATCGGCCTCTTCGGCCTGCATTAACTCGCGCACCAGGCTGGTCGCAAAGGCGCCAGCCGGCAGGAAGAATGACAGGGTCAGCACCCCGGCTTCCTGCGTCCATTCCATCGCCTCTGGCTTGAGCAGCAGCGGACGCCTGTCCTGATCCAGCCCGGCTTTCTCGAGCCCCTCGCACCACTCGCGATAGGGGGCCAGCACGGATTGCTCGAACTCGGCGGCGGCGCCCTGGCTCGCCAGCCGGCCACGCCCCCACTGGGGCGCGGTGAGCTGCACATCGCCGGAGGCAAGACGCGCCTCAAGCTCCGGGGTCAGCGTCTCCTCGCTGAAGATGGAGTGGCTGCCTTTTAGCATCACGCAGTCACCGGCCAGCAGCTGATGGGCCAGGCCCTGCTCGATGCGGGCGCTGACGATGGCGTTGAACAGCATGCTGCGGGCGGCGGAGAGATACAAAGAACGCTTGTTGCGATCCTTGATCCGCTTGCCGCCAAACATCGCCTTGGCCGCCTCCAGGTTGTTGCCGCCCCGGCCGAAACGCTGCTCGCCGTAGTAGTTCGGCACCCCCTGGGTGGCGATGGCGTGCAGCCGGGACTCCAGCCCCTCGGGGTGCTCCAGCCCGGTGAGACGCAGGCGGAAGTGGTTGCCCTTGAGGTAGCCAACCCTAAGTTTCTTGTTGTGGCGCCTGGCTTGCAGGATCTGGATGCTGTCGCTCTGGACGACAGACAGGTCCGGCTCTCCCTTGCCCGGCAGGTGGATGCCGAACCACTGCTCGGTCACCGCGTGGCGGTCTTTCAGCCCCGCCCAGGTCACCGCATGGCGGGCAACGCCGGCGGCATCCGCCAGCAGGCCCGCCACCCAGGCGGTGTTCTCGCCAGTCTTGCGCACCCGCACGAAGATGTGTTCCCCCTCGCCGCAAGGCTCGAAACCGAGATCCTCGACCACCACGAAGTCACTGGCCTCGGCCTTGAGAATACCGCGGGCGGTCGGCGCCCCGTGCAGATAGCTAAGCTGTTCCAGCATCATTGTTTCACCAGTAAGACGACGGCTTCGGTGGCGATCCCTTCCTTGCGCCCCGTGAACCCAAGCTGTTCCGTGGTGGTCGCCTTGACATTCACCCGGTTCAAATCACATTGCAGATCCGCCGCCAGCACGGCGCACATGGCCTCGATATGGGGGGCCATCTTGGGGGCCTGGGCGATGATGGTCACATCCAGGTTGCCGATGGCATAACCCGATTTCAGCACCCGGGCATAGACGTCCCGCAGCAGGATACGGCTATCGATCCCCTTGAACTCGGCGACGGTATCGGGGAAATGGCGGCCGATGTCGCCGGCACCGATGGCCCCCAGCAGGGCGTCGCTCACCGCGTGCAGCACCACGTCGCCATCGGAGTGAGCCAGCAGACCCTGTTCATAGGGCACGGCGACCCCTCCCAGCATGCAGGGGCCGACACCACCAAACTTGTGTACATCAAACCCGTGTCCAATCCGCATCATGTCCGGCTTTCCCTCATGTCACAAAAATCGGTTTCATCACTGCTTGTCCAATGAGGGGCCTGTCGGCGCCCATTGGGTGAATCTGCTTGCCCGCTAGGGCGCTGCCTGCTGCTGCAGGAAGAGCCCGGCCAGGGCGAGATCCTCGGGCCGGGTCACCTTGATGTTGTCGGCCCGCCCTTCGACCATGCGCACCGTGAAACCGGCGCGCTCCATGGCGGAGGCCTCGTCGGTGATGGCGGCCCCCAGGGCCAGCCCCTCTTCCAGCGCCCGCGTCAGGGGGGCGGTGGGGAACATCTGGGGCGTCAGAGCATGCCAGAGCTGCTCGCGCTCCACCGTCGCCAGAATGTTGCCGGCGGCGTCGGTGCGCTTCATGGTATCCCGCACCCGGCTGCCGAGGATGGCGCCATCACACGTCAATGCGCAGGCGATCAGGGCATCGAGATCCTCGTGGCGCAGGCAGGGGCGAGCAGCATCGTGCACCAGTACCCAGGGGGTCTTGACGACTCGCAGGGCATTGAGCACCGAGAAGGCACGCTCGGCCCCCCCTTCGACGCGCAGGATGCGGGGATCCGCCGCCACCGGCAGTCGTTCGAACCACTCATCCCCGAGTGAAACAGCGACAATAACCTGTTCAATCGCAGGATGGCACAATAAAACACCAAGGGTGTGCTCGAGTATGGTCTTGTCTGCCAGCGGCAGGTATTGCTTGGGGCAGTCGGCGCCCATCCGGCTGCCGACACCGGCTGCCGGCACGATCGCCGTCAGGCCGCTGACGATCAGCTCCTGAGGCAGATCAGTCATCGTAGGGCACTCCGTCCGGTTCCGTGACCTGGTCTTTTTCCTTGGGAATGATCCGGTAGAAGGTTTCGCCCTGTTTGATGTAACCCAGATCGTTGCGAGAGAGCTCCTCGATGGCCTCGAGGCCCGAGGTCAGATCGTCGATCTCGCGGTAAATCAGGTTGTTGCGGTCCTTGAGAACCAGGTTGTCCTGCTGCTGCCGATCGATGGCGCCGGAGAGTTCCCGATAGTCGGAGAGGCCGTTCTTCCCCAGCCAGAAGTCATATTGCAGCCCTCCCAACAGGAGGAGCAGGATTAGAGTGAGTAGCCGCATGCACTGAGTCTCCTTCAAGCGGCCTAGTTTCCCATATTCGCAGGCAAGACAAAAGAAAGCCGAAGCGCCAGATGGGCAAGGGAAATGAAAAATAGCGGGCTCGCCGCCGGATATGAAAAAGCCCCGCCAGATGGCGGGGCTTTCAACAGCACAAGTGCAGTCAGGCATTAAGCCTGGTTCTTCACTTCTTTCAGACCGCGGAACGGAGCCTTGGCACCCAGGGCTTCTTCGATACGGATCAGCTGGTTGTACTTGGCAACACGGTCAGAACGGCTCATGGAACCGGTCTTGATCTGGCCAGCAGCGGTACCCACGGCCAGGTCGGCGATGGTCGCGTCTTCGGTCTCACCGGAGCGGTGGGAGATGACGGCGGTGTAGCCAGCGTCTTTGGCCATCTTGATGGCGTTCAGGGTTTCGGTCAGGGAACCGATCTGGTTGAACTTGATCAGGATGGAGTTGGCGATGCCGTTGTCGATGCCGCGCTTCAGGATCTTGGTGTTGGTTACGAACAGGTCGTCACCCACGATCTGGATCTTGCTGCCCAGTTCCTTGGTCTGGTAGGCGAAGCCTTCCCAGTCGGATTCGTCCAGGCCATCTTCGATGGAGACGATCGGGAACTTGGTGGTCAGGTCGGCCAGGTAGTCAGAGAACTCGTTGGAGGTGAAGGTACGACCCTCGCCCTTCAGGTTGTACTCTTTCTTCTCGGCGTCGTAGAACTCGGAAGCCGCACAGTCCATGGCCAGGGTGATGTCGGTGCCCAGCTTGTAACCGGCAGCGGCAACGGCTTCGGCGATCACTTCCAGCGCTTCGGCGTTGGACTTCAGGTTCGGCGCGAAGCCGCCTTCGTCGCCCACGGCGGTAGCGTAGCCCTTGGCCTTCAGAACCTTGGCCAGGTTGTGGAACACTTCGGCACCCATGCGGATGGCTTCTTTCAGAGTCTTGGCGCCAACCGGCTGGATCATGAACTCCTGGATGTCGACGTTGTTGTCGGCGTGCTCACCACCGTTGATGATGTTCATCATGGGCAGCGGCATGGAGTAGACACCCGGGGTACCGTTCAGCTCGGCGATGTGAGCGTACAGCGGCAGGCCCTTGGAGGCAGCGGCAGCCTTGGCGGCAGCCAGGGAAACGGCCAGGATGGCGTTGGCGCCGAACTTGGATTTGTTCTCGGTACCGTCCAGATCGATCATGATCTGGTCCAGAGCGGCCTGTTCCTTGGCATCTTTGCCCAGCAGAGCCTGAGCGATCGGGCCGTTGACGGCTTCGACGGCTTTCAGCACGCCTTTACCCAGGAAACGGCTCTTGTCGCCGTCACGCAGTTCCAGCGCTTCGCGGGAACCGGTGGACGCGCCAGACGGAGCGGCTGCCATACCAACAAAACCACCTTCCAGGTGAACTTCGGCCTCAACGGTCGGGTTACCACGGGAGTCGATGATTTCACGACCGATCACTTTAACGATCTTGGACATGTGTATTTCCTCAGGTTTCGTAAAAAAACAACAAAAATATGCCAAAAAAAGCGGCTGCGGCACAGGGCCTCAACCGCATTTATTTTCAATTACTTCAGATTGCGCTTCTGGTACTCACCGGCAGCCTTCACAAAACCGGCAAACAGGGCGTGTCCATCACGAGGAGTCGAGGTGAACTCCGGGTGGAACTGCGCGGCAACAAACCAAGGGTGATCCGGGATCTCGATAATTTCCACCAGTTTCTTGTCGGCGGAGAGACCGGTCACCTGCAAACCGGCTGCTTCAATTTGCGGCAGCAGCTTGTTGTTCACCTCATAGCGGTGACGGTGACGCTCGTAAATGGTCGGGGAACCGTACATCTGGCGCACCTTGGAGCCTTCCACCAGGTGGCAGAGCTGGGAGCCCAGACGCATGGTGCCGCCCAGATCGGACTTCTCGCTGCGGGTCTCGACGTTGCCTTCCTCATCCACCCATTCGGTGATGAGACCGACTACCGGGAACGGAGAGTCTTTCTTGAATTCGGAGGAGTGGGCACCAGTCATGCCCGCCACGTTGCGGGCGAATTCGATCATGGCAACCTGCATGCCGAGGCAGATACCCAGGTAGGGGATCTTGTTCTCACGGGCATACTGGGCGGCCTGGATCTTGCCTTCCACGCCACGCTCGCCGAAGCCACCCGGTACCAGAATCGCGTCCAGACCTTCCAGCAGCTCGGCGCCACGGGTCTCGATGTCCTGGGAATCGATGTACTTGATGTTGACGGACAGACGGGTCTTGAGGCCACCGTGCTTCAAGGCTTCGTTGACGGACTTGTAGGCATCCGGCAGGGAGACATACTTGCCCACCATGCCGATGGTCACTTCCGCGGTCGGGTTGGCCTCTTCGTAGACCACCTGTTCCCACTCGGACAGATCTGCCTCTTTGCACTCCAGGCCGAAACGGGCGATGAAGTAGTCATCCAGATTCTGGGACTTGAGCAGGGCCGGGATCTTGTAGATGGAGTCCACGTCCTTCATGGAGATGACGGCGCGCTCCGGCACGTTGCAGAACAGGGCGATCTTGGCGCGCTCAACGGCCGGGATGGCGCGATCGGAGCGGCAGATCAGCACGTCCGGCTGGATCCCGATGGAGAGCAGCTCCTTCACGGAATGCTGGGTCGGCTTGGTCTTCACTTCGCCGGCGGCAGCCAGATAGGGAACCAGGGTCAGGTGCATGAACATGGCATTGTCGCGGCTCACTTCGGCGGCCAGCTGACGAATGGCTTCGAGGAACGGCAGGGACTCGATATCGCCCACGGTACCGCCCACTTCGACGATGGCCACCTGATGGCCTTCGGCACCGGCAATCACCCGCTCCTTGATGGCGTTGGTGATATGCGGGATCACCTGGATGGTGGCGCCCAGGTAGTCACCACGACGCTCTTTGCGCAGTACGTCGGCGTAGATGCGGCCGGTGGTGAAGTTGTTGCGGCGGGTCATCTTGGTGCGGATGAAACGCTCGTAGTGACCCAGATCCAGATCGGTCTCGGCCCCGTCCTCGGTAACGAACACTTCACCATGCTGGGTCGGGCTCATGGTGCCCGGATCCACGTTGATATAGGGGTCCAGTTTCATGATGGTCACATCCAGACCACGGGCTTCCAGAATGGCTGCCAGAGAAGCTGCGGCAATGCCTTTGCCGAGGGATGAAACAACGCCACCAGTCACAAAAATATATTTGGTCGTCATGCTGAACCTGAAAGAAGTTTAGGGAATTTTAAGGGGTGCTTCGGGGATGAAGCAGGACGGGGAAACAGTATACCAAAACCCCCACTCCCAAACAATGAACAAAAATCTATCAGGCTCCCCGCCCCCCCGTCTTGCGCCAAATCAACTTTGTTCGGTTTCTTTGGCCCTGTCCCAGGCGGCGTCGAGCTTCTCCAATGAGCAATCGGTCATTTTCAGCCCTTCGGCGGCAATAAACTGCTCAACCTGTCGAAAACGACGTTCGAACTTGGCATTGGCGGCCCGCAGTACCTGCTCCGGATCCTTGCCGAGATGGCGCACCAGGTTGACGGTGGCAAACAGCAGATCGCCAAGCTCATCGCTCACCCGCTCCTCGTTCACATCCACCATCAACGCCTCCTCCATCACCTCGTCGATCTCCTCGTGGATCTTGTCCACCACGGGGCCGAGGGTCTTCCAGTCAAAGCCGACGGTGGCGCAGCGCTTCTGGATCTTGGCCGCCCGGGTCAGGGCAGGCAGCGCCAGCGGAATGTCATCCAGCACGCTCTCCTTGTCCAACGCCGCCCGCTCCTTGGCCTTTTCCGCCTCCCAGTTCACCTTGACCGCCTGCTCGTCATCGAGGTCGGCATCGGAAAACACATGGGGATGACGGCGAATGAGCTTCTCGCTCACGGTGTCGACGATGTCGGCGAAATCGAACAGCCCCTGCTCCTTGCCGAGCTGGGCGTAGAACACCACCTGGAACAGCAGATCCCCGAGCTCCCCCTTCAACCCTTCCCAATCCTGAGTCTCGATGGCATCGGCCACCTCGTAGGCCTCCTCCAGGGTGTGGGGCACTATGGTCTGGAAGCTCTGTTTCAGGTCCCAGGGGCAACCCCCGTCCGGATCCCGCAATTGGGCCATGATGTCGAGCAGCTTGGGGAGGTCATAAGGTTGGGTCATGGTCGTGTCACTTCATCAAATGGGGTCATCAAGAACAACCGGCCACAGGGGCCGGTTGGTGTGTATCACAGGCGCTTGGCGCTGATCACGTCGTTGAGCTGGCTGAGCTTGGCGAGCGCCCGGTTGAAGGCGTTGATGTTGTAGATCTCCAGCTCCATGTCGATTTCGGCGGTCTGTTCGCGCACATTGGAGCGTGAACGCACCCCCATGACGTTGATCTTCTCGTTGGCGAGCACGGTGGTGATATCCCGCAGCAGACCGGATCTGTCGTTGGAGAGGATGCGGATGGTGAGGCCATAGCCGCCGGAGTAGTTCTCCCCCCAGACCGCTTCGATGAGCCGCTCCGGGTTGCGACGGGAGAGCTCCTTGAGCTGCTCGCAGTCATCCCTGTGGATGGAGACGCCGCGCCCCATGGTGATGAAGCCCTGGATGCTGTCCCCCGGGATGGGCTGGCAGCAGCGGGCGATGTGGGTCATCAGGTTGCCGACCCCTTCCACCACGATGTGATCCTTGGGTTTGGGGCGGAACGGCACGTTGGCCTTCTGCTCCAGCTTCTCCAGCAGGCGGCGGTCTTCCTCCTCCGCCGTCGGCTTGTTGTAGCGGGTATCCAGGTAGTTCAGCAGCTGGTTGATGCGGATGTCGCCGCTGCCGATGCCCGCCAGCAGATCCTCGAGTTCCTCCGCGTGGAAGCGCTCGAGCACCACCTTGTCCACCTTGGCGAGGGTGAGGTTGTGCCTGTCCAGTTCCTTTTCCAGCAGCTCCTTGCCGGCGGCGATGTTCTTGTCCCGATCCAGCTTCCTGAACCAGGTGGCCACCTTGGCCCGCGCCCGGCTGGAGCGCAGGAAACCGGCGTTGGGGTTCATCCAGTCGCGGCTCGGGTTCGGCTCCTTCTGGGTGATCACCTCCACCTGGTCACCGGTCTGCAGGGTGTAGGTGAAGGGAACGATGCGGCCGTCTATCTTGGTGCCGATGCAGCGGTGGCCGATCATGCTGTGAACGTGATAGGCGAAGTCCAGCGGGGTGGCGCCGGCAGGCAGATCGATCACATCCCCCTTGGGAGTGAAGACATAGACTCTGTCCTCGAACACCTGACTGCGCAGATCGTCCAGCAGGGAGCCGCTTTCCGACAGATCCTCCTGCCAGGCGAGGAGCTTGCGCAGCCACTCGATCTTGTCCTCGAAGGTGTTGGTCTTGGCCGCAGCCTGGGCCCCTTCCTTGTAGCGCCAGTGGGCAGCGACGCCGAGCTCCGCATCCTGATGCATCTGCTCGGTGCGGATCTGGATCTCTACCGTCTTGCCCTCTTCCCCCACCACCACGGTGTGGATGGACTGGTAGCCGTTGGGCTTGGGGTTGGCGACATAGTCGTCGAATTCACGGGGAATGTGGTGGAAGTGGGTGTGGACGATGCCGAGGGCCGCGTAGCAATCCTGCAGCCGCTTGGTCACCACCCGCACCGCGCGCACGTCGAACAACTCGTTGAATTCGAGGTGCTTCTTCTGCATCTTGCGCCAGATGCTGTAGATGTGTTTCGGTCGGCCATAGACCTCGGCCTCGACCCCGGCCTCCGCCAGCGCATCACGCAGGGTCTGCACGAATTCGCGGATGTAGCGTTCCCGATCGAGGCGTTTCTCGTCGAGCTGCTTGGCGATCTGCTTGTAGGTGTCCGGGTGCAAGTAACGGAAAGCGAGATCTTCGAGCTCCCACTTGAGCTGACCGATACCGAGCCGGTTGGCCAGCGGCGCATAGATGTTGGTGATCTCCTGGGCCATCAGCACCCGGGTCTCCTCATCCGCCTTCTTGGCTTCCCGCAGGCAGGCGATCCGCTCCGCCAGCTTGATCACCACGGCACGCACGTCCTCGACCATGGCGAGCAGCATGCGGCGCACGTTGTCCACCTGTTCCGGCGAGGTTTCGCTGCGGTGCAGGGTCTGCAGGGAGCGGATGGCCTCCATCTCCAGCACCCCTTCCACCAGCTTGGCGATCTTGGGGCCGAAGTCCTCTTCCACCTTCTCCTGCTTGATGAGACCGGCTTCGACGAAGGGATAGAGGATGGCGGCCTTGAGGGTGGCGAGATCCATGCTGAGCATCAGCAATATGCCCACCATCTCGACGCCACGCACCAGCAAGCGGTTGGTGAGCCCCTCGTCGCCTAGGGTCAGGCAAAACTGGTAGACGGTTCGCAGCTGATTCTTGTCGCTTTCACTCAACCCGAGTGAATTGACCCACTCTTCGAGGGTGAAGTTGTCCTTCAAATGAATATCGCGTACCGCAACCATGGTATCAATCCTTAAAAGTGTGGGGCCAAAAGCCGTGCGCCCCTCATCAGCTGACGATTGCCTCAAATGGGGATAAATGGTCGACTTTTCAAGGCATATCACCCATCAGGGCAACAGGAGCCTCCCACCTGTCCGGCCAATTTTCGACGCTCTAGATTACCCTAATCACCCTGCTCACACAGCATCCGGCATTCAGGAACAGGGAGATAAGTCTGCCTGTCCCCCTTCCTGTATAACGTCGCTCAGCCTCGCTCAAACAGCGCCATGGACTCCAGATGGCCGGTGTGAGGGAACATGTCCAGCATGCCCAGGCGGGTCAGTCGATAACCCTGCTTCACCAGCACCTGGCTGTCACGGGCCAGGGTGACCGGGTTACAGGAGACATAGACCACCCGTTTCGGGGAAAGTGCCGCCACGTGGCTCATCACCTCCAGGGCGCCGGGGCGAGCTGGATCCAGCAGTACCAGATCGAAGCCTTCCCGCGCCCAGGACATGCCTTTGATGTCACCACTCAAGTCCGCCTTGAAGAAACGGGCGTTGTCGATGCCGTTGCGACGGGCGTTTTCCTGGGCCCGGGCCACCATGGCGAGATCCCCTTCAACCCCCACCACTTCCCGGGCCTGGCGGGCCAGGGGCAAGGTGAAGTTGCCGATGCCGCAGAACAGATCCAGCACCTTGTCATCCGGGGTGGTGCCGAGCCAGTTCAGAGCCTGATTGACCATGGCCTGGTTGATGGGGCCGTTGACCTGGATGAAGTCCCCCGGGGCAAATGCAAGAGACAGGCCATCGAGAGAGTAGCTCGGCTGGAATTGTTGACGCAGGGGTTCTATCTGTTCGTCCGCGGCCTGCAGGTAGAGATCGATCCCCTGATCTTGCGCGAATTCGATCAGCATGGCCCGGTCGGTCTCGTTCGGCCGGCCGGTGTGGCGCAGCAGCATCAGGATCCCCTGCTCCGCCTGAATGAGCTCCGCATGGCCCAGTTCACGCTGGCTTTTGAGGCGATTGAGGCAATCGCGCAGCGGGTTGATGAGGGCGGAGAGAGGCTCGGCCAGCACGGGACAGCCCTGGATTTCCACCAGGTCATTGGACTGGCGGCGACGGAAACCGACCCGGGTACAGCGGCCATTCTTGTCAAACTTGATGGCCAGCCGGCAGACCCGGCGGTAAGAGCGGGACTCCCCGTTGAGAGCGGGTTCGAGGGGCGGCGGCTGGATGTTGCCAAGACGTTCGAACAGGCTGACCAGGCCGGCCTCCTTGGCCCCTTGCTGATCCGCCTCGGACAGGTGCTGGGTGCTGCAACCACCGCATTCCCGGTAATGAGCGCAGAAGGGGTCGATCCGATTGGCCGCCGGGGTGACGACCTGCTGCAGGGCTCCGTGGGCGTACTGCTTCTTGTCATCCAGGATGCGAACCTTGACCCGTTCACCGGGCAGCGCCCCTTCGACGAAGATCGCCTTGCCCTGATGACGGCCGACGCCAACACAGTGGTGGTCCAGACTGTCTACCGTAAATTCAATACGTTGGGGCTGGGTGGATTTCTTTTGGGGCTTGAAAAACTGGGCCATAAAACTTGGTGCCTATAGGTGGCTATGTCATGATTGTGAGGTCTGCAGCAGGTCATTGTCCCACAAGAATAATAGTATGACCAAATGCGGCCTCGGGGCCCGTGCTGTCATGACCTCACCCTATGTCAGTCCTCTTCGTCGGCGGTTTATCAGCATGACCAGATATGGCCTTCACGCCAGTGCGGCAATGACCCTCGTATCCGCCCTCATCCCCAACGGGTTATCAGCATGACCAGATATGGCCTCAGAGCCAGGGTGCTGGCCTTCACCATCTTGCCCACCCTCATCATCGGCGGTCTGATTGCCGGTTATTTCACCTTCCACCGCTACCAGCAGTTGGAAAGCAGCCTGATCGATCAGGGCATCAACATCATAGAACCCCTGGCGATTGCCAGTGAGTACGGTATGACCCAGCACAGTCGCGAATCCCTCAAGCGGCTGATCGGGCTCACCCATCGCAAGAATTCCCCCTTCATCAAGTCCATCGCCGTCTTCACCCAGGACAACCAGCTGTTCGTCACCTCCAACTACCACAGGGACTTCGGCCAGCTGCGCCTGCCCGATGGCAGCGCCATCCCGGAGCTCACCAGCGTCTCCTTCAACGGCGATGATATCATACTGCGCACCCCCATTCAGGCGGAGACCAGCCTGGACGGCTTCCCGCTGCCGAGCGATCTGGAACCGCCGGTGATCGGCTACATCTCCATGCAGCTCGCCACCGACAGGGCCATCGTCCTGCAATACCGGGATGCCTTCTTCGCCGTGGTCATGGTGCTCATCGGCCTGGCCATCAGTACCCTGTTCGGGTTCAGGCTGGTCAAGAGCGTGACCCAACCCATCACCGACATGGTGCAAGCGGTGCACCGGATCAGGGAGGGGCGACTCGATACCCGGGTCAGCGGCCAGCTCACCGGCGAGCTGGACATGCTGAAAAACGGCATCAATGCCATGGCCAAGGCGCTCTCCGAATATCACGAGGAGATGCAGCAGAACATCGACCAGGCCACCTCGGATCTGCGGGAGACCCTGGAGCAGATAGAGATCCAGAACGTCGAGCTCGACATGGCGAAAAAACGTGCCCAGGAGGCCGCCAGGGTCAAGTCCGAATTCCTGGCCAACATGTCCCACGAGCTGCGCACCCCCTTGAACGGCGTCATCGGCTTCACCCGTCAGCTGCTCAAGACCAGTCTGACCCCGAGTCAGACCGACTACATGCAGACCATCGAGAAGTCGGCCCGCAACCTGCTCGGCATCATCAACGACATCCTCGACTTCTCCAAGCTGGAGGCGGGCAAGCTGCAGCTCGAGCATATCCCGTTCAGCCTGCGCGACACCCTGAACGAGACCATGCATCTGCTGGGCCCGAGTGCCCACGACAAGCAGCTGGAACTCTCTCTGCAGGTGGATGCCGAGGTGCCGGACTACCTCACCGGCGACCCCATGCGCCTGCAGCAGGTGCTGACCAACCTCACCGGCAACGCCATCAAGTTCACCGAGCGTGGCAACGTGGATGTTCGCATCGAGCAGCTCGAGGCCGGCAATGGCCTCCATGCCGGCAAGAAGGTACGGCTCCGGGTGCTGATCCACGATACCGGCATCGGCATCTCGGAAGAGCAGCAGCGCCAGCTGTTCCAGGCGTTCAACCAGGCCGACTCCTCCATCTCCCGCCGCTATGGCGGCACCGGCCTCGGCCTCGTCATCACCCAGAAGCTGGTGCAGCAGATGGGGGGGCAGATCCGCTTCGAGTCCGAACTTGGCAAGGGTTCCATCTTCTCCTTCAACCTGGAACTCGACGTCTCTCCCCTGCCCCAGACCGAGCGGCTGCCACTGGATCGCATCCAGGGCAAGCGGGTCTGGCTGCTGGAGCCGGATCCCTTCGCCCACGCCTCCCTGCATGCCCTGCTGGCCGAATGGCAGCTGGATGTGCACTCCCTCGGCATGGACGACGACTGGCCCGACATGAGCCGCCAGGATGTGGTGATCATCGGCAGCAGCACCCAGCATCCTCCCCAGCAGGTGATCGCCCGCCTCGATGGCCTCGGCGACGCCCAGAACACCATAGTGGTGCTGAGCAGCCACGAGCCCGCCCTGTATGACGCCATGCAGGCCCACGGTGCCCAGCACTGCCTCTCCAAACCCATCAACCATCGCAAGTTGCTGCACGCCCTGCTCTCCCCCGAGACCGCCAGAGACGCCCGGCTGCCCGTCCCCGTCACGCCTCCCGAGCCGGCTATCAAGGTGCAGGAGGTCAAGGTACTGGCGGTGGATGACAATGCCGCCAACCTCAAGCTCATCGCCGCCATGCTCAAGGAGATGGTGAGCCAGGTGGTGGTGTGCAAGAACGGCAAGGAGGCGGTCAGCCTGGCCCAGAGCCAGCCGTTCGACATCATCTTCATGGACATACAGATGCCGATCATGGATGGCATCAGCGCCACCCAGGCCATTCGTCGCCACTCCCTCAACATGGAGACCCCCATAGTCGCGGTCACCGCCCACGCCATCCCGGGGGAGCGGGAGCGCTTGATCCGCCAGGGCATGGATGACTATCTGGCCAAGCCCATCGACGAGAGCATGCTGGCCCAGCTCATCACCGACTTCGCCCATCGCCGCCACCAGAATCACGGGGACGAGCAGATAGACTGGGCCCTCGCCGTGCGCCAGGCCGCCGGCAAGACGGAGCTGGCACGGGAGATGCTGACCATGCTGCTGGCCAGCTTCGACGAGGTGGAGCCTCTGCTGGAGTCCGCCCTCGCGGGGCAGGCCGACGATGCCGAGGTGCTGGCCCAGTTGCATCGCCTCAACGGTGGTTGCGCCTACTCCGGTGTCCCCGGCCTGCAGCGCCTGCTCTCCCAGCTGGAGCAGCAGTTGCGGGACGGTGTGCCGGTGAGCGAGCTGGAGCCCGAATTGCTGGAATTGCAGGATGCGCTGGCGCAGGTGCGTCAGGAGGCACCACGCTATCTCGATGCGAGCGAATGACGCGCTTTTTCTGACGCACAGCCCGGTAAATGGTAGAGTTGCGCCGTTTTTTACAGGAGTCAGCATGACCAACAACGATATTCTGCGCCGTCTGCGCTACGCCCTCACCATCAGCAACGATCAGATGGTCGAGATGTTTGCCAAGGGCAACCTGACCGTCACCCATGCCCAGTTGCACGGCTGGCTGCTGAAAGAGGCGGCGGAAGGCGAAGCGCAAGATCCGGGCTTCATGGCCTGTCCGGATTCGGCGCTGAGCCAGTTCCTCGACGGTTTCATCGCCCTGCGTCGCGGCGTGCGCGAGGATGCGCCGCCCCAGGTGATCCCGAACCGGATCAACAACAACCTGATCCTGCGCAAGCTGCGCATCGGCCTGAACTACAAGGAAGAGGACATGCTGGGCACCCTCAAGCTCGCCAACTTCAACCTCTCCAAGTCCGAGCTGAGCGCCCTGTTCCGCGCCAAGGATCACAAGCACTATCAGGATTGCGGGGATCAGATCCTGCGCAACTTCCTGATCGGCCTCACCGCCAAGCATCGCGCTTGACATAGCCGCCGCGCCTGAGCCATGGACCAGCGCCCCCGCTCACCCTCAGCCCTCATCAGGATGGCCGGTGAGCTGCGCTGGTCGCTCTGCCTGCTGCTTCTGCTGCTGGGGGCCTGTCAGCCCACCCCCTACCATCTCGATACCCGCCATGCCAGCGCCAGCCAGAATGGCCGCATCGCCTTCCTGATCCTGCACTACACGGACGAAGACGATGCCCACTCCCTGCGCCTGCTGACGGAGCCTCAATACAAGGTGAGTGCCCACTATCTGGTGCCACGGGATATCGAACAGAGCCCGCTGCCGGTCTACCAGCTGGTGCCCGACGATAGGCGCGCCTGGCATGCCGGTCGCAGCCGCTGGCACCAGTATGCCGGCCTCAATGCCAGCTCGCTCGGCATCGAGATCGTGAACCTCGGCTATGACGAGAAAGAAGCCGCGCTCCCCGCGCACCTGCGCCACTGGCAGCCCTTCACCCGGGCCCAGATCGCCGCAGTCGGCGCCCTGGCGCGGGATCTGGTGACGCGCCATCAGATCCCGCCGACCCAGGTGCTGGCCCACAGTGACATCGCCCCCGATCGCAAGCAGGATCCCGGACCCCTCTTTCCCTGGCGCGAGCTCGCCCTGGACTACGGGGTCGGCGCCTGGCCCGACGAGGACAGGGTCACCGCCCTGCGCCAGAGCGCCCTGTCAGCCTGGGGTGCTCTCCAGTGGCAACAGCAGCTCGCCCGCTACGGTTATGGCATTGCCCCCAGCGGTCACTGGGATGAGCAGAGCCAGGCCGTGCTGCGCGCCTTCCAGCTCCACTTTCGCCCGGCGTTGGTGACCGGCGAGCCGGATGCCGAGTCTCAAGCCATTCTGATGGCGCTGCTGGAGCGTTACTTCCCGTCCCCCTGAATCGTTCTTCCTCCTCACCGGATGCCGAGTGCCAGCGAAATGCCTGATGGCATTGCGAAAACCTGACCTTCCGACGCGCTGGATCCCACCCAAAGTGGCGCCCAAAAACGACAAGGGACGCCGCGGCGTCCCTTGTTGATCCCGCTCTGGCGAGCAGACATCAGATCCCCTGACGGGCTTCCTGCATCAGCAGACGCATGTCGCTGACCGCCTTGGCCAGACCGTCGAAAGCGGCGCGGCCGATGATGGCGTGGCCGATGTTGAGCTCATAGAGCTCGGGGATGGCGGCGATGGCCTTGACGTTGTGATAGTGCAGGCCGTGGCCGGCATTCACCTTCAAGCCCTTGCCGACTGCATAGGAGGCCCCGGCGGCGATCCGTTTGAACTCGGCGTTGCGCTCCGCATCCGTGGTGGCGTCGGCGTAACGGCCGGTGTGGATCTCGATGAAGGGAGCCCCGCTCGCGGCGGCGGCATCGATCTGCAGATAATCCGCATCGATGAACAGGGAGACCTTGGCACCGACGGCGGCCAGGCGCGTGACCGCATCAGTCACCTTGTCCAGCTGACCGGCCACATCCAGCCCCCCTTCCGTGGTCACCTCGGTGCGCTTCTCCGGAACCAGGCAGACGAACTGGGGCTGGATGCGGCAGGCGATGCCGATCATCTCCTCGGTCACCGCCATCTCCAGGTTCATCCTGGTCTGGATGGTCTGACGCAGGATCTCCACGTCACGGTCGGTGATATGGCGGCGATCTTCCCGCAGGTGAACCGTGATGCCATCGGCACCGGCCTGCTCGGCCACGAAAGCGGCCTGTACCGGATCCGGGTACTGGGTGCCGCGGGCATTGCGCAGGGTGGCGATGTGATCGATGTTCACGCCCAGGTAGATCTCGCTCATTGCATACTCCTTGATACAGGTCATCTGTTCATTGTGGGTTGACGCCAGCGCCAGCCCCGGTTGTCCATGAGCCACCGGATGCGGGTTTTCCCTCCCATGTGGCAGCGATATATTCTTTAAAATTCAGGCTAGCCTACAGTAACTATCGAGAATATCGAACCTGTCAGCCTGAAACACTGCCCCTGCGCTTTAAAAACAGCTCCCGGCTCTTCAGCTGACGCTTGCCCAGATAGGGTTGCAACGCCAGTCGGCTGAAACGCTTGGCCGCCTGCAGCAAGGGAGGGGTATCGAAGCGCCCTTCGGCGAAGGCCAGCAGGTGAGCGCCGAGGAACAGGGTACGGGGATCCGGCGCCCGCTCGCAAGCCACAAAGCCGAGCTCCCGCTCGAAGCCGTAGAGCAGCTCGGGTTGAATGGGAGACTCGTCGTCGGCGGCATACTCGAAATCCACCGCATAGCCGAGCGCCTGCAGCAGCAGGAACTCGAAACGGCGCAGGGGCAGCTCCGGGGTTTCACCATCCGCCAGCGCCATGATGGCGCGGGCATAGGCGTCGAACACCTCGGGAAAAGGGGTATGGGCTTCGAGCAGGTAGTAGACCAGCTCGTTGAGATAGAGGCCGTAGAACAGCCGATCGCCGCCAAGCCGCAGGGAGTGATCCGGGCATTCTACCTGGGTGAGATTCTTGAGATCCCCCTTGCCACGCCAAGCGATGGTGAGCAGGGAGAACGGCTGCAACAGCCCCTTCAGAGGGGAGCGTGGCCCGCGAGAACCGCGAGCCACCAGGGTAAAGCGACCACTATCCTGGGTGAAAACCTCGACCAGCTGGCTGGTCTCCCGATAGGGCCGGCTGTGGATGACGAAAGCCGGGCTCAGCAACCGCTCGGCACCACTTAATCGTCGCCGTAACCGAGACTACGCAGGGCGCGCTCGTCGTCGGCCCAGCCGGATTTGACCTTGACCCAAAGCTCCAGGTGCACCTTGTTCTGGAACAGGCGTTCCATGTCGAGGCGCGCCTCGGTGCCGATGATCTTGATCTTCTCGCCCTTG
The DNA here is from genome assembly GCF_054052485.1 of Aeromonas intestinalis. NCBI lineage: Bacteria > Pseudomonadati > Pseudomonadota > Gammaproteobacteria > Aeromonadales > Aeromonadaceae > Aeromonas > Aeromonas intestinalis. Next base: position 69,123 of record NZ_JBSTYK010000013.1, read on the forward strand.
TTGCCGATGACCATCTTCTTCTGGCCGTCGCGCTCGACCAGGATCAGGCCGTGGATGTGGTAGAGGCCGTTCTCCTCCACCTTGAAGCGCTCGATCTCCACGGTTACCGAGTAGGGCAGCTCCTCACCGGTGAAACGCATCAGCTTCTCGCGGATGATCTCGGAGGCCATGAAGCGGGAGGAGCGGTCGGTCACGTAATCTTCCGGGAAGAAGTGGACGTTTTCCGGCAGCAGATCCTTGGCCCACTCGCGGATCTTCTCCACGTTGGTGCCCTTCTCGGCGCTGATGGGCAGGATATGGGCGAAGTTCATCTGCTGGCCCAGCCACTCGAGGTGCGGCAGCAGATCCTCCTTCTCCTTGACGTTGTCGATCTTGTTGACCGCCAGCACCACGGGGCACTTGAGGTGGCGCAACTTGCCGAGCACCATCTCGTCGTCCTTGGTCCAGTGGGTACCGTCCACCATGAACACCACCATGGCCACGTCTCCGAGGGAGCTGGTGGCGGCGCGGTTCATCAGGCGGTTGATGGCCCGTTTCTCTTCGATGTGCAGACCCGGGGTGTCCACGTAGATGGTCTGGTAGTTCTCCTCGGTGTCGATCCCCAAAATCCGGTGACGGGTGGTCTGGGGTTTCTTCGAGGTGATGCTGACCTTCTGGCCAAGCAGCTTGTTGAGCAGGGTGGACTTGCCCACGTTGGGGCGGCCCACGATGGCGACGAAGCCGCAGTAAGTGGTATCTGTCATGACAATCTTTCCAATGCTTGCTGCGCGGCGGCTTGTTCAGCCTTGCGGCGGCTGGTACCGATCCCGACCAGGGGACCATCCAGGCCATCCACCTCGCACTGGACGGTGAACTCCTGATTGTGGGCCTCGCCCTTGACGTTGGTCACCGTGTAGGTCGGCAGGGATTTACGGCTTCCCTGCAAAATTTCCTGCAGCCGGGTCTTGGGATCCTTCTGCTCGATGCCGGGCTTGATCTCATCCAGGCGGCTGGCGTACCAGCCGAGCAACAGGGTTCGCACCGTCTCCAGATTGGTATCCAGATAGATGGCGCCGATCACCGCCTCGACCGTGTCGGCCAGGATCGACTCGCGGCGAAAACCGCCGCTTTTCAGCTCACCCGGCCCCAGGATCAGGTGATCCCCGAGATCGAACTCCCGGCCAAGCTCGGCCAAGGTCTTCTCCCGCACCAGGGTGGCGCGCATCCGGCTGAGATCCCCTTCCGCCGCTTGCGGGAAGCGATGGAAGAGGTCATCGGCAATCACCAGACTCAGGATGGAGTCACCCAGGAATTCCAGTCGCTCGTTGTGACGGGAGCCGGCGCTGCGGTGAGTCAGCGCCCGGGTCAGTCGTTCTTGATCCTGAAAGACATGCCCGAGACGGGACTGCAGTCTGTTCATCTTGATATTCATTTACTTGATTCCGCCAATGCGGTTGAAGCGCACACCGGTCGGCACCCAGCCTGGCAAACTGGAACCTTCCTCGCGCTCGAATTCGAAACTGATCCAGATGGCGACCGCCTTGCCCACCAGGTTCTCCTCGGGCACGAAGCCCCAGAAGCGACTGTCGGTGCTGTTGTCGCGGTTGTCACCCATCACGAAGTAGTGGCCTTCCGGCACCACCCACTCATCGGGGTAGGTACCCGGCTGACGATAGTAGCGATCCACCAGATCCGGCATGAGCGGATTGCGCAGGGTCTCGTGAGAGACATCGCCCAACTGCTCGGTATAGCGATCCAGCGGGATCCCCATCTGGCTGAACTCGCCACGTTGTTCAAACTTGACGTCGAGCTTCTTGAAGCCCGGGCACGTTTTCCCTGCCTGTTCGTCACACTTGGGCCGGATCATCAGCTCCTTGTTGCGATAGATGACCCTGTCTCCGGGCATGCCGACCACACGCTTGATGTAGTCGACCCGGGTATCCAACGGATACTTGAACACCACCACATCCCCGCGCTTGGGGGAACCAGTCTCGAGGAACTTGGTGTTGCTCACCGGATCCTTGAGGCCATAGGCAAACTTCTCCACCAGGATGAAGTCTCCCACCAGCAGGGTGGGCATCATGGAACCGGAGGGGATCTGGAACGGCTCGAAGATGAAGGAGCGCAGGATCAGCACCAGGGCAATGACCGGGAAGACCCCGCCGGTCTGTTCGATCCAGACCGGCATGGGGGCCACCTTGGCCAAGGTTTTCTCATCCACATTCGGGCCGGCATTGGCACGGGCAGCCGCTATCTTGGCCGCCCGTTGCTTGGACCAGACCAGCTTGTCGACGGTCCAGATGATGCCGGCCAGCAGGGTGACGACGACGAGGATCAGGGAAAAGGTGCTTGCCATCGATTAGTCCTTGCCTACGTGGAGAATCGCGAGGAAGGCCTCTTGCGGCACGTCGACACGGCCGAGAGACTTCATCCGCTTCTTGCCTTCTTTCTGCTTGTTCAGCAGCTTCTTCTTACGGCTCACGTCACCACCGTAACACTTGGCAGTCACGTCCTTGCGCAGGGCCTTGACCGTGCTGCGGGCGATGATCTGGTTGCCGATGGAAGCCTGGATGGCGATGTCGAACATCTGGCGCGGGATCAGCTCACGCATCTTCTCCACCACCTGGCGACCGCGGAACTGGGCGTTCTCCTTGTGGGTGATGATGGCCAGGGCGTCGACCCGCTCACCGTTGATCATGATATCCAGACGGACCATGTCGGAAGTTTCGAAGCGCTTGAAGCCGTAATCCAGAGAGGCGTAGCCGCGGCTGGTGGACTTCAGGCGGTCGAAGAAGTCGAGCACCACTTCCGCCATCGGGATTTCATAGGTCAGCGCCACCTGCTTGCCGTGATAGACCATGTTGGTCTGCACGCCACGCTTCTCGATGCAGAGGGTGATGACGTTGCCCATGTACTCCTGCGGCAGCAGGATGTGACACTCGGCGATGGGCTCGCGCATCTCTTTGATGTTGTTGACCGCCGGCATCTGGGCCGGGCTGTCGATGTGGATGGTCTCGCCGTTGTTCAGCTCGATCTGGTAGACCACGGTCGGCGCCGTGGTGATGAGGTCCAGATCGTACTCCCGCTCCAGCCGCTCCTGGATGATCTCCATGTGCAGCATGCCGAGGAAGCCACAGCGGAAGCCAAAGCCGAGCGCCGTGGAGCTTTCCGGCTCGAAGAACAGGGACGCATCGTTCAGGGAGAGCTTGTCCAGCGCGTCACGGAAGGACTCATAGTCGTCGCTGGAGATGGGGAACAGGCCCGCATAGACCTGCGGCTTCACCTTCTTGAAACCCGCCAGCGCCTTGTCGGCACCGTGCTTGGCCTGGGTCAGGGTATCGCCCACCGGCGCGCCGTGGATGTCCTTGATGCCGCAGACGACCCAACCTACCTCGCCACAACCCAGGCCCTGGGTATCCACCTGCTTGGGGGTGAAGATACCGATGCGATCCACGCCCCACACCTGACCGGTGCTCATGACCTTGATCTTGTCGTTCTTCTTGAGAGAACCGTTCTTGATCCGCACCAGGGAGACGACGCCGAGATAAGAGTCGAACCAGGAGTCGATGATCAGCGCCTGCAGCGGTGCATCGGGATCCCCTTCCGGCGACGGGATACGGGCCACGATCTCTTCGAGCACCAGATCCACACCGAGACCGGTCTTGGCGGAGCAGCGTACCGCGTCCATGGCATCGATGCCGACGATGTCTTCGATCTCTTCGGCGACACGCTCGGGTTCGGCGGCCGGCAGGTCGATCTTGTTCAGGACCGGTACCACTTCCAGATCCATTTCCATGGCGGTGTAGCAGTTGGCCAGAGTCTGTGCCTCAACCCCCTGACCGGCATCCACCACCAGCAGCGCCCCTTCACAGGCAGCCAGGGAGCGAGAAACCTCGTAGGAGAAATCCACGTGGCCCGGGGTGTCGATAAAGTTCAGCTGATAGGTGTTACCGTCTTGTGCCTGGTAGTTCAGGGTCACACTCTGCGCCTTGATGGTAATGCCGCGCTCGCGCTCCAAATCCATGGAGTCCAGCACCTGAGCCTGCATCTCGCGGTCGGACAGGCCGCCACAAGTCTGGATCAGACGGTCCGACAGGGTCGATTTACCGTGGTCGATGTGCGCAATAATCGAGAAGTTACGAATGTGTTTCATCGAGCAAGAATCACTCAAAATTAAGTTAGGGTCGGATATGAGGGCAGGATTTTACTGGATAACCCGGTCGACGGCCAATCTTTAGTCGACACAGGCCCGGAAATAGCGCCCTGGCGGCCATTTATCGCGCCAGGACCTGTATCTGCAGTAATACCTTGCCAGTCAGGAGAGATGGCGGGTGCTCAGCACCACACCGAGCATGCGGGGGCCATACTCCCCCTGCTCAAGCCTTGCGGAAAAGTAACGAACCAGTAAAAAACCCAGGGTTCCTCCCAGCAGGCAGCTGAGGATGGTGACCCCTTCCCCCGCCGAGAGCAGGGGTGCCAGCCAGAGTTGACCCAGCAGGGCGCCCAGCAACAAACAGAACAGCGGCAGCACATAGACCAGGGCTGCCCCGCGCAAGATGCTCGCCTGGGGGATGCCGAGGCGGATCTGCTGACCGACCATCACCTCCCCATTGAGGGCCACTTTGAGTCGCTGGGACTTCATCGGAAAAGCCTTGGCCACGGTACCTGTGCCGCAGTTGGACTGCTGGTGGCAGCCGCTGCAGGCGGAGCGCCGTTCGCACTCCACCCAGGCATAGTCCCCTTCGATGGCCACGACTGTCGCCAGCTCTTCGCTCATGTTACTCACCTGACGACTCCAGATTAACAGCCATGGATTTATCCAATCTGAACACGCCCGCCGCGCCTCGGCAAGTGGAATGAGAACGACTCGCCATGGGGATTACTGCACGGCCTCGTTGCGGGCCAGGGGTTGCACCGACTCGGCGATGCGTTTGGCGGTCTCGGCCGGCACCTCACCCACCACGGTGATCTCCACCCCCACCTCGTTGACATAGCTCACCAATGAGGTGGCCCCCTGCCGAATAAGCTGCTGGCGCACCGCCTGCTTGGGGTCGACCCGGGCGACGTAGACGGAGAGGTCCACCACGCCATCGGAGAGCATCATGTAGTCCACCGGCAAACTGGTGCTGACCAGCTGGTGTCTGTCCTGAGAGAGCACCTTGAAGCCGCTCGGCAGCCAGGTGAGGTGCCAGGCCAGGGTCTGCTGGGGAGTCGGATAGGCATCCTCCAGGGTCAGCGCCTCCGGCAACTTGCTCTTGGCCAGGGTCACCAGCCAGGGGGCCGGTGCAGACTGCCTGTCCAGATCCACCCCCAGCACCTGCTCAACCAGATTGCCTTCCCGATCGACCATGTCGATGCGCAGCAGCAGATGGCTCTGCTCGTCGATCCAGAGCACGAAACCGTATTTGTCCGCCTCTTTCGGGACCAGCCTCACCACCTGAGCCACCAGGCCGGCGACCCGGCTGCGACCCGCCAGCACGGGATCATAGCTCTCCAGCACCCTGGATAGCGGCATCTTCACCAGGGTCGACCAGACACCGGGGAAACGGGCGCCTTTCAGGGTGTAGGGCTCGTGGGTGTTCTCGAAGAAGGTGTACTCGTTCTGGCGCTGCAGGTATTCCACCGTCTTGCCGTCGAGATAGCTCAGATGAGCCACCTCCTTGCCATCGATGACCCCATGGCTGATGCGGATGGGTTCGAGGCGACCCTGGCGGGCCTTGACCATGGATAACTCGAAGTTCTGTTGTGAAACGGCACTCTGCATCTGCTGCAACACGGCCGCGGCCGACTGATCGGCGCCCGAGGCCTTGGCACAAATCAACAGAAGAGAGGCCAGCAGGATACGGCTGGACTGTCGCACGGTCTGATCCCTAAAAATGCGTTATTCCTGGATCTGCTTGTCTTGCAGCAGACGTTGTTGCAACTGGTGATCCCGCAGGAAGGCATTGACTCGCTCACGCTGCTCTTGCATCTGCTGCTCGTTCAGCCCTTGCTGGCGAGTCGTGGCGCGATTGCCCTCTTGCGGATAGTGGACGCTGACGGGAGTTGCGCTGCCACCGACAGGAATAGTGTTGAGCACGGGGTTATTCGGCACACCGTCCTGCCCCTGGTACTGCTGCACCCCGAAGATGACGGCGGCAGCCACGGAAGCGGCGATGGCATATTGCCCCACCTGCTGGCCGAAGCGGCGAAGCAGCGGTATCACCTTGGCACCGGTTTTCACCCCGGGAGCGGTTGAAGGTGCTGGCGCGGGAGCCAGTATGGTGGGTTCGTCTTCCAGTGCCAGCATGATGCTGTCACTGAGATCCAGTTGCAGATTGACCGGCAGGTCACCCCGCATGGCATCACCGATCAGATGGTAACGAGACCAGGTGTCCTGCATGGAGGGATCCGTTCCCAGCTCATTCAGTACCTTTATCTCGCTCAGGTCGCCATCCATCAGGGCTGAGATTTGCTCTTTATTTGCCATAAGTTTGCCTGTCTTTCCCCAGTTTAATTCTCGATCAGAGGTTGCAGCTTTTTATCGATTGCTTCCCTCGCCCGGAAGATACGGGATCTCACCGTTCCAACCGGACAATCCATGATCTCTGCAATCTCTTCGTAGCTCAGCCCTTCCAGTTCACGAAGGGTGATCGCTGTTCTCAAGTCTTCCGGCAAGGCTTCTATGGCGGTAAACACGGTGCGCTTGATCTCATCGGTCAGCGTCAGGTTTTCCGGGGTGGCCACCTCTTGCAAGGCTTCGCCCCCACCATAGTATTCAGCCTCATCGGCTTCGACATCACTGCTGGGCGGTCTGCGCCCCTGTGAGGTCAGGTAATTTTTGGCCGTATTGACGGCGATCCGGTACAACCAGGTGTAAAACGCGCTCTCGCCACGGAATGTCGGCAACGCACGGTAAGCCTTGATGAAAGCCTCCTGCGCCACATCCGGCACATCGCCCGGATTGTTGACATACCTGGCCACCAGATTGACCACCTTATGCTGGTATTTTTTTACCAACAGGTTGAATGCATTTTTATCGCCACGCTGGACCCGTTCAACCAGCTGTTCGTCCAGTAGATTCTGGTCGCTCATCAGAGCCGTAAAACCCCCATCAGGTTATCGTTTTTCTTTTCCGGCCCTTTCTAAGCGCACAAGTTCAGACAGGAGGAATCAGAGAAAGTTCGCTTGTATCGAAAAAAATGTGATGCGGGCTGCATCACAACCCCCCCTTGGGCTACCATGGGGCCAGTTCTTAATCCAGGCCAATGATACTTATGAAAGCAAGTGTTGAATACCTTTGCGACGTACTCATCATTGGCAGCGGTGCCGCCGGTTTGTCCCTCGCATTGCGATTGGCAGACCAGGCCAAAGTCCTGGTTCTGAGCAAGGGGCCCATCAGTGAGGGGGCCACTCTCTATGCGCAAGGAGGCATCGCTGCCGTGTTCGACGAGACCGACAGCATCGAATCCCACGTGAGCGACACGCTCAACGCCGGGGCCGGGTTGTGTGATCCGGCCGTGGTCGAGTTCACCGCCCGCAACGCCCGCGAATCCATCCAGTGGCTGATCCAGCAAGGGGTTCCTTTCGATCAGGAAGAGGATGCCGAAGGGGAATCCCACTACCACCTGACCCGGGAGGGGGGCCACAGCCATCGCCGCATCTTCCACGCGGCCGATGCCACCGGCAAGGCGGTCCAGCTCACCCTGATCGATCAGGTCCGCGCTCACCCCAACATCCAGTTGATGGAGCGCTTCAACGCGGTGGATCTCATCACTACCCGCAAGCTCGGCCTGCCGGGCAACAAGGTGCTCGGTGCCTACGTCTGGAACCGCAACGTCGAACAGGTCGAGGTGATCCGCGCCCGCTTCGTGGCGCTGGCCACCGGTGGCGCTTCCAAGGTGTACCAGTACACCTCCAACCCGGATGTGAGCTCGGGCGACGGCATCGCCATGGCCTGGCGAGCTGGCTGCCGGGTGGCGAATCTGGAGTTCAACCAGTTCCACCCCACCAGTCTGTTCCACCCGGACGATCCCAACTTCCTGCTGACCGAAGCCCTGCGCGGTGAAGGGGCCTATCTGCGTCGCCCGGATGGCAGCCGCTTCATGCCGGACTTCGACGAACGGGCGGAACTGGCCCCCCGCGACATCGTCGCCCGCGCCATCGACCACGAGATGAAGCGCCTGGGTGCCGACTGCATGTATCTGGACATCAGTCACAAGCCGGCGGACTTCATCATCAAGCATTTCCCGACCATCCATGAACGTTGCCTCGCGGTGGGCATCGACATCACCAAGGAGGCCATGCCCATCGTACCGGCGGCCCACTACACCTGCGGTGGCGTGATGATCGATGGCAACGGCCAGACCGATATCCCGGGCCTCTACGCCATCGGCGAGGTGACCTACACCGGCCTGCACGGCGCCAACCGCATGGCCTCCAACTCCCTGCTCGAATGCGTGGTCTTCGCCCATCAGGCGGGGGCCGACATCCTGGCCAAGCTGCCCATGAGCGTGGCGCCACCGCAGCTGCCGGCCTGGGACGAGAGCCAGGTGGATGACTCGGACGAGCAGGTGGTGATCCAGCACAACTGGCACGAGCTGCGGCTGATGATGTGGGACTACGTGGGCATAGTGCGCACCAACAAGCGCCTCGCCCGTGCCAAGCGCCGCATCGATCTGCTCAAGCAGGAGGTGCAGGAGTACTATGCGAACTTCCGGGTCTCCAACAACCTGCTGGAGCTGCGCAACCTGTTGCAGGTGGCCGAACTCATCGTCAACTGTGCCCTGCAGCGCAAGGAATCCCGCGGTCTGCACTACAACCTGGACTACCCGGACATGCAGCCGGACTCCAAGCCGACGGTGCTGACCCCGGAACGGGACTGACTCTGCGTTTCTGATGAGCCAAAGCAGAGCCCGCGGACTGCACCTCTCATCCCGGACGACCCGGGACATGCAGCCGGACTCCAAGCCGACGGTGCTAACCCCGGAGCGGGACTGACTCTGCGTTTCTTATAAGCCAAAACAGATCCCGCAGACTGCACCTCTCATCCCGGACTGCCCGGGACATGCAGCCGGACTCCAAGCCGACGGTGCTGACCCCGGAACGGGACTGAATTCCCACTTGTGCCCATCCAGATGACCCCGCCCCGGCGGGGTCATCTGCTTATGGTCGCCGGGCTTTGCCCTTATCGGAAGGGGTGAGATGGATGGCGCGGGCCAGGATACGATAGTGTTCGGGAGCCAGAGCATCGGCGAAAAGCCAGAGCCGGGTGGCGGACGCCCCTTCAGCGGTGAGGTGCAGCCAGAGCACCCCGGGCAGGATGCGGCTGCGGGGATCGAGCCGATAGCGACGGCCCCGCCACTCCAGCCATTCGCCATCGTGGATCACTTCACCACAGACGGCACTGGCCCGCCCCCGGGCGAGCCAGAACCCCAGCAACCAGCAAGGCAGGAACAGCCCCCACTGCCAGCCCTGAACAAGGCTGGCGGCAGGCCAGAGCAGCAACAAAAAGAGAAGGGACAGCAGGCGCAGCTGCTGGCGGGAGACAAGCACGGGCATGCTCACCCGCATGGGGGATCAGCCCTGGCGGTCGTGGCGGGCCTGGTTGCGCTCCAGGATCAGCGGGATCATGGCGGCGAAGGCAGGATCTTCCGGCACCCCGTGACCCATGCTCCAGCGAAACAGCTCGGGATCCTCGCGCTCCAGCAGACGGATGAAGGTCTGCTGCTGCTCGTCACTCAGGCTGTCGAACTCGTGTTCAAAAAAGGGCATAAAGATGACGTCCAGCTCGAGCATGCCACGGCGGCAGGCCCACTTCAGGCGGGACTTTTCAATTGGGCTCAACATGGAACTCTCCTTACAAAGACTCGGGAATGGTAGCAGCTGGATTTTCCGGCTGACAAACATTCCTTACGTCTTTACCATGCAGGTCACATACTTTATGCCTTTGGACCACCACCGTGAGCCTGCTGACCCCTGTTCTGCCTGCCGAACCCAGCCTTTTCTCCTTGAGCGATCTCGCCATCACCCGTTTGCGCGGCACGGATCGCGCCAAGTATCTGCAAGGCCAGGTCACCTGCGACGTCAACGCCTTGCAACCGGGCCAGAGCACCCTCGGCGGTCACTGCGATCCCAAGGGCAAGCTGTGGAGCGATTTTCGTCTGCTCTGCCTGGAAGAGTCCCTGCTGCTGCTGACCAAGCCCTCGGTGCTGGCACGCCAGTTGCCTGAGCTCAAGAAGTTTGCGGTCTTCGCCAAGGTGGAGATCGACGACTATCCGGGCAAGGCGGTGGGTGTGGCGGGTCTGGGCAGCGATGCGTGGATCTCGGCCCAGTACGGCCTGCAGGAGACCGGCCTCATCGAGGGTGGCATGGCGGTGCGTGTGGAGGCCGATCGCTGGTTGCTGGTGAGCGAGCAGCCCCTCGCCATCGCCCTGCCCACGGCCGACGAGGCCCTCTGGTGGGGGCTGGATGTCAAGGCGGGGATCCCCCATCTGGAAGCCGTGCATCAAGGGGAATACATCCCCCAGATGTTGAACCTGCAGGCACTGGATGGCATCTGTTTCACCAAGGGCTGCTACATGGGCCAGGAAATTGTGGCCCGCGCCAAGTACCGCGGCGCCAACAACCGCGCCCTCTTCGTGCTGGCAGGCACCGCCACCGGCCCGGTCGCCAGCGGCGATACCCTGGAGATCCGGCTCGGTGACAACTGGCGCCGTAGCGGCATGGTGTTGAACGCCTGGCAGCAGGGTGGCCAGCTCTGGCTCACCGCCGTGCTGCCCAAGGACACCGAGGCCGATGCCGAGTTTCGCCTCAAGCAGGATGAGAGCGCTCATCTCACCCTGCAACCCCTGCCCTACTCCCTCGCCGACTGAGCCGCCATCCTGATCAACGGGGCACGCGCGCCAGCAGTGCCTCTTTGAGCCAAGCCCCCGCCTGCCCCAGCGGGCGGGCGCGATGCCACTGCAGCTCCAGCATCAACTCGGTCTGGCTGGCGAAATCCGGCTGCAACACTACCACTTCTCCCCGTGCCAGCGGCCGATGTAGCAGGAAGTCCGGTACGGATGCCCACCCCAGCCCCAGCTTGACCAACTCCAGGATCCCCAGATCCCCCTCGACCCACCACACCTGGGAAGAGAGACGGAAGCGGTTGCGCTCCGTCCCCTCTCGCCGCCCGGTCACCATCAGCTGGCGCGCCCCCTGCAAATCGCTCTCCCGCAGCGGCTCCTTGTGGGCAAGGGGGTGATCCGGGGAGACCACCAGCGGCATGCTGACCGCCCCCAGGGATCGTGCCACCAGTTCCCGCGCCGGCTGCATCTGTTGATAGCAGATGCCGAGCTGGGCCCGCCCGCTCTTGAGCAGTTCGGTCACATCATCCATCAGGGGAAACAGCAGCTCCAGCTCCACCGCCGGGTAGCGAGTGGCAAACTCCTCCAGCACGGCGCCGAGCCAGGGCAGGTGGGAATCATCGTCGATGGCCAGGGTCAGGCGCGATTCGATGCCCACCGCCAGCTCGCCGGCGATGGCCTGCAGTCGCTCGCTCTGGGCCAGCAGGATCAACGCCTCCTGCTGGACCCGGCGGCCCGCCTCCGTCAGCACCGGGTAGCGGCCGCTGCGATCGAACAGCTCGAGCCCGAGATCGATCTCCAGATTGGCGATGGCGGTGCTCACCACGGATTGGGCCTTGCCCAGACGACGGGCGGCACCGGAGAACGAACCCGTTTCCGCCGCCGCCAACAGTGCCTTGAGTTGCTCCAAGGAGAGATTCATCAGCTTATGCCCTCATTCATCTATCTGTTTTAGCGATAGATACCAACGAGCATCCATGGCTTTTAGCGATTATAGTCGCCGTCATCATCTCAACCAACACAGAGGGACACACTCATGCGCAACACTCGCGATCGCCTTCGTCACGCCATCGGCTTCGAATTGATCGGCCTGTTGATCGCCGCCCCCCTGGCAAGCTGGGTCACCGGGGTCGGCCTCAACCACATGGGGCCCCTGGCCCTGTTCTTCTCGGTGGTCGCCACCGTCTGGAACTATGTCTACAACATCGGGGTGGATAAATTACTGCTGCGTTATCAAGGCCATACCCACAAGGTACTGTGGCAGCGAGTCCTGCATACGCTGGGTTTCGAGGGAGGATTGCTGACCGTGGCCCTGCCGGTGATGTGCTGGTGGCTCGACATCGGGCTGCTGGAGGCGCTGGTACTGGATATGGGCTTCGTGCTGTTCTACCTGGTCTATGCCTTCGTCTACAACTGGAGCTATGACAAGGTGTTCCCCATTCCGGGCCAACCGGCGCAGCGGGCACTGAACTAAAGAAGGGATTGAAAAAAATGACGAGGCACCATCATGCGGCAGGCATGATGGTGCTGATGGGGAGGTTGGGGCTCAGGCCCCGGCCTTTGCCTCTTCGACGGGTGTTTCGTCTTCCCCCGCTTCCTGTTTCAGCATGGCCTCGAGATCGCTCTGGTACTGGGTCAGCATACGCTGGGCAGCCGTCATGTCGCCCTTGTGCAGGCGCTCAAACAGATGATGTTGCACCACGCCACTCAGATACTCCACCGTGATGGGCTGTTCCAGAGCCCCCAGCAGCTCTTCTTTCTCCAGCTCGGCGTTGATCTCATCGGCACTGGTACGCAGCAGACCGGACAGTTGCACCAGCATGCGGCGCTCGCCCTCACGCAACAGGCTCAACATCCGGTTTCTCTGCTGCTCATTCTGTTGGGTCATACATTTCCTTACGTAAAAATGGGAATAAGCCAGCCCATTTTGCCCTCTCCTTTTCACAGCGTCTATCTCGGACGCACCACTAATTTTCGTCCCCGGCGAAAGAGGCATGGCGGGTGCTATTTATCCTGGCGCTAGGTATAGTAGCCCTCTGGTTTATGGGCCTGTTTCACCCCTTTATGACGAGATTTTCACGCCATGACCGACGCTATTTTAGTGCTCTGCACCTGTCCAGATGAGGCCACTGCCGATCTCATCTGCGATCAACTGCTAGGCCGGCGCCTCGCCGCCTGCATCAATCAATTGCCGGGACTCACCTCCGTCTATCGCTGGCAGGGGCAGATTGAACGAGCCCGGGAGATCCAGCTCATCATCAAATCCAGCGCCGCCCTGTTCGAGCCCCTGCGCGAGTGCATCCTCGCACTGCATCCCTACGAGGTGCCGGAGATCCTGGCGCTGCCGGTCAGTCTCGGCCATCAGCCCTATCTCGATTGGCTCGCCGGGGAGACCGCATGAGACTGACCGCCCTGTTTACCCCTCTGCTGCTCCTGCTCAGCCTGCTGGCCAGCCCGGCGCAGGCCGCCAGCCAGGATCTGCTGAGCAGCCTCGGTATCGACACCGGCAGTCAGCCCCAGTTTCTGAAAGTCGATGAGGCCTTTCGTCTCGAGAGCAGCCAGCAGGGCAACCAGCTACGGCTGATCCTGCGCATCGCCGATGGCTACTACCTCTACCGCCACCGTTTCAGCTTCAAGGGAGAAAATCTCAGCTTCCAGCAACCCGGACTGCCCGCCGGCACCGAGCACGAGGACGACTTCTTCGGCAAGACCCGGGTCTATTACCAGGAGGTGCAGATCCCGCTCGTCCTGACCGAAGTGGGCCAGGGGGCCAGCCTCACCATCAGCTATCAGGGTTGTACCGAGGGCCTCTGTTACCCGCCGACCGACAAGCGGGTCGAGATACAACCCCTCGCGAGCGAGGCCCCTCAAGATGGCATCAGGGACGCCAGTCCTGCCGTCGACCAGCCCGCCAGCCAGCAGGATCAGCTGGCGGCCGCCCTCGGCAGCCAGGGTTTCTGGCTCAGCATCGCCGCCTTCTTCGCCCTGGGGCTGGGGCTCGCCTTCACCCCCTGCGTCTTCCCCATGTACCCCATACTGACCGGGATCATCGCCGGTGCCGGTGAACGCCTCTCCACCCGGCGCGCCTTTTTGCTCTCCTTCGTCTACGTACAGGGCATGGCCATCACCTACACCCTGCTCGGCCTGGTGGTCGCCTCGGCGGGACTGAAATTCCAGGCAGCCCTGCAGCACCCCTATGTGCTGATCGGCCTCTCGGTCATGTTCGTGCTGCTGGCCCTCTCCATGTTCGGGCTCTATACCCTGCAGCTCCCAAGCGGCCTGCAGACACGGCTCTCCGGCCTCTCCAACCGCCAGCAAGGGGGCTCGGTGCTCGGGGTCGGCATCATGGGCATGATCTCCGGCCTGGTCTGCTCCCCCTGTACCACGGCCCCCCTCTCCGGCGCCCTCATCTACGTGGCCCAGAGCGGTGACCTCTGGCTCGGTGGCGCGGCCCTCTATGCCCTCTCCTTAGGGATGGGGCTGCCCCTGCTGCTGATCGGCACCTCGGGGGGCAAGCTGCTGCCCAGAGCCGGTGCCTGGATGGATGTGATCAAGCAGCTGTTCGGCTTTGCGCTCTTGGCAGTGCCCCTGCTGCTGCTCTCCCGACTGTGGAGCGACGAGACCAGCACCCTGGCCTGGCTGGTATGGGGACTGGCGCTATGCGCCTACCTCTATCACCACAACCAGCATCGCACCCATTCGCTGGGCAAGAGCCTGTGTGGCTTCACTCTGCTGCTCGCCATGATGGGAGCCGTGGTGGTGGCAAAGGATCTGCTGTTGCCGAGCCAGGATGCCGCCGCGAGCACCCAGCGCGAAGTACCGCAGTTTATCCGCATCAAGACCCTGGATGATCTCAAGATCCAGCTCGCCGCCGCCCGCGGCAAGCCGGTGCTGCTGGATCTCTATGCCGACTGGTGTGTGGCCTGCAAGGAGTTCGAGCACAAGACCTTCAGCGACCCGGCGGTGCGTGCCCGCTTCGCCGACATGGTGCTGCTGCAGGCGGATGTCACCGCCAACGATGATGCCGACGTTACGCTGCTCAACGGCCTCAACGTGCTGGGGCTGCCGACCCTCATCTTCTTTGACCGGGATGGCAACGAAGTGAACGGCCAGCGGGTGACCGGCTTCATGGGCCCAGCGGAATTCCTGGGTCAGCTGGACAAGCTGCGCTAGATGGAGCTGCGGCGCCTGTCACCGACGAACCCAGACCACCGTCAGTGGCTGGAAGAGGTCGTGCTGGCGACGCCCGCCTACAGCTGGCTGACCGAGGGCAAGGCACCCGACCCTGCGGATGCCCTGGCGATCCTCAAGGTCTGCCCACCCGGCATCTGGGAAGACGACAAGTTTGTACTCGCCGTGCTGGAGGGAGAGGAGCTGCTTGGCTGCGTCGATCTTGTCCGCGGTTATCCCGATGCGCAGACGGCCTACCTCGGCCTGCTGCTGTTGAAGGAGTGCTGGCAGGGACAAGGGATCGGCAGCAAACTGGTCGCACGGCTCATGGAAAGGGCGGCCGGCTGGGGTTGCAGCGCCATGCGGCTCGGGGTCATCGAAACCAACCTGCCCGCCCTGCATTTTTGGTCCAGGCACGGCTTCCAGCAGGTGAATCGCAAGCGGATCTCCGGGTTCAGCGGCGATACCCTGGTCATGAGCCGCACCGTCAGCCATCCCTGCCCCCTCTCCTCAGGCCAGCCATAGCGCGCTGATTTTTCTGAGCATCCCTTGTATCTCGCCCTCACCGTGGCAAACTTTGCCCCTTGTGTCTCGTATCATCCGGAGTTTCGATGAAAAAGTGGTTCATCCCCCTGCTCGCCTGCTGGCTCTATGGCTGTGATGCAGGCCCTGGTGAAGAGGCCATCCAGCGTCAGGTCACCGCCAAACTCCAGTCAGACGCGGACGCCAATCTGTTTGACATCAGTGACTTCGCCGTACTTGGCAAGGAAGAGCGGATGGAAGGGGTCTATCTGGTCAAGGTCGGCTACCAGCTGCATTTCAAGCAGGGACTGGCACAACTCCAGATCCTGCACGACGAAGATCTCGTCTATGACAGAGTCGGTCCCTTTCAGCAGGAAATGGGGCTGATGGAGCTGGAGCGCAAATACGGCGAGTTCGAAGCCGGTCAGGCGCTGGCGCAGGAGCGCGAAGTCTGGATGATGAAAACGGAGCAGGGCTGGCGCCTGGCCGAGCCCGGCCAGCCTCAGGACAGCCCCGCCTCCTGATCCCCCTTACAGCAGGTCTTTCAACCGATACCACAACATCCCCAGCGCCAGCAGGGGTGAACGTAAGGACGGCCCGCCCGGGAAGGTGATGTGGGGCACCTGGCTGAACAGATCGAATCCCCGACTCTCCCCCCTGATCGCCTCCGCCACCAGCTTGGCCGCCATGTGAGTGGCATTGAGACCGTGCCCCGAATAGGCCTGGGCGTAGAACACATTGGGGTGACCCGGCAGGCGCCCTATCTGGGGCAGTCGATTCGCCCCTATGCCTATCATGCCCCCCCACTGGAACTCGATGGCGGTGCCCGCAAGCTCCGGGAACACCCGCAGCAGCTTGGGCAGCATAAAGGCCTTGATGTCCTTAGGGTCACGACCGGAATAGTTGCAGGCGCCACCGAACAGCAACCGACCATCGGCGGAGAGCCGGTAGTAATCGAGCGCCACGTTCTGATCGCACACCGCCATATTCCGGGGCAGCAGGCGCTGACGCAGCCGCTTCTCCAGCACCTCGGTGGCGAGGATGTAAGAGCCCGCTGGCAGCACCTTGCCCCCCAGTTCCGGGTTGAGATCATTGAGATAGGCGTTGCAGCCGATCACCAGATAGCTGGCACGGCAGCGACCATGGGCCGTGGTGACCTGCACCTTGTCCCCATAATCGATGTTGAGCACTCTGGACTGCTCGAACAGAGAGACGCCGAGGCTGGCAGCGGCGCGCGCCTCCCCCAGGGCCAGGTTGAGAGGATGCAGGTGGCCCGAGCCCATGTCGATCATGCCGCCGATGTAGCGGTCCGATCCCACCACCGAGTGCATTTCATCCTTTGGCACCAGCCTGGTCTCATGCTGGTAACCCAGGCTCGCCAGATGGGCCAGCTCCTCCTCGAAGTCTGCCAGATGGCGCGCCTTGGTGGCGAGATCGCAATAGCCCCAGCGCAGATCGCACTCGATATTGAAGCGCTCGACGCGATCACGCACCAGTTGCACCGCCTCCAGCCCCATCAGATCCAGCTCCCGGACCCCCTCCTCCCCTATCCAGCGGGCAAACTGGCTGGTGTCATGGCCGATGCCGCGAATGAGCTGACCACCGTTGCGTCCCGAAGCCCCCCAACCGATACGGTTCGCCTCCAGCAGCACCACCTTGTAGCCCGCCTCGGCCAGGTTGATGGCGGTGTTGAGGCCGGTGAAACCACCGCCGATGATGCAGACATCGGCATCCAGTTCACCGCTGAGTTCGGGCCACTGCTGATGATCGTTGCGGGTCGCCGCGTAATAGGAGGCGACGTGCTCCTGATGTCCGTGTCTTCCTGTCTGCATGCTCAGCATCCTGCCTTGGTTGCATTTGTTTACTAAATTAAACGCTTCGTCATCGATAATACCCAGCCCATGGATGCCATGCCAACCTGCCGGGATCACAGAAATGCAAAAGGTGCCCCGAAGGACACCTTTGATGCAAGACCGACAAGGCACCAACCGCCCTGCCGATCGCCCAATAAAAAAGGCGCCATCAGGCGCCTTTTTCTACCACAAGGTACTGATTACAGTACGTTGATGGCGTTCAGGTCGGAGAAGGCTTTCTCCAGACGGGCGATCATGGAAGTCTGACCGGCACGCAGCCATACGCGCGGATCGTAGAACTTCTTGTTCGGCTTGTCGGCGCCTTCCGGGTTGCCCAGCTGACCCTGCAGGTAGGCTTCGTTGGTCTTGTAGAAGCCCAGAATGCCTTCCCAGGTCGCCCACTGGGTGTCGGTGTCGATGTTCATCTTCACCACACCGTAGGAGATGGATTCGCGGATCTCTTCCAGGGTGGAACCAGAACCACCGTGGAATACGAAGTCCAGAGACTTGGCCGGCAGGCTGAACTTCTCGGAAACGTATTTCTGGGAAGCGTCCAGGATGGACGGGGTCAGCTTGACGTTACCCGGCTTGTAAACACCGTGTACGTTGCCGAAGGAGGCAGCGATGGTGAAGCGCGGGCTGATCTTGGACAGACGCTCGTAGGCGTAAGCCACGTCTTCCGGCTGGGTGTACAGGGCGGATTGATCCATGTGGCTGTTGTCCACACCATCTTCTTCGCCACCGGTGCAACCCAGTTCCAGCTCCAGGGTCATGTTCATCTTGGCCATGCGTACCAGGTACTCACAGCAGATGTCGATGTTCTCTTCCAGGGACTCTTCGGACAGATCCAGCATGTGGGAGGAGAACAGCGGCTTGCCGGTCTCGGCGAAGTGCTTCTCACCGGCGTCCAGCAGGCCGTCGATCCACGGCAGCAGCTTCTTGGCAGCGTGGTCGGTGTGCAGGATCACGGGAACACCGTAGGCTTCGGCCACGGCGTGTACGTGCTTGGCACCGGAGATGGCACCCAGGATGGCAGCTTGCTGGCCTTCCAGCTTCAGGCCCTTACCGGCAGTGAACACGGCACCACCGTTGGAGAACTGAACGATGACCGGCGCTTTTACCTTGGCGGCCGCTTCCAATACAGCGTTGACGGAGTCGGTACCGACGCAGTTGACGGCTGGCAGAGCGAAGCCGTTCTCTTTAGCGATGGCGAACACTTTTTGTACGTCATCACCGGTCAGTACGCCGGGTTTTACGAAGTCGAAAATTTTCTTAGACATGTTAAATCGTCCTGTTCTCGTATGCCGTTAATAAAAATGGGGGTTCATCACGAACCGGCACAGCGGTCACATGATAAACGAAACGGGAGGCTTTTGCCCCCCGCTTCGGGTCAATTAGGCTTTGGCGCGCTGTTCCAGAATCGCCACGGCCGGCAGTACCTTGCCTTCTACGAACTCCAGGAAGGCGCCGCCGCCGGTGGAGATGTAGGAGACCTTGTCGGCAATGCCGAACTTGTCGATGGCGGCCAGGGTGTCACCACCACCGGCGATGGAGAAGGCCGGGGAAGCGGCGATGGCTTCGGCGATCACCTTGGTGCCTGCGGCGAACTGGTCGAACTCGAACACGCCGACCGGGCCGTTCCACAGGATGGTCTTGGCGTTCATGATGATGTCGGCCAGGGCCTTGGCGGAATCCGGGCCGATATCGAAGATCATGTCGCCATCAGTCACGTCTGCGACAGATTTGATGGTGGCAGGGGTGGATTCAGAGAATTCTGCACCAACAACCACGTCGGTGGTCACCGGAATGTTGGTCTCGGCAGCCAGCTTCTTGGCGGTGTCGATCAGGTCGTGCTCGCACAGGGACTTGCCGACGTTGTGACCGGCAGCAGCGATGAAGGTGTTGGCGATGCCACCACCGACTACCAGCTGGTCAGCGATCTTGGAGAGGGATTCCAGCACGGTCAGCTTGGTGGAGACCTTGGAGCCGCCGACGATGGCAACCATGGGGCGCTCAGGCTTGAGCATGGCCTTGCCGAGGGCTTCCAGTTCACCGGCCAGCAGGGGACCAGCACAGGCGACGGGGGCAAACTGGGCCACACCGTAGGTGGAACCTTCGGCGCGGTGAGCAGTACCGAACGCATCCATCACGAAGACGTCACACAGGGCGGCGTATTTTTTGGCCAGCTCTTCGGTGTTCTTCTTCTCGCCCTTGTTGAAGCGGCAGTTTTCCAGCACAACCAGCTCACCGGCGGCGACGTCGACGCCATCCAGGTAGTCTTTGGCCAGACGGACCGGGCAGGACAGTGCGTCTTTCAGATAGTTGACAACCGGAGCCAGGGAGAATTCTTCGTTGTATTCACCCTCGGTCGGACGACCCAGGTGGGAGGTGATCATCAGCTTGGCGCCCTTTTCCAGAGCCAGCTTGATGGTCGGCAGGGTAGCGACGATACGTGCATCGGAAGTGACCTTGCCGTCTTTTACCGGCACGTTCAGGTCAGCACGGATCAGGACGCGTTTACCCGCCAGATCCAGGTCGGTCATCTTGATAACAGACATATTCAGTCCTCTATATTTTCAGGTAATGTTAAAAAAACAGTAACCTTGCACCCGTGCAGGCTCTCAGCCTGCGGCCATCATGGCCCGGGTGGTATCCAGCATCCGATTCGCGAAGCCCCATTCGTTATCACACCACATCAGCATCTTGACGAGGTTGGCATCGCTCACTCGAGTCTGGGTACCATCAATGATGCAGGAGTGTGCATCATGATTAAAGTCTACGGAAACCAATGGCTCTTCCGTGTAATCCAGAATACCGCTTAATGTACCTCTGGATGCCCGTTGCAGGGCTTGATTTACGTCACTAACTGTCACTTTTTTACGAACAGTGATGCTGAGATCCATCGCCGTGACGTTAATGGTCGGCACCCGCACCGCGATCGCCTCGAACTTGCCGGCGAAGTGGGGAAGGATACGCTCCAACCCCTTTGCCAGCTTGGTGTCCACCGGGATGATGGACTGGCTGGCGGCCCGGGTTCTGCGCAAGTCGCTGTGGTAGGCGTCGATGACTTGCTGATCGTGCATGGCCGAATGAATTGTCGTAATAGTACCACAATTGATCTCGAATTCTCGATGCAATGTTTCGATGACGGGCACCACGCAGTTGGTGGTGCAGGAGGCATTGGAGACGATCCGCTCCCGCCCCGTCAGGGTCTGGTGATTCACCCCGTAGACGATGGTGGCATCCACATCCGCGTCCGCCGGGTGGGAGAACAGCACCTTGCCCGCTCCCGCCGCCAGATGCAGCTCTGCATCGGCCCGTGAACCGAACACCCCGGTGCAATCGAGCACCACGTCCACCCCCAGCGCCCGCCAGGGCAGCCTGGCCGGATCCCGCTCGGCGAACAGGGGAATGAGATCCTCCCCCACCAGCATGCTGTTGCCCGCGAGCTGCACCGGATGGTGGAAGCGGCCGTGGCTGGTGTCGAAGCGGGTGAGGTGCACCATGGCCTCGGGGGCCGCCAGCTCGTTGATGGCCACTATCTTGATGTTGTTGTCACGGCCGCTCTCGTAGAGGGCCCGCAGCACGTTGCGGCCGATGCGGCCATATCCGTTGATGGCAATCTTGATCATGAAAACTCCGTGTCCTTGACGACAGGGGATGGGGTCGATGACAGGCTCACGACAGCAGGGCATCCTTGAAGACGCCGCGAGCCAGCAGCGCCGCCCCGAACACCCCGGCGCTGTCCCCGAGGGAGGGCGCGATGATGGGGGTGGCGAAGCGGGGGTTGAACAGGAAGGGCAAGACGGTCTCTCGTCCGGCGGTATAGAGGCTCTGCACGTTGCCCACCCCGCCACCGATGACGATGACGTCCGGATCCAGAATGTTGACCACATTGGCCAGCGCCTTGCCAAACAGCAGGTGCAGCCGGTCTATGGTGAGCTTGGCCACGTGATCGTGGGCAGTTGCCGCCGCAATCTGGGCCAGCGACAGGTGGCGCCTGGCCTTGGCTTCGTACCAGGCCTCCAGGGCCGGGCCGCTGATGAAGGTTTCGACGCAGCCACGCTTGCCGCAGTAGCACTCGGGGCCGTCCGGAGAGAGCACGTTGTGACCCCACTCCCCGGCGATGCCGTGGTGACCGTTGAGGATCTGGCCGTTGATGACGATGCCGGAGCCCCCCCCCCGCCCCAGGATGATGGCGCACACGCCACGCGCATTCGGATGGTGCTGGCGCACGGCGCCGAGGTGGGTCTCCGCCAGGGCGAAGCAGTTGGCGTCGTTGGCGATGAGCACGGGCACGCCCAGCCTGCGTTCCAGATCTTCCTTGAACGGCTTGTCGTTGAGTTCGGTGGTGTTGCAGTTCTTCATCAGCCCGGTCTGGGGATCCCGCGCCCCCGGCGTGCCCATGCCGATGATGCTGGGGCGTTGACCGAGTTTCTCGGCACATTCATCCACCAGCTTGGCAATCTGGCCGATCATGTGCTGATAGCCACCGCGACATTCCGTGGGGATGCGATGTCGCAGCAGCACCTCGTCGCCATCCAGCACCACGCACTCACACTTGGTCCCGCCAAGGTCGATGCCCCAATCCCAAGAACCCTTGCTCATTCTGCCTCCTGCCATAGCCCGGCCCCCATTCAGGGCTCGCCGGCTGTCTTGTGCGTGACCCTGGGTCACCGATGGCGCAGTGTAACCCGAGCCAGGGCCCGGGCGTAATCCCCACGCATGGCGGCCCCCATTCGCGGATAGCAAAACGGGGCCTGCAGGCCCCGTCGTCATACGAATGTGACGGCCTCAGCGGCCGTGATACTGGGCGGAGAGCTCGTGCACTGCGTTCACAAAGACGCCGGCGTGCTCGGGATCCACGTCCTGGTGGATGCCGTGGCCCAGGTTGAAGACGTGGCCGTTGCCCTGACCGAAACCGGCCAGGATGGTGGCAACCTCTTCACGGATGCGCTCGGGAGCGGCGTAGAGCATGGAGGGATCCATGTTGCCCTGCAGCGCCACCTTGTCACCGACCCGGCGCTTGGCATCGGCAATGTCGGTGGTCCAGTCCAGACCCAACGCATCGCAGCCGGTGGCGGCGATCTGCTCCAGCCACTGGCCGCCGTTCTTGGTGAACAGGGTGACCGGCACCCGGCGACCGTCATGCTCGCGGATGAGGCCATCGACGATCTTGTGCATGTACTGCAGGGAGAAGTCGCGGTAATCCCGCGGGGTCAGCACGCCACCCCAGGTGTCGAACACCATGACCGACTGGGCGCCAGCCTTGATCTGGGCGTTGAGATACGCGATCACGCTGTCCGCCAGCTTGTCCAGCAGTAGGTGCAGGGTCATGGGTTCGGCGTACATCATCTGCTTGATCTTGGTGAACGCCTTGGAGCTGCCGCCCTCCACCATGTAGGTGGCCAGGGTCCAGGGGCTGCCGGAGAAACCGATGAGGGGCACTTCCCCCTTGAGCTCGCGGCGAATGGTGCGCACCGCATTCATCACGTAGCCGAGCTCGTCTTCCGGATCCGGGATGGGCAGGGCCTGCACATCCGCCATGGACTTGATGGGGCGCTCGAAGCGCGGGCCTTCGCCGTGCTCGAAGTAGAGGCCGAGCCCCATGGCGTCGGGCACGGTCAGGATGTCGGAGAAGAGGATGGCGGCATCGAGCGGATAGCGGCGCAGGGGCTGCAAGGTGACCTCGCAGGCCAGCTCGGCGTTGCGGCACAGGGACATGAAATCCCCCGCCACGGCGCGGGTCGCCTTGTATTCCGGCAGATAGCGGCCAGCCTGACGCATCATCCACACCGGGGTCATGTCCACTTCCTGGCGCAGCAGGGCACGCAGGTATCGATCGTTTTTCAGCTCTTTCATCCCAGTTCCTGAGTCATATCCAGCATAAAATGGCGGATATGATACCACTTTGTGTGGGGCTTAGGGCGGCTCAAACACAGAGCGGGGCCATCGGTGCACAAAGATGTGAAGGGGCGCAAACAAGCGCCCCTCATCCTCTTGGCCCGGACGTCGGTCAGGCGTCGCCGGCGAGGCACTGCTCAATCAGGCTGCGCGCTATGGTGCCGTGAGGGGGCAGACGGGGCAGGCGGTCGGCTTCGAAGAAGTCGGCGGCCACCAGCTCCTCGTCCTGCACCTTGATCTCGCCGCTCTGGTAATCGGCGGTGAAGCCCATCATCAGGCTGTGGGGGAAGGGCCAGGGCTGGCTCGCCACATAGCGCACATTGTGCACCCTGATGCCGCTCTCCTCGAATACCTCCCGCGCCACGCACTGCTCCAGGTTTTCACCGGCCTCGACGAAACCGGCGAGCACCGTATACATGGGATCGTCGGCCTGATAGTGACGACGGTGGGCCGCCAGCAGGATGGCCGGCCCCTTGCGCACCGCCACTATGATACAGGGGGAGATGCGCGGATAGACCACGTGCCCCTGCCCGCAGGCCATGGCCCACTCCCCCGCCCTCGGGACCATGGCGGCGCCGCACTCGCCGCAGAAGCGATGGCTGCGGCGGAAGGTGGCAAGCTGCCAGGCGCGGCCCGCGAGGCGAAAGCCCTCCTCGTCCCCGGCCACCATCAGCTGGCGCAGGCCCGTCATGGCCGAGGTGTCGGCCTCTTCCCCCAGATCCAGCAGGTGGCAGGGCAGGCCCTCCCAGTGATCAAAGGGCTCGAAGGGGGCGTCCTGCAGCTCGGCGGGCAGTTGGCTACGACAACCCTGTGGGATCTGCCCCTGCCCGTCCAGCAGGACGAGGTGATCGCCCCCCAGCACGAACCAGCGGGCCTGTTCGGTCAATGACATAAGATGAAGACTCTCGTTGAGAAGAAGGTGCAGGGCACGGATGCATGCGCTCCATCTTACGGCCGCCCATCCCCGCTGGCGACCCGCCCCTTGAAAAAAGAGGGCCGCTTTCGCGGCCCTCTTTCATCCAACCCATGATGGTCGTCAGTTCATCCAGCGTTCGCTGCTCTTGCGACGACGGGGCAACATGGGGAGCAGAATGCCCAGCAGGATGCCGCCGCCCACCATGGCGCCGCCACGGATGAACCAGTCCATCTGCATGTCGTGCTCCTGGTTGTCGTAGCTCTGGGTCAGGGCCTCGTTCTGCTCCTTGAGGTTCCCCATCTCGTCACCCTGGCTGGCCAGCTGGGCCTTCAGGGTGGCGATCTCCTGGGTCTGCTCGGCAAGCTTGCCATCTTTTTCGGCGAAGCGGCGCTCGTTGTCGCCATTGAGGTTCAGCAGGCGGGCCTTGGCCTCTTCCAGCTCCTTCTCCACCTGGGGCAGGCGCTCGCGCAGGCTGATCTGGCTCTGCAGCTCGCTGTTCTTGATCCAGCCCTCACGGCCACGACCGTCCACTATCTGGGTGAAGCCGGCCTCATTGTTGACCGTCTTGACCTCCAGGGGCTCACCGGCCTTGACGCTGCCGAGGATCCGGTACTGGGTACCCGGGCCGTTGTGGATATAGGTAAAGATGTTGTCTGAAACATAACGGGTGTCGGCCAGTGCCTGTTGGGCACACAAGCAGATCAAAATCCCGAGAAGGGCGCGCATGGTCGATCGATTCTCTTCGTTGAGTTAGGTGACAGGCGGAATGTTAAGCTGCTGGCGGGTCAAAGGACAAGCAAAGAAAGATACCCTCCCCCGCCCTGCGAGCTGGCTCGCATCTTGTGCCCAACCCCACGCGACCATTCCAGACGCCGCCCCGGGGGTCGGAGCGGGATCCGACCCCCATTGGCTCCAATGAGGCCGCCTAGCGTTGCTGCAGCGCCTTTACCTCTTCCCGCAATGCCTTGATCTCTTGCAGCAACTGCTCCTGCTGCTCCTGCTGCCTGCGCCGCCACTGGCTGTCGTCCTCGCTGGTGCGGCCCGGATGGACAAACAGACTGGCCATGAAACCACTGATGGCACCGAACAAGCCGACCCCGAACAGGATCAGCAAGCTGGCGACGAAGCGCCCCTCCTCGGTCTTGGGGACCAGGTCCCCGTAGCCCACGGTAGATAACGTGACGAGCGTCCACCAGAAGGCGTCATAGGGCGTCTCTATCTGGCTGCCGGGATAGCCCGACTCCAGCCAGAACATGACGCCAGAGCCGACCCCCAGCAACAGGAAGAACAGAAACAGAATGCCGGAGATCGTCGTCTCGTTGCGCTCGCGGCGGAACATGCCGAGCAAATCCGGCCCGTCACGCAGCAGTTGATAGACGCGCCACAGCTGGATCAGCCGCGCCCAGCGCAGTTGCTCCACCATGGGCAGGCTGCCCGGCAGATAGAACCAGTTGGCCTTGAAGAAGGCCATCCGATCGGATGCCCGCACCCAGCCATAGGCAAAATGGGCGAGGAAGAAGTAGCAGATCAGGCTGTCGAGGTCATAGAAGAGTTGCCGGGTCTGGGGGCTCAGCTCCCCATACCCCCACCAGCGGGCGCCCACCAGGATGACGGAGATCACCGACAGAAACGCCATCAGCAGATCCATGGCGCGCAGGTGACTTAAGTGATGTCGCATACATTTTCCAACTTTAAACGCAGTACCAAGTAACAAAAAGGAAGATAATGCCGATAGCCATGATGACAAAGGAAAAATGGACGTTGAAAGGAGAAAGATTATGCAGTTGAACTCGCTGGAACGGCGCATGAGCAATATCCGTCTGGTGCCCAAAGTGGTCCTGCTCATGGTGTTCAGCACCCTGTTGTTGCTGGTCAAACTCTGGTTCGATGCCAGCAACCTGGAGGCCACCCTGCTGGCCGAAGGCATCGAGGCCGCCAAGGCCAATGCCATCTCCGATCGCCTGCTCTGGACCGGCCTGATGGAGACGGCCCTGATGGGGGTGCTCTTCGTCATCCTGCTGCTGACCGGCTCCCGCCTCATGGTCAAACAGGTGCACTACCTGGTGGGGCTGCTCGAGCGCTTCGCCCGCAAGGATCTCAGCCACAGCGTGCTGCTCAAGTCCCGCGACGAATTCGGTGACATCGCCAAGGCGGTGGCCCACTCCCAGGAGAACCTCAAGGAGGTGTTCGGCACCCAGCGTGTCGCCTGCAAGGAACTCAACGACATCGCCTCCCAGGTGACCCTCTGCATGGAAGAGGCCAACGAGGCGATCAACGAGGAGTTCACCCAGATTGAACAGCTGGCGAGCGCCATGAGCCAGATGGTCGGCGCCATTCGCGAGGTGGCCGCCCATGCGGAGCAGGCCTCCCATGCCACCTCCGATGCCAGTGCCCTGGCCGAGGAGGGCAGCCGCTGCGTGGCCGCCACCGTCAGCACCATCGATACCCTGTCCGACAACATCCAGCGCTCCTCCACCGTGGTCAACGAGGTGGAGCACGGGGTGGATCGTATCGGCTCAGTAGTGGACACCATCCGCAGCATCTCGGAGCAGACCAACCTGCTGGCCCTGAACGCCGCCATCGAGGCCGCCCGCGCCGGTGAGGCGGGACGCGGCTTCGCCGTGGTCGCCTCCGAGGTGCGGGAGCTCGCCAACCGGGCCCAGGCCGCCACCGTCGAGATCCAGAAGATGATCGAACAGCTGCAGGGCAATGCCCGCCAGGCCGTCGGCCTGATGGCCCAGAGCGTGCAGCAGGCGGACAAGGGGGTGGAGCAGGTGACCCAGGCTGGCGATCAGCTCGCCACCATAGTGCAGCGGGTACAGGGCGTGGCCGACATGAACCGCCAGATCGCCGCCGCCTCCGAGCAGCAGAGTTCGGTGGCCGAGGAGATGAGCGCCAATCTGGAGCAGGTCAAACAGGTGGTGGAAGGATCCGTGGTGGTGCTGCGGGAGCTGAAAGATGCCTCCGAGCTGGTGGAGCACCACAGCCAGACGCTGGACAACCATATCCAGGCCTTCAAACTTGCCTGACCGGCACATGCTGGTATGTTGAGAGGCTCCGCAAGGAGCCTTCTTTTTTGAACGCCACGGCAAGGAGCCAGGATGCAACTCTGCGACAAGACCAGACTGGAGATCAGCGACGACAAGGGGCGGCTCGACGTGCCGCTGATCCACCGCTTCCTGTCCGAAGAGGCTTACTGGAGCCCCGGCATTCCGTTTGCCACCGTGCAGCGGGCCATCAACCATTCCCTCTGCTTCGGCGGCTACCTGGATGGTCAGCAGGTCGCCTTCGCCCGGGTGATCACGGATCGGGCCACCTTCGGCTATATCTCTGACGTGTTCGTGCTGCCGGCCCATCGCGGTCAGGGCCACAGCAAGACGCTGATCGCCGCCATCCTCGCCCATCCCGAGTTGCAGGGGCTGCGCCGTCTCATGCTGGCCACCGCCGATGCCCACGGACTCTACGCCGGCTTCGGCTTCGCCGCGCCTGCCCGGCCAGAGAGCCTGATGGAGCAATACGACCCCGACATCTACCAGCGCCCCTGAGCCGCGCGGGCTGCGGTTTCTTGCCGGTCAACATCTCTTGCCCCCGACCGGTGAGCGCACGTCACGCGGCACCGGATGGGATCGCCGGCACGCCGATCGCCCGTCCCACTGTGCCGAGCCCCGCGGCGATGATAGATTGGCTGCCGGCGTTTCCCTTTTCTTCGCAGACCCGTTAATCACAAGGACGGCAACCGTGGCTCAGCATGATTCTCTCTCTCCCGCGTCTCTCCCCTCTCTCCCGCCCCTGCTGCACGAGCAGGCCAGCCGCCAGTGGCAGCGGCTGCTCGCCCTGGTTCCGGCCTACGGGGAGCTGCCCGCCGGGCAGCAGCAAACACTGCTTGTCTTGCTTGGACTCTCGGATTTCATCGCCGATTCCCTTATCCAGCAGCCGAGTCTGCTAAAAGAGACCCTGGAGAGCGGCGATCTTGCCAAGGCCGAACGCTGGCCCGCCTACGAGGGGGATCTCGCCGCCCTGCTCGCCGAGATCCAGGACGAGGAGGCGCTCAAACGGGTGCTACGCCAGTTCAGGCGCAGCCGCATGCTGGTGATCGCCTGGCGCGAGCTGCTGGGGCTGGCGGCGGTGGAGGAGAGCTTCGTCCATCTGACCAAGCTGGCGGATGCCCTCATCTGCTCGGCCCGCGACTGGCTCTATGCCAAGCAGTGCAGCGAGCTCGGCACCCCGGTGGATGGCAACGGGGATCCCCAGCCCCTGCTCATCCTCGGCATGGGCAAGCTCGGCGGCGGCGAGCTGAACTTCAGCTCCGACATCGACCTGATCTTTACCTTCCCGGAGAACGGCTACACGGTCGGCGGACGGCGGGAACTCGCCAACCAGCCATTCTTCATCAAGCTCGGCCAGCGCCTCATCAACGCTCTGCACCAGCCGACCCAGGACGGCCAGGTGTTTCGGGTCGACATGCGGCTGCGCCCCTTCGGCGAGGCGGGGCCGCTGGCCATCTCCTTTGCCGCCATGGAGGATTACTACCAGCACCATGGCCGCAACTGGGAACGCTACGCCATGGTCAAGGCGCGGGTGCTGGGGCCCCAATGCGAGCATGCCCAGGCCCTCACCGAGCTGCTGCGCCCCTTCGTGTTCCGCCGCTACATCGACTTCGGGGTCATCGACGGCCTGCGCCAGATGAAGGCGATGATCGCCGCCGAGGTGCGCCGCAAGGGGCTGGAGGGCAACATCAAGCTCGGCGCCGGCGGCATTCGCGAGGTGGAGTTCATCGCCCAGGCGTTGCAGCTCATCCGCGGCGGCCGTGAGCCCGCCCTGCGGGTGCGCCACCTGCCCGAGGCGCTGGCTGCCATCGCCCAGGGGGGAGCCCTGGAGCCCGAGCGCACCGAGCGCCTGCTCGGCGCCTATCGCTTCCTGCGCCGGGTCGAGAACATCCTGCAGGAGATTGGCGATCAACAGACCCAGACCCTGCCCACCGAGGAGCGGGATCGGCTGCGGCTGATCACCTCTCTGGGGTTTGATGACTGGGCCGCCTTCATGGCGCACCTGGACGAGGAGATGGCCGCCGTTCACCTGGAGTTCGTCGCCGTAGTAGGGGAGGAAAAAGAGGCGCCCGCCCATCTGGAGCAGCTCTGGCTCGATCTCTGGCGCACCGAGCTGGACGCAACCGAGCTGGCGAGCCTGCTGACCGGCCAGGGAGTCGGCGAGCCGACCCCGCTCTGCGCCGCCCTGCTGCGTTTCAAGGAGGAGTACAAACGCCGCCAGGTCGGCCCCCAGGGGCGGATCGCCCTGGACTGGCTGATGCCGGAGCTGCTGCGGCTGGTGGTGGCGAGCCAGGAGCCCGCCCGCCTGTTCGAGCGGGTCTGCACCCTGCTCACCCGCATCTTCACCCGCAGCGCCTACCTACAGTTGCTGGCGGAAAACCCCGCCGCCCTGCGCCAGCTGGTGCGGCTGTGCGACGCCAGCCACCTGGTGAGCGAACAGCTCGCCCGCTACCCCATCCTGCTGGACGAGCTGCTGGATCCCCAGCATCTCTACCACCCCACCCCGCTGGATCAGTACAAGCCCCAGCTGCGCCAGTTCCTGCTGCGCATTCCCGAGGAGGATGTGGAGCAGCAGATGGAGGCCCTGCGCCAGTTCAAGCAGGTGCAACTCTTGCGCATCGTGGCGGCCGATATCGCCGGCGCCCTGCCGCTGATGAAGGTGAGCGATCACCTCACCTGGCTGGCAGAGGCCATCACCGAGGAGGTGGTCAATCAGGCCTGGGTCCAGATGAGCGAGCGCTACGGGGTGCCCCCCGAGGTCACCAGTGACCGGCGCGGCTTCGCCGTGGTGGCGTACGGCAAGCTCGGCGGCATCGAGCTCGGCTATGGCTCGGATCTGGATCTCGTCTTCCTGCACGGCGGCGACCCCAACGGCTATACCGATGGCCGCAAGCCCATCGACAGCCGCCAGTTCTACCTGCGCCTGGCCCAGCGCATCCTGCACCTGTTCAGCACCCGCACCCCGTCCGGCATCCTCTACGAAATAGACATGCGGCTGCGCCCGTCCGGCGATTCGGGGTTGCTGGTCTCCTCCCTCACCGCCTTCGAGCAGTACCAGCAGCAGGAGGCCTGGACCTGGGAGCATCAGGCCCTGGTGCGAGCCCGCCCCATCTACGGGGATGACGCCGTGGTCGCCGAATTCGTCCGCACCCGCCGGGCCGTGCTCGCCAGGGAGCGGGATCTGCCCACCCTGGCCAGGGAGGTGCGCGAGATGCGCCACAAGATGCGGGATCACCTGCTGAAAGCCGGCGAGGGGGAATTCGACCTCAAGCAATCCCCCGGCGGCATGGTGGACATCGAGTTCATCGCCCAGTACCTGGTACTGGCCCACGCCAGCGGCGAGCCGGACGCCCTGACCCGCTGGTCCGATAACGTGCGCATCTTCGACGAATGCGTCATGGCGGGGGTGCTGACCCTGGAGCAGGCGGAGGGGCTCAAGCACGCCTATCTGGAGATCCGCAACCTCGGCCATCGCCTCAACCTCTCGGAGATCTCCCGCAAGGTCAGTGACGACCAGTTGCTGCCAGAACGCAGCCTGGTCGAGGCCGTCTGGCAACAACTGCTGGGGGAGTGAACGTCATGTTTGCACTGTAAAGAGGGGGCGCCATGGCGCCCCCTCTTTTGCGATCCTCGGCAAGCGACCGCCGACTCAACGTCCACCGGCCACATCGATAAAGGTGCCGGTGGCGTAAGAGGCCTCATCCGACAACAACCAGGTGATGGCTGCAGCAACTTCTGCTGGCTGACCACCCCGTTGCAGCGGAATATTTCCCTTGATGCGATCGACGCGGCCGGGTTCGCCACCGTCGGCGTGCATCTCGGTATAAATGAACCCGGGCCGCACCCCGTTGACCCGAATCCCCAGTGCCGCCACCTCCAGCGACAGCCCCCGGGTCAGCACGTCGATGGCCCCCTTGGAGGCGGCATAGTCCACATACTCGCCGGCGGAGCCCAGACGGGCGGCGGCGGAGGAGACGTTGACGATGGATCCTCCGGCCGTCATCCGGCGCACCGCCTCCCGGCAACAGAGGAAATAGCTGGTCACATTGGTGCCCAGAGTTTTGTTGATGCGCTCGGCGCTCATCTCCAGCACTTTCATCTGGGGCTGCAGGATGCCGGCGTTGTTCACCAGATGGGTGAGGGGACCAAGCCGCGCGTCCATCTCCTCGAACAACCGCACCACCTCGGCTTCCTGACTGACATCCGCCTGCACGGCGATGCAGGGGACGCCGCAACGCTCACCAAGCTCCGCCGCCAGCGCCTCGGCGGCGGCACGATTGCGATGATAATTGAGGCAGAGCCCATAACCCTGCTCCGCCAGATAGCGGGCCGTCGCGGCCCCTATCCCCCGGCTCGCGCCGGTGATCAATACCTTGCCTCTCATTCCCCCTCCCTGTTCATTGATGGCCATCCGACCTGTGATACTACTCCATGAAGCTGTAGCGGCAAGGGAAACACCGCCCTTCCTGGGGATCCGGCGCTGCTCGTCAGCCCAGTACTGGCGGGGCCTGCACGATTTTTTTCAAAAAGATGCATGTTGCCTGAATGTAAATGACGCTCGTCACGGTCTTGTTCAATGAGCGTCGTCATCGCGACCCCTGTGATCCAGGCATGAGAACCGGATCGTAATGAAAGGTCAGTGAGCCACTCCTCCAAAACACAGTACCGGAGGCCGCGCCTCACCAGATGACGTCACACGGACACTCGGCCAATACGGGCAGAGTGACGGCATGACCCAAGGAGAACAACATGCACGCAACCCGCAAAACCCTCAACTGTCTGGCCGGCGCCGCACTGGCCATGGCCGCCGTCTCCCTCTCTGGCACCGCCATGGCTGCCAATACCGGGCAACACGGTGAAGACCAGGTGCACTGCTGGGGAGTGAACAGCTGCAAGGGCCACAACGATTGCAAGACCGCCAAGAACAGCTGCAAGGGGCAAGGATCCTGCAAGGGCCAGGGCTTCCTCAGCATGACCCGGGAAGAGTGCAACGCCAAGGGTGGGAAAGTCCGCTAAGCTGACCACACGCTCTTGCCATGGCCGGCCCCTGCAAAGGGTTACCGGCCTGTTTTTTAACGGCCTTTTCACCCAAGGAGTCTGGATGGATCACTTTCCCTGGCTAGGTTTTGGTCTGGGCCTCAGACCCCCTCACTTTCAGGATGTACTGGATGGCGCCAAGGGCGTCGACTGGTTCGAGATCCTGTCCGAAAATTTCATGGTGGCGGGGGGCAAGCCCCGTCACTACCTCGATCGCGTGCGCGCCGACTACCCCATCGTCATGCACGGGGTCTCCATGAACATCGGCTCGGCGGATCCCCTCGACATGGATTACCTCGCCCGCCTGCGGGAGCTGATGCGCAGCGTGGAGCCCGTCTGGCTGTCGGATCACCTCTGCTGGACCGGTGTCGGCGGCCAGAGTAGCCATGATCTGCTGCCCCTGCCCCTGACGGACGCCGTGCTGACCCATCTGCTCGATCGCATCGATGCGGTGCAAAACTACCTCGGTCGCCCCCTGGTGCTGGAGAACGCCTCCACCTATCTCGCCTTCCCGGGGGACGAGTATCTGGAGCAGGACTTTCTCAACCAGCTCAGCCGCCAGAGCGGATGCAAACTGCTGCTCGACATCAACAACATCTATGTGAGCAGCCGCAACCACGGCTTTGATGCCAACGCCTATCTGGACGAGATAGATACCGAGGCCGTGGTGCAGTTCCACCTCGCCGGTCACAGCGATTACGGGGACTACGTGATAGACACTCACGACCACCCCATCGTCGACCCGGTCTGGGCCCTCTACGATCGGGCGGTGCGCCGCTTCGGCCCCGTCAGCACCATGATAGAGCGCGACGATCACATTCCCCCCTTCAGTGATCTGGTGGCGGAGCTGAACCAGGCGAGAGCCATCGCCGCCCCCCACTGGCCCGCTGTCAGCCAGGCGGCATCAGCCCGTGCCGAGGTGCCCCATGCCGGCGCCCGCTGAACTACAAGCCCTGCAACTGGCCTTCATGCAGGGCCTGCAGCAGCAGCCGGAATCCGCCCCCGTCCCTCTGGTCGAAGGTCATCTGCCCACCTCGCTGCGCTGGCACATCTATGCCAACGCCTACCAGAGCCGGTTGCTGGAGTGCCTGCAAGAAGACTTCGAACAGACCTGGGCCTATGTGGGGGATGACCTGTTCGAGCAGTGCTGCCTCGGTTATCTGGCCCAGCATCCGCCCCACAGCTGGACCCTGCGCACACTCGGTGCCGGCTTCCCCCACTATCTCGAGCTGGTCCTCGACAAACATCGCCAGGTGGCGGAGCTCGCCGAGTTCGAATGGCGGCTGCGAGCCGCCTTCGACGCCGCCGATGCCGTCCCCCTGACCCTGACCGACATCCAGCAACAGCCTGCCGAGTCCTGGCCCGGCATGCGTTTCGTGCCGGTACCATCGGCCGACCTGCACCCCCAGTACTTCAACACCCTGGCGGTGTGGAAGGCGCTCAAGGCGGAGCAGGCCCCGCCCCCCCCTGGCCGTCAGGAGCAGGCGAGCCTCTGCCTCATCTGGCGGGACGGCGAGCGCCTCAGCCGCTACCGCAGCCTGGAGCCCGATGAGGCGGCGGCGGTGCAGGATCTGTTCCGAATAGCGACCTTTGCCGATCTCTGCCTCCACCTTGGGGAGCGGCTGGGGGAGGAGGTCGCCGCCTTTCGGGCGGGTTGCTTCCTGCAGCTCTGGCTCGCCGAGGGGCTGATCGGCGGGTATCGGCAGGACTGAGCTGCGCAGACAAAAAAACGGGCCCACTGGGCCCGTTTTCGTGATCGTCAGATGAAACAAGAGGTTACTTGAACAAGCCCTTGAGCAGCTGATCCGCCGCACCCTTGATCCCTTCGTCGTCGGCCTTGTCTCCCAGCAGTTTCTTGAGACCCCGCTCGGCCTCTTTCCTGGCCTTCTCTTCCAGTACCTTGTTGTTGCTGAGCAGCGCCTTCACATCGAGCTGGTAGCTCGGCGCCTGCCAGTGGCCGCCGATGCGCACCGGTATGGTGATGTCTTTGAGCTCATCCACCGTCTTGCCTCCCTGCCCCTTGCTGCTCTCCACCACCGAGGTGAGGAACAGGAAGTCGAGGGTCTCGGGCACCAGGGCGGTCTGCCCCTGCCCCTTCACCCGCAGCGCCGGGGCGGCCAGCTGGATGTCGTTGCTGCTGGCGATGCCGTTCGCTATCTGGAAGCGGGCGCTCAGGTCGCTAAAGTCGGTCTTGCGCACCTCCTTGACCTGCTCGGCGCCCTTGCCGGTCAGGGTGGCCCGCGCCTCGCGGATCATCTGGGCCAGGTTGATGCCATGCAAGGCACCATCGCTCAGCTTCAGGCTCACCGTGCCCTGCATCTGGCTGCGCAGGGCCTGCTCGGAGAGGCCACGCCCCTGCACCTGGATCTCCAGATCCCCCTTGCCCTCCAGCTTGTCATTCTGGGCCAGGGTCTGCAGCAGCGGGCGTATCTCCACCCCCTGGATCTGCTTGTGTACCCGGTAGCTGGCGGGTTGCTGACGGGCATCGACCACCCCTTTTGCACTGACCTTGCCTCCGGCCACTCCGGCGACGAAGCGCTTGAGAGTGAGTTGACCACCATTGAGCGCCAGTTGCAGATCGACGGCGCTCAGATCCAGCCCTTTCACCTTCAGACCGTCCAATTGCAGCTCACCGGCCAGATCCACCTTCTTGAGGGCACTCAAATCAGGCTCTGCACTGGAGAGGGTTCCCTTGGCGGCCCCGCTGCTGGCAGCTGGCGCCGGTGCAGCGGCAGAGGCCGCAGCCGGTTTGGTGCCCTGCGGCTGACCCAGCCAGGCATCGAGATCCAGCTTGTTGCCCTTGAGATCAAAATCGACGTTGGGCACGGCCCCCAGCCTGACCGTCCCGTTGCCGCTCAGCAGCAGATCATCGGCCCCCATCACCAGGTTGCTCAGGGTCACCGTCTGCTTGTCCAGCTCGGCGCGGGCAAAGCCAGCCAGCTTGAGAGAGAGAGGCGCACGGGGCAGGCTCTCCCCGTCCAGCTTGGCGGACAACACCGCATCCGACACCTCCACCAGCTGGAGGCTCTGGTCGACCTTCGCCTTGAGGGTCCCCTCGAGAGAGCCTGCCAGCGTTGGCTTGGCCGCCTCTCCCTGGGCGCCGTTCAGGCTCAGGGTCAGACTGCTCCACTCACCCAGTGCCACTCTGTCGGCCTTGAGATTGAAGGCATCGAGCCGCTGACCGGGAGCCCCCAGGCTGCCGCTCAGCGCCAACCCCTTGAGTTCGCTCTCCTTCTCATCCTGCGCCAGCTTGATCTCGGCCTGTCCCTTGATGTCGAAGACCAGATCACCGCGCGCGCCCTTGGCGGCCAGGGTCACCGGTACCCATTGCCCCAGGGTCAGCTGACCCAGGGTGAGATCCAGCCGTTCCAGACGGGAGACGAGGCCGTTGCGATCATCCTGAACCAGGGCGCTGGCCTGTTCGAGGGAGACCCCCTTGAGGGAGACCTGCCAGGGGGTGGCGGCATCGGCAGGGCTGGCGGAGGCCGCCTCGTTTGCCGGCGCTGCTTTGCGTTCATCCTTGACCAGATCCGTCAGGTTGCTGCTGCCGTCAGCCTTGGTCTGGATGAAGAGGTGGGCACCATTGAGCGTCACCTCACCGATGTCGAGCCGATGGGAGAGCAGAGGCAGCAGGGCGACCGAGGCTTCTCCCTGCGCCACCCGCACCAGATCCGGCTCGGCAAAACCGGCGGGATTGCGCAGGGCCACCCGCTCGAAGCTGAGCCCCAAACTTGGCCAGAAGCGCCAGCCGATGTCCCCTTCCATCACCAGTTCGCGGCCCGTGTTCTTGCGTACCTGTTCGGCCAGCTGGGGCTTGAACTGGTTCGGGTCGATCAGGCTGACCAGGGCGACGATGGCCACCAGGGCGGCCAGCGCCAACCCCAGCACTATGTAGATGATCTTCTTCACCATGATGTCCTCAATGCAGATCCTGTCGCCGACTATACCATCGGGGGGATAACAGAGGGCAAGGCGGAACCAAAACCGGCAAATGGCGAGACAGGGATGGTCGCGCCCGCCCGCTTGGTGGAGCCCACGCAACGAAAAGGGCCCCGCAGGGCCCTTGGTCATGGTCGGCGTGGTGGATGCCCGCCCTCTCATCCTGCTCAGGGTTGCAACGGCAGTTGCCGGTAACCCATCTCATAGAGGGTGAAGGCATAGAGATCCGCGCTCTGCTCGATGAGCTTGGTGACCGGCGTGCCCGCCCCGTGCCCCGCATTGGTCTCGATGCGGATGAGCTGGGGATGAGGGCCCTCGTTGTCTGCCTGCAAGGTGGCGGCGAACTTGAAGGAGTGGGCCGGTACCACACGATCGTCGTGATCCGCCGTGGTCACCAGGGTCGAGGGATAGCTCACCCCCTTGCGCAGATTGTGCAGGGGGGAGTAGCCCTTCAGGTACGTGAACATGGCCTCGCTGTCGGCGCTGGTGCCGTAGTCATAGGCCCAACCCGCCCCGGCGGTGAAGGTGTGGTAGCGCAGCATGTCGAGCACCCCCACCGCCGGCAGGGCGACCCGCATCAGATCCGGGCGCTGGGTCATGACGGCGCCCACCAGCAGGCCACCGTTGGAGCCGCCACGCACCGCCAGCTTGTCGGTACTGGTGTAGCCCTCGGCCTTCAGGTATTCGGCCGCCGCGATGAAGTCGTCGAACACGTTCTGCTTGTTCATCTGGGTGCCCGCCAGATGCCAGGCCTGACCGTACTCGCCGCCACCGCGCAGGTTCGCCACCGCGTAGACGCCCCCCAGATCCAGCCAGTTCGCCACCGAGACGCTGAAGCTCGGGGTCAGGCTCACATCGAAACCGCCGTAGCCATAGAGGATGGCGGGGTTGCTGCCGTCGAGTTTGAGCCCCTTGCGGTAACTGATGATGAGCGGCACCCGGGTGCCATCCTTGCTCTGGTAGAAGCGCTGCTCGGAGACGTAATCCGCGGGATTGAACGGTGCCGCCGAGGCGCGGTAGAGGCTGATCTCACCGCTCTTGGGAGTCAGCCGGTAGAGGGTCGGCGGCTGGGCATAGTTCTCGAAGCCGAAGTAGATCTCCGGGTCATCGTGCTTGCCGTTGAAACCGCTGACGCTGCCGGGGCCAGGCAGTGCAATGTCCCGCACCTTGTTGCCGTCATAGTCGAACTGCTCGACTCTGGCGGTGGCATCCACCATATATTCCGCAAAGAGATAGCCGGCGCCGCTGTGCACCGACAGCACCTGGGGTCGCTCGGCGATGAGGTCACGCCACTGTTGGGGGCCCGGGTTGCTCGCATCCACCGTCACCAGCCGGCCATTGGGGGCGCCGCGATTGGTCTGCAGATAAAGCGTGCTGCCTTTGTTGTCCACCAGGCTCACATCCGCATCCAACTCCCCCTGCACGGTCAGGAGCGGGGCATTGTCCTGGGTCAGATCCTTCACATAGAGGCGATTGCCCGAGGTGGAGTTCGCCGCCGAGATGAGCAGGTAACGGTCATCCTCGGTGACGCTGGCCCCCACGTAGCGGTGCTTCTGGGCCGGGATGGCGCCAAACACCAGCCTGTCATCTTCCTGGGCCGTGCCGAGGCGGTGGAAGTAGACCTTGTGCTGATCCGTCTTGGCCGACAGCTCGCTGCCGTCCGGCTTGTCATAGCTCGAATAGAAGAAGCCCTCGTTGCCAAGCCAGCTGATGCCGCTGAACTTCACGTCCTTGAGGGGTGCCTCCAGGGGCTGCTTGCTCTCCACGTCCATCAGGTGGATCTCGCGCCAGTCGCTGCCGGCGAGCGACAGGGAGTAGGCCAGCCGCTTGCCGTCCCGGGAGAAGCTCAGCTGATCCAGCGCCGTGGTGCCATCGGTGCTGAGGGTATTGGGATCGAGGAATACCTCGGCGGGCTTGCCCGGTGCCTGGCGCCACAAGACGTTCTGGTTCTGCAGGCCATCGTT
Source organism: Aeromonas intestinalis (assembly GCF_054052485.1). Classification (NCBI taxonomy): domain Bacteria; kingdom Pseudomonadati; phylum Pseudomonadota; class Gammaproteobacteria; order Aeromonadales; family Aeromonadaceae; genus Aeromonas; species Aeromonas intestinalis. The sequence goes on from NZ_JBSTYK010000013.1 coordinate 107,280, forward strand.
CTTGAAGAAGTAGTGGTAGCGCCCCTCACGAAACGGCGCCCCCTCCTTGGCATAGTTCCAGGAGGCGGCGAGCTTGTTCTTTATCGCCTCCCGAAACGGGATCCGGGCCAGATAGTCCTGAGTCACCGCGTTCTGGGCCTTGACCCAGGCCTCGGTCTCGGGACTGCGGTCATCCTCCAGCCAGCGGTAGGGGTCGGCCACGGCCTGACCGAAATAGTGATCCACCTGATCGATCTGGCGGGTGACGGGGTAGTGAAGGCGCGCTTTCCCTGACATGGCATCCTCTTGAGTGGGGTCAGACTGGCCACTGCAACCGGCGAGCAGTGACAGGGCCAGCAGACTGACGATGGATCGCATCGAGGCAACTCCCTGCTGTTCGAATGAAACAGGCAGGTTAGCAAAGAGTGGCGGCAGCCCCAACCCCCCAGACCCGTATAACGGCCGTGCCAGTTCGGCGCGCCTCATAGCCATCTTTTCACTTAGGTTTGCCGCTTTATTTTGTTTGTTATCCGGCACTTGGGTCACAGGATGGCATAACAGACCACGTCAGACGACCCGCTCAGGATAATCCATGCCCTACAGCTATCTCTCACATCTGCGTTGCAGCAAGACAGGCGAAATCCATGATGCCGACCAGCCCCAGCAACTGAGCCGGGTCGGGGCCCCGCTGCTCGCCAGCTACGATCTCGATGCCCTGAAAAAGGCCTGGCACCCGGCCGCCCTGCTCGGCCGCCCCGCCAGCCTGTGGCGCTACCACGAGCTGCTGCCGGTGCGCGATCCCGCCCAGGTAGTGACCCTGGGGGAGGGCTTCACTCCTCTGCTGCCCCTGCCGACCCTCGGCAAGCAAATCGGCATCCCGGATCTCTGGATGAAGGATGAGAGCATCATCCCCACCGGCTCCTTCAAGGCCCGCGGCGCCGCGGTCGGCCTCTCCCGTGCCCGCGAGCTCGGCATCGCCCATTTCGCCATGCCCACCAACGGCAACGCCGGCGCGGCCTGGGCCCTGTACGGTGCCCGCGCCGGCCTGCGCAGCACCATCGTCATGCCCCAGGCGGCCCCCGCCATTACCAGGCTGGAGACCTCGCTGGCCGGTGCCCGCCTCTATCTGGTGGATGGCCTCATCAGCGACGCCGGCCGCCAGGTGGCCCAGGCGGTGGCGGAACAGTCCTTGTTCGACGCCTCCACCCTGAAGGAGCCCTATCGCATCGAGGGCAAGAAGACCATGGGACTGGAGATCGCCGAGCAGCTCGGCTGGACCCTGCCGGATGTCATCCTCTATCCCACCGGTGGCGGTGTCGGCCTCATCGGCATCTACAAGGCGCTGCGGGAATTGCAGGAGCTGGGCTGGGTAACGGGTGATCTACCCCGGCTGGTGGCGGTGCAGTCGAGCGGTTGCGCCCCCATCGTCCAGGCCTGGCAGCAGGGAGCGTCAGAATCGACCTTCTGGCCCGACTCCCAGACCCTGGCCTTTGGCATCAATGTGCCCAAGGCGCTGGGGGACTTCCTGGTGCTCGACGCCCTCTATCGCACCGAGGGTTGCGCCATCGCGGTGGACGACAGGGCCATCCAGAGCGAGATCCGCCAGCTCGCCGCCCAGGAGGGGAGCTTCGTCTGCCCGGAGGGGGCCGCCGCCTTCGCCGCCGCCCGCCAGTTGCGGGAATCAGGCTGGATAAAAGGAGGGGAGCGGGTGGTGGTGCTCAACACCGGTGCCGGCATCAAGTACCCGGACGCCATTACCGTGGTGCCCCAGCGGCTGCGCCGTGACGGGAGGATCCCCGCATGACCTTCGACTGGGCCTTTGTCGTCGCCACCCTGCCCGCCTTTGGCAAATCGGTCTGGGTCACCTTGCAGCTCGGCGCCATCGTCATCGTCACCGCCCTCGCGGTGGCCCTGATCAACGTGGCGCTGCTCGGCCTGCACAAACCCTGGCTGAACGGGGTGATCCGCGGCTATGTGGAGCTGGCCCGCAACACGCCGCTGCTGATCCAGCTGTTCTTTCTCTACTTCGGGCTGCCTGCGCTCGGGCTCTCCCTCTCCGGCTTCACCACGGCGGTGATCGCCATGACCTTCTTGGGCGGTGGCTACCTCACGGAGGCGCTGCGAGCCGGGGTGCAGGCGGTGCCCCCGAGTCAGCTGGAGGCGGGCCAGGCCATCGGCCTCTCCCGCTGGCAACTGCTGCGCCACGTGCAGCTGCCCCAGGCCTGGCTCGCCAGCCTGCCGGCGCTCTTTGCCAACTTCATCTTCCTGCTCAAAGAGACGACCGTGGCCTCGGCGGTGGCGGTGCCCGAGCTGCTCTACACCACCAAGAACTACATCGCCCTCTACTACAAGACCTACGAGATGCTGGCGGTGCTGACATTGATGTGCGTGCTGATCTTCCTGCCGCTTTCACTGCTTCTGCGCACATTGGAAAGGAGGCTGCAACATGGCCAGTTCGGTCACTGAGTCGCTGGTACAGTCGCGGAACCCTATGTGGGCACGGATCTTTCTGCCGCTGCCGTCACCTGCCCTGCATGCATTGGAAGGGAGGGATGACTATGACCACTCCGGTTTCTGAGTTGCTGGGCCAGGCCCTGCCTCTGCTTATCGTCGGTGCGGGCCAGACCCTCGCCATCTCGTTGCTCGCCATCCTGTTCGCCACCCTGGGGGGTCTGGGTTACGGCGTGCTGGCCCAGCAGGGCGGGCGGCTGACCCAGGGGATACTGAGGGTCTATCTGGAGCTATTTCGGGTGGTGCCCGTGCTGGTGTGGCTCTATCTGTTCTTCTTCGGGCTGCCCATCGTCTTCGGCCTCGATATCCCGGCCTTCTGGTGCGCCGTGCTGGTGCTCTCCCTCTGGGGGGCGAGCGAAGTGGGGGAAGTGGTGCGCGGCGGTCTGAGATCTCTGGCCCGTGGTCAGCAGGAGGCCGGACTGGCCCTCGGCCTCTCCCGCTGGCAGCTCTATCGCTACGTTTTGCTGCCCCAGGCATTGCAACGGCTGACGCCGCCGACCATCAACATTCACACCCGCATCATCAAGACCAGCTCCCTGGCGGTGCTGATCGGGGTGGTGGAGGTGATCAAGGTGGGCCAGCAGATCATCGAGCGCACCTATGCCTCCGTGCTCATCTACGGCCTGCTGTTCCTGTTCTTCTTCCTGGTCTGCTATCCGCTCTCGCTCGCCTCGCGCCGGCTGGAGCAAAAATGGGGTAATGCGGTATGACACCTCTGCTTGAACTCAATGCCATCAGCAAACAATTTGGCCAGCACCGGGTGCTGGACGGGGTCAGCCTCACCGTGAACCCCGGCGAGGTGATCGTCATCCTAGGGCCGAGCGGCTGCGGCAAGAGCACCCTGCTGCGCACCCTCAACGGTCTCGAGTCCATCGTGAGCGGCGAGATCCGCTTCGACGGCGAGGCTCTCGATACCCGCACCGACTGGCAGCGGCTGCGCCAGCGCATCGGCATGGTGTTCCAGAGCTATCACCTCTTCCCCAACCTGACCGTGCAGGAGAACGTATTGCTCGGGCCCCTCCGGGTGCAGAAGCGGGAACGGGCCGAGGCCCTGCTGCAGGTGGAGCAACTGCTGAACCGGGTGGGCCTGTGGGAGAAGCGCCACGCCTATCCGCGCGAGCTCTCCGGCGGCCAGCAGCAGCGCATCGCGATCGTGCGGGCCCTGTGCATGAACCCCCAGGTGATGCTGTTCGACGAGGTCACCGCCGCCCTGGATCCCGAGATGGTGCAGGAGGTGCTGACGGTCATCCGGGATCTCGCCGGCAGCGGCATGACCCTGCTCATCGTCACCCACGAGCTGGCGTTCGCCCGGGCGGTGGCGGATCGCATCGTCTTCATGGACGGCGGCCACATCCTGGAGCAGGCCGCCCCCCAGCAATTCTTCGAGAATCCGAGGAGCCAGCGTGCCCGCCAGTTCCTCGACAAGTTTTCTTATACCCATGTCATCAAGCGAAAGGAGTCAGCATGAAAAAAATCACCTCTGTTCTGTTCAGCGCCCTCATTGGGCTCGGGATCGCCAGCGGCGGCGCCCAGGCGGCGGACGGTTCCCTCGACAAGATCAAGGCCCGCGACAAACTCATCGTCGGGGTCTTCACCGACAAGCCCCCCTTCGGGTATGTGGACGAGAAGGGCAACTACGTCGGCTTCGATACCGATCTCGGCCGCCGTTTCGCCAAGGATCTCTTGGGGGACGAAAACAAGGTCGAATTCGTGGCGGTGGAACCCGCCAGCCGCATCCCCTTCCTGCAGAGTGACAAGGTGGATCTCATCCTCGCCAACATGACGGTGACCCCGGAGCGACGCGAGGTGGTGGACTTCACCAACCCGAACCTCAAGGTCGCGGTACAGGTGCTGGTACCCGAAAAGAGCGCCGCCAAGGGGCTGGATGATCTGGCGGACAAGACCCTGATCGTCACCACCGGCACCACCGCCGATATCTGGCTGACCCGCAATCACCCGGACTGGAAGGTGATCAAGTTCGAGAAGAACTCCGAATCCCTGCAGGCCCTGGCCCAGGGTCGTGGTGACGCCTACGCCCAGGACAACCTGGTGTTGTTCAGCTGGGCCAAGGAGAACCCGGGTTATCGGGTACTGCCCGAGAAGCTGGGCTCGGAAGACCCCATAGCGCCGGCGGTGAAGAAGGGTAACGTCGAGCTGCGTGACTGGGTGAACGATCGCCTCGCCAAGCTGGGGGAGGAGAAATACCTGCTCAAACTCTATGACCAGTACGTGCGCGATCGCCTGAGCGCCGATACCGATCCCAACGACGTGATAGTGGAAGGAGGCAAGTGGCAGGGTTGATCCCCGCCATCCCGAAGCAGTGCTGAGTGTGTGTGATCCTTGGTTCCGTTGGTCCTCAAACCGCAAGGTTTGGCTTTGCAGGCGCCCCCCTCCGGTGGCGCCTTTTTTTGTGAGCGAGTCCCTCAAGCCCGGGCGAGCCCCCTGACGCCTCCTGGCAACTTGCGTATACTGGCGCCTCTTGGCACATGAGGAGATAAGAGCATGGCAAGCGATTGGGACGACATTCTGGCGGGTGGCCCCCTCACCCAGACCGAGGAGATAGCGGGCGATCGCATTCGCGGCCAGGCGCTCTTGGCGCAGCTCAATGCCTCGGCATCCGGGGATCATCCCCTGCGCCAGCGCCTGTGTGGTGAGCTGTTCGGCCACTGCCCAGATTCCTGCTGGATAAGCACCCCCTTCACCTGCGAGTTTGGCCGCAACATCCATATCGGCGAGAAGACCTTCTTCAACTTCAACGTCACCATCCTCGACGTGGGCGAGGTGCACATCGGCAACAACGTCTTGCTGGCCCCCAATGTGCAGATCTACACCGCGACCCACAGCCTGAACCACCTGGAGCGCCGCAGCTGGACCGCCTACAACAAACCGGTACGCATCGGCGATGACTGCTGGGTTGGCGGTGGTGCCATCATCTGCCCCGGCGTCACCATAGGGCCGAGATCCATCATAGGGGCCGGCGCCGTGGTCACCCGCGACATCCCGGCGGATTCCCTCGCCGTCGGCAACCCGGCCAAAGTCATTCGCACCTTGAACCCGGACGAGCCGAGGGATCCGGAACTGACATCATGATCTGGCTCGCCCTCCTGCCCCTCTGCTGGGGCACCTGGCTCGGCATGATGGACGCCAACTGGTGGCCGCTCGCCCTCATCATTACCATGAGCCTGCTGACGGCCCTGGCCTACGCCCACGACAAGCGCCAGGCGGTGCGTGGCGGCTGGCGCGTGCCGGAAGCCCGTCTGCATCTGCTGGAACTGCTCGGTGGCTGGCCCGGCGCCCTGCTCGCCCGCCACTGGCTGCGCCACAAGACCCAGAAGGGAAGCTACCGGCGGGTGTTCTGGCTGATCGTTCTGCTGCACCTGACCCTGTGGGGGCTTTGGGTCAGCAGACCACTCTGGCAAGGGGCCTGAACCGACATCAGCTACAGGTGAAGAGGTCTGAAAAGGTGAGTCTTGTCCCGGCGATGAGCAGCCCGTCGGCTTTCTTGCAGACGGTCATTGCCGCCCTGCATCGGGTGTGAGACAACCATATCCAGCAAGACAGCTTTCCCGCTCTCTCACAGCAAGGAGTCCCCCATGACCATGTGGACAGGCATAGTCCTGATCGTCTTTCTCAGCCTGCTGTTTGGCTATCTCGGCAAGCGCGCCCGCTACAAGCTGGGGGATGGTCGCATCACCGACCGCCTCGGCAAGCAGGACATGATCATCAAGGAGCTGAGTGAGCGCATCGCCAACCTGGAGGCCATCGTGATCGAGGAGGAGAAGCGCCGTCCGTTCAAGGAGCTCTGATCCGGCAAGCCGGGCGGCAAACCGGCCAGCCCCCGGGCGGGCTGGGTGTCCCCCCCGCCCCCCCCCACGCTCACCCGCCTCCTGCCAGGCAAAAACTAAATTCACAGCGGGATCAGCCCCCTGCCATTTTCAGGCTGAATTTTCGCCAAGCTGGCCCATTCCCTGCTCCGTCATGACATCAGTCGTACGGAGAGTGACATCATGATCGCCATCAGCACCCTGCTTCCCCTCGCCTCCCTTGCCCTCAAGCTCGGCAGCAAGCTACTCAGCGATGGCACGCCACAGGCCAAGGCCGAGCCCCCCGTGCAGGAAGAGCGGCTCCCCCCCACGGTGCAGAGCCTGTTCCAGCGGCTGGGAGTCAAGGATGCCAACAGCGAGCAGAACCGCCCCGCCATCAACCACTTCATGGGGGCGCTGATGCAGACCCTAGGCCAGGAGTTCTCGGGCCAGTCCCTGCCCCAGGCCATCGACGCCGCCCGCACCCAGCTGGCTGACGGCACCCAGAGCACTCGCCTCGACGCGCTGCAGAGCGAGCTCGACACCCTCAAGGGCACCCTTGGCAACAGCGACCTCAACCTCGATCAGCTGCTCTACGTCTTCAAACAGACCCTGCCCAACGGCAAGGGGGAAGGCGTCGGCAAGCTGCTCAATGCCAGTGCGTGAGAAAAAATTTACGACAACAACCTTGTTTAACAAGATGATTATCTTTCGTTCAGGCGGCTGAAGACAACAGAAGGGTCTGTGGTATAGTGCAGACTTTTCATACTTGCGGAACTCCGCGTTAATTCGAGTCTTGAGCGATGTTCACACCTTCTGTTCCTGTCCAGCCAAAAGCGTTTCGGCAGGATATTAATGGCCTGAGAGCATGGGCTGTCATAGCGGTTGTGCTGTACCATTTTGGTATACCCGGTTTTTCCGGAGGGTTTGTTGGTGTTGATGTTTTTTTCGTCATATCCGGTTTTCTGATGACTCGGATTATTATTTCCGGAGTAGAACGTGGCCAATTCTCTCTTTGGGCGTTCTACCTTGCCCGAGCCAGAAGAATAATTCCAGCCTTGTTGGTACTATGTGCATCTCTACTGTTAATTGGTTGGTTCTGGTTACCAAGTGCTGACTACAATATGTTGGCAACCCATACTGCAGCAGCCACTGCGTTTCTATCAAATATGCAGTTTTGGCGTGAAGCAGGTTATTTTGATGCTGCGTCACATGAAAAATGGCTGTTGCATACCTGGTCGTTATCCGTAGAGTGGCAATTTTATATACTATTACCATTGGGTATAATATTGGCGTGGCGTTTATTCGGAAAGCGAGGGGTAAAAATAGCCTTGGCCATCATAGGCCTATCTTCTTTTGCACTTTCCATTTATACAACACAACGCTGGCCAAGTGCTGCATTTTATCTACTACCAACCAGAGCATGGGAAATGCTGGCGGGAGGATTCATATGGTGGGCTCTAAAATCAAGGGTCATTCCTGCGCAGCCGGCAAAGATCATGGAAGTTGTTGGCATGCTCATGATAGTGTGTGCCATTGCATTCTTTGATGCCACGATGGGATGGCCGGGGGTTTATGCACTGCTACCAACTGCAGGAGCCATGTTAATACTAGCAGCAGGCAGACAACAGTCGTTGTTCACTAGCAATTTCATCGCCAGACATCTTGGGGCAAGCTCCTATTCTATTTATTTATGGCATTGGCCATTGGTCGTCATATTGAATTATCTTGGGGAAACGAACAACATTACTTTAACAATCTTGGGGATTTCACTCTCAATTATACTTGGTGAGTGTTCATTCCGATTTGTTGAAAACCCAAGCAGGATAAGCTTGAGCAAATTAAGTAAATATAAAGAACCGATTCTTGTCGGTGCCCCTGCAATGCTCATACTCGTTACATCATATGGTATCATTACAACCAAAGGTACCAATTACCCGTGGCGACCGGGCGCTTCATCATTATCTTCAGAGTATATGGATAAATATTCCAGAGATAATTATTTAACCCCCGCCACCAGAGCAGAATATAGATTGGAATGTGACTTTTTTGATGATGAAAAATACATTGCCAAGCATGGCGAAATAGCAACCTCCTGTACCCAGAAACAAGAGGATATGCGTGGAATATTTCTTTGGGGAGACTCACATGCACAAGCTCTATCCTATGGTCTTAGGCAGCATCTTAAAAAAGACACATCATTATACCAAGTTGCAACATCAGCATGTCAGCCACATTTAGGTGGCGACACAGCTACTAAGGGTGAATTCAAACTGGCATGTGACCGTTCCAATGAGTTTGCCTTGCATGAAATAGCTCGTTTAAAACCTGAAGTGGTCATCATGGTTCAAAAAGGCGACCATGATAAGAACAATTACAAGGATATCATTGAACACCTTAACAATATTGGCATAAAACATATTGTTATCTTGGGGCCTGTTCCACAGTGGCAGCCATCGTTACCTAGAACGATTGCCCTTAGACATTTTGCAACAGATGAGGTCAGATTCAACGACAACTCATTTGAACAGTCCCTATTCACTAGTGACCGGAGAATGAAATACATGATGCAAAAACATACGTCAGCCAACTATATATCTTTACTTGACCACCTCTGTGAGGATGGAAAGTGCCTTGCCAAGGTAGATGATACAAATACCCCGTTGGTATGGGACTATGGCCACTTATCTATGTCTGGATCGACTTTTGTTGTGAAGGAAATCCTGCTAAAAGATCCGACATTGAGAATATATCTACAATGATTTTCTAAATAAATGGCAGCCAGTAAGGCTGCCATTTATTTCTAATAAAAATTAAAGCTGCAGATACTATACCGGCGAATCGAGCAGACTTTGCATAGCCGCAGCCAATTCCTCCCTATCCCGTCCTCGTAGAGCCTCTACAGCCCCCAACCTGTCAGCCACACCCTTGTTCTGGCTCAGTTTGAACTTGCCGACCAGCCCGGTTATCTCGATTTCGATGCCGACGACCGCCTGCACCATGGTCTCGAGATAGTCTCGCGGCGCGTCCGCCATCTTCCAAGGGCTGGGTTCGGTCGCCTCGTGGCACCTAGTCAAGCTCGCCAGCAGGCGACGTACGAAGCGGGCATCGTCGCGCACCCGGATGCGACCGTGGGCATGGACTACGGCATAGTTCCAGGTCGGCACCTGTTTGTGATGTTCCTGCTTGCTCGGATACCAGTTCGGGGAGACATAGCCCTCGGCGGCCCGGAAGATCACCAGCACCTCCTGGCCGTCAGTCACCTCCCGCCAGAGCGGGTTGTTGCGAGCCACATGGGCGCGCAAGACGCCATGCTCTCCCTCCCCGGCATCGAACTCGAACGGCAGATGATTGGCATCCAGCCCCAACTCGCCGTGGGTGATCAGGGCCCCCAGCGGATGGGCTTGCATCAGCGCGTGCAGCGCCTCGGGCTCGGTGACGGCAAAATGGGTTGGCAGATACATAAGGGCTCCTTGGTCGATGGTGACGCATCCGTGCGAAGGCCCATTCTTGCGCAATCGAAGTTGGCTGGCGATGGCGCAGCAATAAAAAAGAGGGCCTGAGCCCTCTTCATTTCATCTCGCTCGGCAATTAGCCGCGTTTGGCCAGCCAGGCTTGCGCGGCCACCAGGGCGCCTTCGATCTGCTCGCGGGCGACGCCGCCCTTGGCGACCCGCTTGGCCAGGGTCGCTTCCAGCTCCAGGTTCGGATACACATCCTCCCCCACCACGGGGCTGAAGCGATGGAATTCGGCCAGAGACAGCTCCTCCAGCGGTTTCTTCACACCGATCGCATAGACCACGGTCTCGCCGACGATATGGTGCGCCTCGCGGAACGGGATGCCTTTGGCAACCAGATAGTCTGCCAGCTCGGTGGCGTTGGCATAGCCGCCCTGGGCCGCCGCCTTGGTGCGCTCGCCGTTGACCTTCAAGTCGATCAGTACCAGGGCCGCCATGTCGAGGCAATCGTGCCAGGTGTCCAGGGCATCGAACAGCCCTTCCTTGTCTTCCTGCATGTCCTTGTTGTAGGCCAGCGGCAATGCTTTCAAGCTCATCAGCATGCCCATCTGGGCGCCGACCACCCGGCCGGTCTTGCCACGAATGAGCTCGAGCGCATCCGGGTTCTTCTTCTGGGGCATCAGCGACGACCCCGAGGTGACCGCGTCAGACAGCTCGACGAAACCTGCCTCGCCGGTGTTGTAGAAGATAAGATCCTCGGCAAAACGCGACAGGTGCGCCATGGAGAGCGACGCCACGTGCATCAGCTCCACCACGTGATCCCGGTCCGACACCGAATCCAGGCTGTTGCGGGTCGCGCCGCCAAAGCCCATGTCGAGCGCCAAGGCTTCCCGGTCGATGGCGTAGGCGGTGCCCGCCAGCGCGCCGCAGCCGAGCGGGCTGGTGTCGAGGCGCTTCAATGCATCCTGCAGACGGGAATAGTCCCGCTCCAGCATCTCCACATAGGCCAAGGCCCAGTGGGCGTAGGTGACCGGCTGGGCACGCTGCAAATGGGTATAACCGGGCAGCACGGCGGCCTGATTGGCACGGGCCGAATCGACCAGCCCCTGCTGCAGGGCCGTGATGGAGGAAAGCAGCAGCTCCCCTTGCGCCTTGCACCAGAGTTTGAGGTCGGTCGCGACCTGATCATTGCGGGAACGCCCGGTGTGCAGCTTCTTGCCCAGGGTACCGACTGCGTCGATAAGCTTGCCCTCGACCCAGGAGTGAATGTCTTCGGCATCCGAGCTCAGGATCTGCTGGGGATCCTGCTGCACGGAGGCGAGCAGCACTTCCATCGCCTGTTGCAGCTGTGCCTGTTCGTCACTGGTCAATACGCCGACCTTGACCAGGGCGCGGGCCCAGGCCATGGAGCCCTGAATATCCTGCTCCGCCAGGCGGTAATCGAAGCGCAGGGAGTCGTTGAACTGCTTGAACCTGCTGTCTACGCCCTGACTGAAGCGTCCACCCCAAAGTGCCATACTGCTCTCCTTGAATACGTTGCCGGTAGGCGTCTTGCGCCTGCCGCACTGGCGCGGCCCTTGGCCTGCGCGCTGAAATCTTGCCTTGCTTGGCTGCGAATCTCTCGTCTGACAGAGACTTATCTCACAGCCGCGGCCAAGGCGCTGCCGCTTTCGTCACATACCGCCGCTTATGAGTGAGGGGCCAAGCTGCCATCTATAAGCGAGGGGGCCAAGCCCCCTCACCGGTCATAGCGGTCACCGCACTGGATTAGCCGTGGGTGTGATCCCCACCGATGGCCTGATGCTGCTCCTTCATGGCGCGGATCCGGCTCGCCAGGGTGTAAAGACGGATGAAGCCTTCGGCATGGCTCTGGTCGTACACCTCGTCGGCGCCGAAGGTGGCGAAGTCTTCGGAATAGAGGCTGTTCGGCGACTTCTTCTGCACCGCGGTGACCTGACCCTTGTACATCTTCAGCACCACTTCACCGTCGAGATCTTCGGCGATGGCGTTGGCGGAGGCGACAATGGCCTTGCACAGGGGGGTGAACCAGCGACCGTCATACACCAGGTGGGAGAACTCGGCACCGAGCTTTTCCCGCCAGGCGCGGGTCGGACGGTCCAAGACCAGCTCTTCCACGGCACGCAGCGCGGCAACCATGACGGTACCGCCCGGGGTCTCGTAGCAACCGCGGGACTTCATGCCCACCATGCGGTTCTCGGTGATGTCGATGCGGCCCACGCCGTGCTTGCCGGCGCGCTCGTTCAGGGTCATCAGGATCTGGTGCGGGCTCAGCGGCTGGTCATCCACCGCCACCACTTCACCCTGGGCCACGGTCAGCTTGACGTATTCCGGCTCGTTCGGTGCCTGCTCGGCGGAGACTGTCCACTGCCAGACCGCTTCGGACGGCTCGTTCCAGGTGCTCTCCAGCTCGCCACCCTCGGTGGAGATGTGCCAGGCGTTGGCGTCGCGGCTGTAGATCTTTTTCAGGGTCGCCTTGCAGGGGATGTCGCGGGCTTCCAGGTAGGCCAGCAGATCCTCACGGGAGCGCATGTCCCACAGACGCCAGGGGGCGATCACCTTCAGCTGGGGCGCCAGGGCAGCGACGGCCCCTTCGAAACGCACCTGATCGTTGCCCTTGCCGGTGCAACCGTGGGAGATGGCGTCGGCCCCTTCCGCCAGCGCCGCTTCCACCATGGCCTTGGCGATGATCGGACGGGCCATGGAGGTGCCCAGCAGATAGGTGCCTTCGTAGACGGCGCCGGTCTTCAGGGTCGGGTAGACATACTCTTTGACGAACTCTTCGCGCAGGTCCTTGACGATGCACTTGGTGGCGCCGGAGGCGATGGCCTTCTGCTCGATCCCTTCCAGATCGTCACGCTCCTGACCCACGTCGGCGACGAAGGCGACGATCTCCGCATCGTAGTTTTCTTTCAGCCAGGGAATGATGGCCGAGGTATCCAGTCCGCCCGAGTAAGCCAGTACTATCTTGTTGATTCCGCTCATTTACTTCTCTCCGTGATGATTCGATAAGATGTTGATTCAGGGTCGGTCGCCGCGTTATTTGTGACCCAGCAGGGTCAAGAGCACGGCATTCTGGATATGCATCCGGTTTTCTGCCTCATCCAGGATGAGGGAGGCTGGGCCGTCCATCACCTGGGAGGTGATCTCCAGCTCCCGGTGCGCCGGCTGGCAGTGCAGCACGTGCTGGATGCCGGTCCGGTCGAGCAGGGCCTGGTTGATCTGATAAGGCATGAAGATATCTTTTACCTGCTCCATTGGCGTGTTGTCACCCATGGAGACCCAGGTGTCGGTATAAACCACGTCGAAGCCCTCGATGGCGCCCACGTCATCGCTGATGTGGATGTGCGCGCCGGACTGGGCGGCCAGGGCCTGGGCCTGCAGGAAGATCTGGGTGTCCGGGCCGTGGCCTTTCGGGCAGACCAGGGTCACGTCGGTGCCCAGGGTCGCCCCCAAGAGCAGCAGGGAGTGGCTGACGTTGTTGCCATCGCCGAGATAGGCGAGCTTCACCTTCGACAAATCGCTGTAATGCTCGGCAATGGTCATGAAGTCCGCCAGCCCCTGGCAGGGGTGGTAGAGGTTGCACAGGCTGTTCACCACCGGCACGCTGCCGTGCTCGGCGAGTCCAACAAGCGTCTGGTGATCGAACACCCGGGCGACGATGGCGTCACACCAGCGCGACAGGTTGGCGGCGAAATCCTGCACGGATTCCCGCTTGCCGAGCGCCCCGTTCTGCTGATCCAGGTAGACGCTGTGACCGCCGAGGCGGGCAATGCCGATATCGAAGGTGACCCGGGTGCGCAGGGAGGGTTTCTCGAACAGGGTCACCACGCTCTTGCCCGCCAGGGCCTGGCCATATTTCTTCGGATCGGCCTTGACCGATTTGCCCAGCGCGATCAGCGCCTCGATCTGGGCCTTGTTTAAATCACTGTCTTTCAGAAGGTGTTGCATCGGATTGTCCTTGTCCCGGTGAATGTCAGAGGCAGACCTGGGTGCCGACGGCGCCGCCCGCCAGCAGCTTGAGCAGTTGATCCGGGTAGCGCCAGCTGGCGACGCAGACCGGCTTGCCCAGGGTCTCGGCGGCGTGCAGCGCCGCCTTCACCTTGACCGCCATGCCATCCCGGATGACCCCCTTCTCCATCAGATCCAGGGCGCTCTGCTTGTCCAGCTGCGGCACCAGCTTGCCCTTGCCATCCAGGATGCCGCTCACATCGGAGAGCATCACCAGATCGGCACCCAGGGCCTCGGCAATGGCGGTGGCCGCCTGATCCGCATTGACGTTCATCAGCTGACCCTCGGCGGTGATGCCGATGGAGCTCACCACGGGCAGGAAGTTCTGGCTCAGGATCCCCTGCACCAGGGCCGGGTTGCCCGGCTGGCAGTCACCGACGGCACCGAGATCCGGGTCGAGCTGGGTTACCTGACAGAGGCCGCCATCGGCGAGGCAGAGCCCCACCGCCGGAGTACCGGTGGCGATGGCCTTGGCCATCATCATCTTGTTGGCGGTCCCCGCCAGGGCACCTGCGATGAAGGGGATCTGGTCGAACGGGGTCACCCGCAGACCGTTCTTCTTGGTGGAGGTGAGCCCCAGCCCCTTGAGCAGGTCATCCACCAGGCAGCCGCCGCCGTGCACCAGCACCAGGGGACGGTGCTGTTCATCCAGGAAGGTCTTCAGGGTGGCGAACAGGGCGGTCAGCGCCTCGTCGTTCTCGATCAATGCCCCACCCAACTTGATTACCAGAGTCTGCTTGTCCATCGTCACAATCCTTCCTTAAGTCCTTAAATCAGGCCGGTGGCCGGTTCAAACCCGAATTTGATATTTATGCACTGCATGGCCTGGGAGGCGGCCCCCTTGAGCAGGTTGTCGATGGCAGAGACCACCACCAGCATGTTGCCCTGCTGTTGCCAGGCGATGTCGCAGTAAGGGGTGTTCGCCACCCCGCGAATGGAGGGCATCTGGCCGGTGAGCCGCACCAGAGGCTTGCCTTCATACACCTTGAGGTAGGCCTGATCCACCTGGGTGCCGGTCACGCCATCCGCGAGCTGCACATAGATGGTGGCCAGGATGCCGCGCACATAGTTGCCAAGGTGAGGCTGGAACAGCACCCCCTTGCCGAGGTGATGACTGATCTCCGGCTGGTGCCGGTGATTGAAGGTACCGTAAGGGTTCAGGCTCACCTCGCAGAAGCTGGTGTTGATGGCCGCCTTGCGACCGGCCCCGGAGACCCCGGAGACCGCGTTGATGATGGGCTGCCACTCCTTGGCGATCAGGCCCGCCTGTTGCAGCGGCTTGAGGGCACACAGGGATGCAGTCGGGTAGCAGCCGGGCACGGCAATGAGCTGGGCGCTGTGGATGGCATCGGCATTCCACTCCGCCAGGCCGTAGACCGCCTTGTCCAGCCACTGCTGGCTCTGGTGGGTGAAACCGTAGAAGGAGGCGTAGAACCCCTGATCCTTGACCCGGAAGGCGCCGGAGAGATCAAACACCGGCAGCCCCTTGGCCAGGAACTTGGGCGCCAGCTCGGCGCTCACCTCGTGGGCGGTCGCCAGCAGCACCAGATCGGCCTGGGTCAGGATCCGGGTCATGCCGTCCTCGTCCAGAGGCAGCAGCGGCTGATCCAGCGCGCCGACCCACTGGGGATGGAGGGAGGAGAAGCGCTTGTGCGCATCCTGGCTGCCGGCGGAGACGTAGAGGCCGAACAGCTTGAGTTGTGGATGGTTCTGGACCAGTGCGGCCAGTTCGGCTCCCGCGTAGCCACTGGCACCGACGATAACGGTGTTAAGCATTGTTGAGTATTCCAAGTCTGGGTTTGAAGTTCACAGCGCGATGCTGTGGTGCAAAGGGTCAGCTATCGCCCCTTTGGCACCGTGTGCGGAGGGGCAATTCAGGCGGGTGTGTGTCGTCGGTTACAGATCAGGTGACAGAACATTAACTTTCCCTTACAACTAGAAGCCTTGTCGATGAGCACTCGAAAAGAATATTCATGCACTCACTTTGCATTTGTATTTTCTAACAGAAACATTCCGGGGACGCAAGGAGGAGCTGATGGCCAATTTGGATTTTTTTTCACTTTATAAGAATATTATTGCGATTCCCTCCATCAGCAGCACGGATCCCCGCTGGGATCAGAGCAACGAGGGGGTGATCCGTCTGCTGGCGGACTGGTTCGGTCAGCTGGGGTTTCATTGCGAGGTGACGGCGCTGCCGGATCTGCCGGGCAAGTTCAACCTGGTGGCGACCATGGGTCAGGGTGAAGGGGGCCTGCTGCTGGCGGGCCATACGGATACGGTGCCCTTCGATGAGGGGGCCTGGCGCAAGGATCCTTTCAAGGTGACCGAGGAGGGCAACCGCCTGTACGGGCTCGGCACCATCGACATGAAGGGCTTCTTCGCCTTCATCGTGGAGGCGCTCAAGGAGATCGATCTCAAGACCCTGAACAAGCCTTTGCGCATTCTCGCCACGGCGGACGAAGAGACCACCATGGCGGGGGCCCGCGCCATCGCTGCGGCCGCCGAGCTCAAGCCGGATTATGCGGTGATAGGCGAACCCACAGGGCTGGTGCCCGTGGTCGCCCACAAGGGCCACATGTCGGAGGCCATTCGCATCACCGGCAGGAGCGGTCACAGCTCGGATCCCGCCAACGGGGTCAACGCCATGGAGATCATGCACAAGGCCATGGGCCAGGTGCTGAAACTGCAGCAAGATCTGAAGGACAAGTACGCGGATCATCGCTTCGCCGTGCCCCAGCCCACCCTGAACCTGGGTTACATCCAGGGGGGGGACAGCCCGAACCGCATCTGCGGCTGCTGCGAGCTGCACATCGACATGAGGCCCACCCCCCAGGTCGGGCCGGACGAGCTGATGGGCATGCTCAAAGAGGCGCTCTCCCCCATCGAAATCCACCAGCCGGGCTGCCTGCACCTGCAGCACCTGCACGAGCCCATTCCCGCCTATGCCTGCACCGATGACTCGGATCTGGTGCGCGAGGCCGAGAAGGCGAGCGGCCAGGCCGCGCAATCCGTGAACTATTGCACCGAGGCCCCCTTCATCCAGCAGCTCGGTTGTGAAACCATAGTGCTGGGCCCAGGCCATATCGCCCAGGCCCACCAACCGGATGAGTATCTGGATCTGTCGTTCGTCAAACCGACCACGGCGGTGCTGCAACATCTGATCCGGCGTTTCTGCGTCTGACGGGGACGGAATGTAAGTAAGTTACATGACATGCCGAGGCGGGACAGGTGAGGGAAATACATGTTCTGAATCGGCTTGTTATTTGACCTTGCGCAGACAATCTGGGTAGATTGTCCCCCTAAGATGACGGAGCATATGTTGTAATCGCACAACAATAAATGGGGCAGCCTCTCACCTAGGAAGGTCAGGAGGCACCAACAAAAATAAGGATGTGGAATGAACGAAAAGTACGCCGCTCTACGCGCCAACGTAGGCATGCTGGGCCAGTTGCTGGGCAAGTCCATCAAAGATCATCAGGGACAAGCCTTCCTCGACAAGATCGAAACCATTCGTCAACTGGCCAAATCCTCTCGCAAGGGCAATGAGGCAGACAGGGAGCGCCTGCTCGAGACCCTGCGCACCCTCTCCGACGACGAGCTGCTGCCCGTGGCCCGCGCCTTCAGCCAGTTCCTCAATCTGGCCAACGTGGCGGAGCAGTTCCACACCATCTCCCGCCGCTGCGAAGAGCAGGAGTGCACCCCGGATCCCCTGGAGCAGATGTTCGCCAAGCTGAAAGCGTCCAACCTGTCCCAGGAAGCCATCATCCAGGCCGTGCGCGAACTGGACATCGATCTGGTACTGACCGCTCACCCCACCGAGGTGACCCGTCGTACCCTGATCCACAAGCACGTGCAGCTCAACGACTGTCTGGAAGCGCTGGAGCTGTCCGATCTGCTGCCCCGTGAGCGGGACAAGATCCTCAATCGCATCGAACAGCTGGTCAATCAGGCCTGGCACACCAACGAGATCCGCGAGCAGCGTCCCACCCCGGTGGACGAAGCCAAGTGGGGCTTCGCCGTGGTGGAAAACAGCCTCTGGCCCGCCATTCCCGAATTCATGCGCAATCTGGACGAGCGCCTGCAACACCACCTGGGTGTGCGGCTGCCCCTGGATGCGGCGCCGGTCAAGTTCACCTCCTGGATGGGCGGTGATCGCGACGGCAACCCCTTCGTCACCGCCAAGGTGACCGCCGAAGTGCTGGAGCTGGGCCGCTGGATGGCGGTGAACCTCTTCTACCGCGACATCAAGGAGCTCACCTCCGAGCTCTCCATGGCCGACTGCACCGAGGATCTGCGCAAACAGGTGGGTGACAACCCCGAGCCCTACCGCGCCCTGGTGCGGGAGCTGCGCGAACAGCTGCGCGAGACCCAGGAGTACCTGACCGCCAAGGTGCAGGGTCAGGTGAGCGAGAGCCGGGATCTGGTCAAGACCACGGCCCAGCTGCGCGAGCCCCTTGAGCTCTGCTACCACTCCCTGCACGCCTGCGGCATGGGCAACATCGCCGATGGCATGCTCTTGGACGTGCTGCGCAAACTCGCCTGCTTCGGCATCCATCTGGTCAAGCTCGACATCCGCCAGGACGGCGAGCGTCACGGCCAGGTCTTCTCCGAGCTGACCCGCTATCTGGGCATGGGGGATTACGCCGAGTGGAGCGAGGACGACAAGCAGGCCTTCCTGCTCAATGAACTGAACTCCCGCCGCCCGCTGATCCCGACCGACTGGGAGCCGAGTGCCGATACCCGCGAGACCATTGACACCTGCCGGGTGATCGCAGAGCACGATCCGGATGCGTTCGGCATCTACATCATCTCCATGGCCGGCGCCCCCTCCGACGTACTGGCGGTGCAGTTGCTGCTCAAAGAGGCCGGTTGCAAGTTCCGCATGCCGGTGGCGCCGCTGTTCGAGACCCAGGAAGATCTGATGGCGGGCACCGCCGTGATGGAGCGCCTGCTGTCCGTTGACTGGTATCGCGGTTACATCCAGGGCCGTCAGTACGTGATGATCGGCTACTCGGATTCCGCCAAGGACGCGGGCATGATGGCCGCGGGCTGGGCCCAGTACGCCGCCATGGAATCCCTGGTGGCGCTGGCTGAATCCAACAACCTGCGACTGACCCTGTTCCACGGCCGTGGTGGCACCGTCGGTCGCGGCGGTGCCCCCGCCCACCAGGCGATCCTGTCCCAACCGCCGGGATCCCTGCGCGGCGGCCTGCGGGTGACCGAGCAAGGGGAGATGATCCGCTTCAAGTTTGGACTGCCCAAGGTCGCCATCAACAGCTTGAATCTCTACACCAGCGCTGTTTTGGAGGGGAATCTGCTGCCACCGCCGAAGCCGAAGGAGAGCTGGCGTGCCGTGATCGAGCAGGTCGCCGAGTCCTCCTGCGAGCACTACCGCTCTATCGTGCGCGGCCATCAGGATTTCGTGCCCTACTTCCGCGCCGCCACCCCGGAGATGGAGCTCGGCAAACTGCCGCTCGGTTCCCGCCCTGCCAAGCGCAAGCCGAACGGCGGCGTCGAGAGCCTGCGCGCCATCCCCTGGATCTTCGCCTGGACCCAGAACCGGCTGATGCTGCCGGCCTGGCTCGGTGCCCACAAGGGGCTGCAGCAGGCCATCGACGACGGTCACAAGGCGGTGCTGGACGAGATGAGCCGCCAGTGGCCCTTCTTCCGCACCCGTCTCGAGATGCTGGAGATGGTGTTCCTCAAGGCCGACCTCTGGCTGGCGGAGTACTACGACACCCGTCTGGTCCCCACCGAGCTGTGGGCCCTGGGCAAACAGCTGCGTCAGGAGCTCTCCGACTCCATTCAGGTGGTGCTGGAGCTGCGTCCCCAGGGCGATCTGCTGGATGATCAACCCTGGATCCAGGAGTCCATCAAGCTGCGCAACCCCTACACGGATCCCCTCAACGTGCTGCAGGTCGAGCTGCTGGGGCGCTCGCGCAACCACGCCGAGACCCTGCATCCCGAACTGGATCAGGCGCTGATGGTCACCATCGCCGGTATCGCCGCCGGCATGCGCAACACGGGCTGAGAACGCGCTGTCGACCTCACACCCATCAGATTGAGAGGGCGCCCACGGGCGCCCTCTTTCATGCCTCACATCAGGATGAACAATCCTCCCGATCGCGATGGCCCTCTGACACACTAATGGGGGCTAGCCGCTCACCACGACATCATCTCCCGCCAGCAAGACGAGGATGAATTCATACGAAGCCTTTAATCTATTAGGTAGAACAACACCCAGCCCCGGGGGGAAATTTGCTTGTATCACAAGCCGTTACAAGCCGAACTCGGGCTGATATATTGGACCATGGGTGTCAAAAGGGATGGCTGGGCTTTATATGTTAAAGTCGGTTGCGAGCAATAAATGGATCTATATCGGCAGCATGCTTTCCCTGCTGTTCTTTGTCACCATCGGCCATTCTCTGGCCTTATCCAACCAGAGACAGCAACAACTGGATTTTTCCCGGTTGGTCCTCGACAACTCGGAGAGAATATCGCAACAGTTGGCCGATTCACTGCGGGCGGTGAATCAGGCTGGACTCGTCGAGTGCACAAAACCCGTTCTGGATAAAATAAGGGTCATTGCCTCCCGATTTCCCTATGTGGGGGATATCGGCATCATCCAGGATGAAAAACTGGCTTGCAGCGCAGACTGGGGAATATTGGTGAACCCGGTGTCTCTGCCCCGCCATAGTTTCCTGACCACCTCGGGTTTTGAAATTTACATCAAGCCCACCTCACTGCTGCCATCCAATGTGGTCAGGGACATGACCCGTCTGGGCAATACCGTCGCCTTCACCTCCGAATTGCTCACTCATCAGGTCTACCAGGGGCCGGAGGGCGTCACCTATGAACTGGTCACCCAGGATGGGAAGAACGCCTTCTTCAAGTTGCTCGACATGCCTGCCGGCGGCAATAGTCTGACCACCCTGTCCACCAGGCTGTGCAGCGAGCAGTATGATTTTTGTGTCATCACCCACAATGAACGTGCCGGCCTGCTGGCTTACAAGGCGGCCCCCCTCACCTTCTACATACTCTTCTCCCTGTGCCTCGGGGGGCTCATCGCCTTTGCCACAACCAGTTTTCAGGAAGAGAAGAAATCCCTCGAATTCAGGCTCAAACGGGCAATACAGCGCAACGAACTCTATCTGGAATACCAACCCGTGGTGCATGCCCACCAGCACAATATCGTTGGCATGGAAGCCCTGTTGAGGTGGAACGATGACCTGTATGGTCAGGTCTCACCCGAGTTATTTATTCCAGTCGCCACCAAGCTCGATATCTATGGGAAAATATCCACCTTCATTGTCAGCAGGGCGCTGGATGAGGTGCATGAGCTGCTTGCAAAAGATGAAAAGTTGACGATTTCATTGAATGTCAGCACCTATGAAATCAACGCCCCGGATTATCTCGATCTGTTGCAGGCCCAGGTCCTCCGATATGATCTGAAACCCACCCAGATAAAGCTGGAGATCACCGAGCGCATCAATGAATACCATCAAAAAATAGCGGACTTCACCACCTCGGCACGAGAGAAAGGGTTCAAGATATCGCTGGATGACTTTGGTACCGGCTCATCCAATATTCTCTGGCTGACCGCCATCGACTTCGATGAAATCAAGCTGGACAAGATCTTCATTAATGGCCTGCACGAGGAACTGAAGAAAGATCTCTTCACCTCCATGCTGCAAGGCATCGCCAAATTGAACAAGCAGATCGTCTTTGAGGGGGTCGAGAGCCCCCACGAATTGAGGCTGATCGAGTCATTCGACAGACATGCCCTGATCCAGGGCTGGGTGTTCTACAAAGCAATGCCTGTCAAGCGACTCGCCCAGGCCATCCAGGAACGCAACCACCCCGGCCACGTGGCATCCCGTATCGGTTGACGATGACCATCCACCAGACGGGGAGGCTATGACACCCGGTTGCGCCCCCGCCGCTTGGACTCATAGAGGTGCTGATCCACGCACTGGATCCAGTCATCCATGGAGTGGTAATCGGGCAGGAAGGGAGACAGACCGATGCTGATGGTCACCGGGATACCCATCCCCTTATAGCGAAAAGCGTGTTGCTCTATCTGCATGCGCAGATGCTCCATGAGAGACGTCGCCTCCTCGAGAGCCACGTTACGCAGCAGCAAGATGAACTCCTCCCCACCGAAACGGGCCGCCAGATCCTTGTCTTTGGCCTCCTGCATCAGTAGCCGGGCCAGCTCCCGCAACACGGCATCGCCGGCGAGATGCCCGAACTCGTCATTGATCTGCTTGAAAAAGTCGATATCGATCAGGGCCAGGCAGCAGTTTCTTTCTTCCGCATGCGCCAGAAGATGGGCCAGCAGCTGCTTCCCTTGATTGAAGAAATGGCTGCGATTGGGTAGATGGGTCAGGAAGTCATGCTCGGCGTTGAAGCGCAGCTCCTGCTCCATCCGGCTGCGCTCCTCCTCCAGGTTGCGCGCATGGATAAGGGTACCCAGGGCCGTGGTGAGGGGCTCGAGCAGGCTTACCAGGCTCTCATCGAAGCCGCCGGGCCGGTTGGCCAGGGCGATCATGCCGATGGCCTCTCCCTTGTGGCGAATGGGAATGCCGAGAAAGCTGTACAGGTGGGGATGGCCGCGGGGGGACGAGCCGCGACTGGCCGGGTGACTCGGCAGATCGTTGCAACACACGAGCGTGTTGTGGGTCACCACATGGCCAAACAGGTTGTCGAGCTTGTTGAAGATGAGCCCTCCCCGGCTCTGGCGCTGCTGCTCATACCAGGCATGGGTGGCCTCGTCCCAGGAGAGATTGGAGATGGAGGGCACATAGAGGCTGGGTTGGCCCTCCTCGTGCTGGACGATGCCGATGAAACCGTAGGCACTCATGCTCACGCTCAACAACCGCTCGAAGATGGTGTCGCAGGCCGAGCCCAGATTGCGATCCAGCAGAAAGCTCTGGTGGGCTGCCACTATGATGTCGAACATCTGGCTCTGCAATGCCACACGCTGCTCCGCCAGCACCTCCTGGGTGATGTCGTGGATAAGCTTGATCACCCCGAGCGGGGTACCCCTCTCATCGGTGATCGGCGTATAGGTGGCGTGGATCCAGAGGCTGCTGCCGTCTCGCAGAACCCGACGAAAGGCCCCGCCGTGGATCTCGCCCCCCAGCACCCCCTGCCAGAAGGCCTCATGGCCCTCCTGCAACTCGGCGGGCACCAGCAGCCGGTGGGATTGGCCGATCAGCTCCTTCAAGCTGTAGCCCAGGATGGCACAAAACAAGGGATTGGCTGACACCATGCGACCATCGAGATCGAACTCGACGATGCCATAGGCACGATCGAGTGCGGTCAAACGCGCCTGGTCATCGTGACGACCGAAGGGCTCTGCATTGGGGAGATTCATCACTGAACTATTCATCACGGGCCGGGATTCCTTTCGCTCGCCAGGATTGCAACTCTTCCAGTATAGGCATCAGAGCCCGGCGGGGATCCGGAGCGGCATTCCCGCACTCACCCGGCATGGCGGTGAATTGACCTGACCCCTTGCCATGCCGACGTCTCGGGCGCAGACTGTCTGGCCTTGTCCCGGCTCGAGGAACCCCGATGACCCCCGCTATCAACCTGCTGAAAAAGCTCAAGATCCCCCACAAGCTCTACCCCTACGAGTGCGAGGCCCACGACGACTTTGGCAAACATGCCGCGACCCAGCTCGGCCTGCCGGAGGCGCAGGTATTCAAGACCCTGATCGCCCACCACGACAAGCAGGCGGTGGTGGCCATCGTCCCTTCATCGGGCATGTGCAGCCTCAAGCAACTCGCCAAGGCGGCGGGGCTCAAGAAGGTGGAGATGATGAAGCCGGCGGAGGCCGAGAAGCTGACCGGCTACAAGGTTGGGGGTATCAGCCCCCTGGCCCAGAAGAAGTTGCTGCCCACCGTGCTGGATGACTCCGCCATGCTGTATGACGAGATCCTGGTGAGCGGCGGCAAGCGCGGCCTCTCGGTGGGGGTGGCGCCTCAGGACATGTTGACCCTGATGAAATGGATTGCCGCCCCCATCGGCGAGCATCACGACTAGATCAAGGCGTGAATGAAGAGAGGCCCCGATATCGGGGCCTCTCTCGTGTTATCACCAACCACGCTGATAGATCTGGATGCCTATTGGTCGCCGTTTCGCACGGCGGCAGTGAGATCGGAGAGGCGCACTCTCTGGTGCCCCGCTTCGTCGAAGTTCTCATCCGTCAGCCAGCGATCGAAGGCCGTTTTCAGGGCCGGCCATTCGCCGTCGATCACCGAGAACCAGGCGGTATCGCGGGAGCGCCCCTTGTCCACCCGCGCCTGACGGAAGGTGCCCTCATAGCTGAAGCCAAGGCGCAGCGCCGCATGACGGGAGGGCCAGTTGAGATCGTTGCACTTCCACTCATAACGGCGATAACCGAGCGCGAAGGCGTTGCCCATCATCAGCGCCATGGCGGCGGTGGAGAGGCGGGTGCGCTGCATGGCGGGGGAGAAGTGCAGCCAACCCACCTCTATGCTGCCGGCTGCGGGGTCGATGCGCAGATAGCTGGCCAGCCCCAGCGCCTTGCCGCTCTCCTCGTCCACAATGGCGTAGAACTGGGGATCCGCCTTGGCGGCGCTCTGTTGCAGCCAGGCCTGCATGGCCGCCTCATCCTCGAAGGGACCGCTGGTAAGATAGGTCCACATGGCCCCGCTGTCGGCAGCAAATGCCTGCCAGAGCGAGCCGCTGTGGCGCGCGGGATCCAGCGGCTCAAGGCGGCAACCCCAGCCGCGCATCACCGCCTTGGGGGGGAACTCGGCCCCCGCCCAGCCCGGCACCTCGGCGCCAACCGGCTGATCGAATTCGTTCAGAAATGGCTTAGCAGGCACAGGCAATCCCTCCTTCCAACAAGACTCCTGCATCGCTGCCGGTGGCGACGGCGAAGCCGTCCTGACGCCACCAGTGCAGGCCGCCGATCAGCTCTTTGACCTGAAAGCCCAGCGCCGCCAGCTTGTAGGCTCCCTGGGTCGAGCCGTTGCAGCCGATGCCGTCGCAATAGCAGACATAGACCTTGTCCTTGGGCAGGTCCGCCGTGCTGGCGGCGTTCATGGTGCGATGGGGGAAAGAGACTGCCCCCGGAATGTGCCCTTCGGCGTAGTGGGCGGGGGAGCGGGTGTCGATGACCACTATCTTCCCCTCCTCACCCGCCTCTCCCTTAAGCAGATCCGCGGCCAGATCCGCCGGATCGGTGCGGTATTTCAACTGTGCCTCGAAAAACGCACTGGCCTCCATCGGGCTCGCGACCCCGGTACTCATTACCTGACTCATACTGCCTGCTCCTTGCGACTCGTGTCTGATCCCGGCCATGACGGCTGCCCGCACCGACCAGGTTTTGATCTCTGTGGTAACGGTGGTTCTCACCGCCGATTAACGCCTGATCTCGGTGGTCACGATGGTTCGCACCGAGTTCGCGATAAAACACTCCTCGTGGGCCTGATGATGCAACTGCTCCAGCTCGGGCATACCCGGCTGACGCTCGCCACCGAAGACGATGAGCGGACGCAGCCTGACCCGGGTGACGGACTGGCGACCGCACTCGTCCGCCTCCATGATGCCGATCGCCTCGTCCTGATAGCTCTCCACCCGATAGCCCGCCCTGGCCGCCAGCCAGAGGAAAGTGAGCATATGACAGCTGGAGAGCGCCGCGACGAAGGCCTCCTCGGGATCGACATTGTCCGCCACCGAATAGGGCAAGGGCACCACATGGGGAGAGGAGGAAGCGGGCACCCGCACGCCGCCGTCAAACTCCCAGCTGTGGGCCCGACTGTAACGCTGATCCACGAAGGCTTCATCCTCTCCCCGCAGCCAGCTGATGATGGCGCCAAACTCCGACATAACGACTCCCTATGGTGGCTGATGTCCCGATGATGGTTCCAATGTAGCGGCACAATGGCCTTGCCACCCCGACCAATTTTGCCAATATAAGCAGACCAATTCCGATCGCTAGCTGGAGCCCGCCATGACGGTCCTGCCAACCTTGTTCGCTCACCACCGCCATGGGGATCTGCCGCTTCATGAACAGCTGGTGCGCACCCTGCGAGAAGCCATCCTCGCGGGCCACCTGCCCCAGCACAGCCGACTGCCCGCGAGCCGGCTGTTGGCAAGCGATCTCGGCATCTCCCGCAGCACGGTGGAGCTCGCCTACGGTCGGCTGGAGTCGGAGGGTTATCTGGTACGCAGGGTCGGGGCTGGCAGCTTCGTGGCGCTGGCGGCAGTGAGACCCGCCCCGCGCCCGCCCCAGTCGGCAGCGGGGCTCTCGCGCCGGGGCCAGGAGATGGCCGCAGGCAGCGCCTGCCCGGAGGTGCCGGAGGTGGGCAGCTCCTTTGCCTCCAGCCAGCCGGATCCTCGTCTCTTTCCCCAGGCTCTCTGGGGCCGTCTGATGCAGCAGCAGTGGCGCAAGCACGCCGGCGACTGGATGAACTACGGGGAGCCGCAAGGCTTGCCGGAGCTGCGCGCCGCCATCAGCAGCTATCTGGTGCAATCAAGGGGCGTGGTGTGCGAGGCGGATCAGATCCTGATCCTCACCAGCTCCCAGCAGGGGATCATGTTGGCGACCCAGTTGCTGATCGACGCAGGAGAGTGCGTCTGGGTGGAGGATCCCGGCTACCCGGGGGCACGCACCGCCATGGAGAGCGCCGGCGCCCGCATCCACCCGGTGCCCGTGGACGAAGAGGGGATGAATCCAATCGGAGAACACCCCAGACCCAGACTCATCTACTGCACCCCGGCCCACCAGTATCCCCTGGGGGTGCCCATGAGCCTGACGCGGCGCATGGCGCTATTGGCCGAAGCCGAGCGGCAGGGAGCCTGGGTGCTGGAGGACGATTACGACGGGGAGTATCAGTACGATCAGCGCCCGCTCCCCGCCCTGCAGGGGCTGGATGGACAGGGGCGGGTCATCTATGTGGGCACCTTCAGCAAGGTGCTGTTCGGTTCCCTGCGCCTCGCCTATCTGGTGCTGCCGCGTCCGCTGATGGAGGCCTTCAGCCGGGCCCGCGCCGCCATCGATGGCCATAGCAACCAGTTGCAGCAGGCGGTCACGGCTGATTTCATCCGCGCCGGTCACTTCGCCGCCCACCTGCGCCAGAGTCGGCTCGTCTACCAGAGTCGGCGGGATCTGCTGCTGCGCGAGCTCGCCGAGCATTGCCCCACCCTCACCCCCATCCACAGTGGTGCCGGCCTGCAGTGCGCCGTACTGCTGCCCGCCGGTGGCGAGGCGCGCTGGACAGACGCCGCCAATGCCCTGGGGCTGGGCGTTCGCCCCTTGGGCCAGTTTCACCTCGGGGCCCCCAGCCG
The DNA here is from genome assembly GCF_054052485.1 of Aeromonas intestinalis. Taxonomy (NCBI): domain Bacteria; kingdom Pseudomonadati; phylum Pseudomonadota; class Gammaproteobacteria; order Aeromonadales; family Aeromonadaceae; genus Aeromonas; species Aeromonas intestinalis. Next base: position 134,385 of record NZ_JBSTYK010000013.1, read on the forward strand.
GGAAGGCTGGCTGCTCGGTTTCGGTTGTCTCGACAACCAGACCCTGCGTCGGCTCTGTCGCCGGTTGGGGGAGCTGATGAGGGCCAATCCGCTCCCGACACTGGCGAGCACTCTCCCCCGTCCACCCCGAGCCGACAGACTCAGGGAGTCGTGATCGGCTCCTGACTCTCCCGGCACAATTCGAGCCAGGCCTCGGCGGTGCGGGAGAGGTAACGCCTGGCGGGCCAGATAACCCCGAGCCGCCAGCTGAGTTCAGGCTTCAGGGGCCGCAGCACCAGGCCGTCCGGGGTCAGCCGACGGCAGATGGGTTCGGGCAGGAAGGCGACCCCCATGCCGCTTCGCACCATGGCGGTAAGGAAATCCCACTGGCTGCTGCGCGCCGCCACCTGGGGAGTGAAGCCCGCCTGCAGGCAGGCCTGCTCCAGCCGCTCGCTCAGGGTGAAGGCCTGGGTGTAGAGCAGGAAGGGTTCTTCTCTCAAGTCCCCCAGCCGGATTTCGGCCCGCGCCCGCCAGCGAGGGACGTCCGGCAGCACCACCTGGATGGGATAGCAATCCAGTTCCAGGGTGCTCAGGGTTCCCTCCTCCTTGGTCGGCAGCATGGTGATGGCGAGATCCAGCTCCCCCTCCAGCACCGCCTGCTCGATGCGCCGTCCGCCGTACTCCACGATGGAGAGCTCCACCTTGGGGTAACGGCTGCGATAGGCGCGGATGAGATCCGCATAGACGTGGCCCACCATGGGGGGGATGCCGAGGGCGAGGCGACCGTGCTGCAGACTCTGCAAGTCGGCGAGTTCCGCCTCCATCTGCTGCATCTGGGCCAGCACCAGCTGACCATGGGTGAACAGCACCTGGCCGCTGTCGGTGAGGGTGAAGCTGTGCCCCGAGCGACTCAGCAGGGGCTGGCCCAGCTCCTCCTCCATGTTGCGGATCATCTTGCTGATGGTGGGTTGGGTGACGAACAGCTTCTCGGAGGCGCGGGTGAAACTCTGCTCACGCACCAGTTCGACGAAGTAACGCAGGGCTCGGATATCCATGGCGGGGCTCGTGATGATGACGTTCAAACAATGCCAATATGGCATGTTTTTCATGATTTAAATTCATTTTTTGCAGGTTTGTCTCCCTCTTATACTGTGAGCAAGTTCACAGACAGGCATCCATCATGAAAACCTTCTGCCTTCGCTGGTTGCAAACGCCCTTCCAGATTGCCCTGCTCGCCGCCATCTGGCTGCTGGCGGATACCGCGGTTCGCACCCTGCATCTGCCCTTGCCCGCCAACCTCACCGGCATGCTGCTGTTGCTTGTCTGCATTCTGCTGGGCGTGGTCAAGGCCCAGTGGTTCAGCGCCGGCGCCCGCTGGTTGCTGGCGGAGATGCTGCTGTTCTTCGTGCCCGCCGTGGTGGCCGTGGTCAACTATCAGGATCTGCTGCTTGAAGAGGGGTGGCGCATCATGGTCGTGCTGGTGATCAGCACCATTTTGGTGCTTGGTACTACCGCATTGGTGGTGGACAGAGTCTATCGCTTCGAACTCATGCTGGCCCGCCGGAGTCGCCGCCATGTCTGATACCCTGCTCGGCCTGCTCTGCTTCGCCCTCACCCTGCTGTTCTACTACGCCAGCAAGTGGCTCTATGCCCGCAAACGCATACTGCCGCTGATGCCCCTGCTGCTGGCCCCCGCCCTGCTGGTGGCCGTGGTCATGCTGTTCCACATCCCCTATCAGGACTACATGGCCGAATCCCACTGGTTGCTCTGGCTGCTGGGACCTGCCACCGTCGCCTTCGCGGTGCCCGTCTACGAGAACCGCCAGCTGATGCGCCGCCACTGGCTGTCGCTGTCGGTGGGGGTCATCGCCTCCGTCATCATGGCGGTGGGCAGTACCGTGCTGCTGGCCCGCTGGCTGAACCTGTCCGAGCTGCTGCAACGCAGCATGGCCATGCGCTCCATCACCACCCCCTTCGCGGTGGAGGCGACCCGCTCCATGGGAGGCAATGCCGATCTCACCGCCCTGTTCGTGGTGCTGACCGGGGTGATCGGCATGGCGGTCGGCGAGAGCGTGCTGGCGGTGCTCGCCATTCGCAGCCGCCTCGGCAAGGGGGCAGGCTTCGGTGCCTCCGCCCATGGTGCCGGCACCGCCCGGGCCTATCAGATGGGCAACGAGGAGGGCGTGGTCTCCAGCATGGTGATGATGATCGCCGGCATGGCGACCGTGCTGCTCGCCCCCCTGTTGGGCAGGCTGTTCTGGTAATACGGCCACGCTTGCGACATGAAACGAGAAGAGGGGGGCGGGGGGGGGGGGGGGTGATTTGTGGGGGGCGGGCCAAGCAGGG
>NZ_JBSTYK010000014.1:0-121522 GCF_054052485.1 Aeromonas intestinalis
AGGCTTTTCGAGGCACCGACCGGGGTTGTTTGCGTTGCCGCTTGCCCTGTCGATGGAGGCGCATTATAGGGAGCCAAAACTTTCTGGCAAGCCCTAGATCGCAATAAAACTGCAAAAATCGGCACTTTTTTAGTTATTCATAGCCAACCACAGCTTTTATACAAACTTATCCACAGAAATGCCTAATCCAGGGCTAAATTGGCTATGTCTCTATTGTGCAGATCAGGGCCCGGTATTGATTGGGGCATCTCGTTACCAGGTAAATGAACGTCACCTCGAGGATAAGAAATACCTATATAACAAGTGGCGCGATGAATACCGAGGCAGTTGAGGCAGTTGAGGCAGTTGAGGCAGTTGAGGCAGTTGAGGCAGTATCAGAATCCCTTAAAAGAAAAGCCGGGACAAGCCCGGCTTTTTCTTTATCACTCAGCAGCTGCTTCAGCAGCGGCCGGGCGGTCTACCAGCTCAATGTAAGCCATAGGGGCGTTGTCGCCTGCACGGAAACCGCATTTCAGAATGCGAGTATAACCGCCGGCGCGCTCCAGGTAGCGCGGGCCCAGTTCATTGAACAGCTTAGCCACGATCGCGTTATCGCGAGTGCGGGCAAATGCCAGGCGACGATTAGCAACGCTATCAGTCTTGGCAAGGGTGATCAGCGGTTCAACTACACGACGCAGCTCTTTTGCCTTAGGCAGAGTCGTCTTGATGATCTCATGACGAACCAGGGAGCTGGCCATGTTGCGGAACATAGCCTGACGATGGCTGCTGTTCCGGTTCAGTTGACGACCACTCAAACGATGGCGCATGACCTTATCCTTCTAACTAAATCTGTGAAACCCGTAATCTGGATTACTCGTCAGCGATGCTGGCGGGCGGCCAATTCTCGAGGCGCATGCCAAGAGACAGACCACGGGAGGCCAACACGTCCTTGATCTCAGTCAGGGACTTCTTACCGAGGTTAGGAGTTTTAAGCAACTCGACTTCGGTACGCTGTACCAGATCACCAATATAGTGGATAGCTTCTGCCTTCAGACAGTTCGCAGAACGAACTGTCAGCTCCAAATCATCGACAGGACGCAGCAGAATCGGATCAAACTCGGGTTTCTCTTCTTTCTTCTCGGGCACGCTGACATCGCGCAGATCCACGAAGGCTTCCAGTTGCTCGGCCAGAATAGTGGCAGAACGACGGATGGCTTCTTCTGGATCCAGAGTACCATTGGTCTCCATGTCGATAACGAGCTTGTCCAAGTCGGTGCGCTGTTCCACACGTGCCGCCTCAACATTGTAGGCGATGCGAACGATGGGGCTGAACGCGGAGTCCAGCAGCAGGCGGCCGATAGGACGCTCTTCATCATCGTTGTGAACACGGGCAGAAGCAGGCACATAACCACGACCGCGCTGAACTTTCAGGCGCATGCTGATCTCAGCATTGGCGCCAGTCAGGTGGCAGATTACGTGCTCCGGGTTTACGATCTCGACTTCATCACCGTGAGTGATATCACCAGCGGTAACGGGGCCTGTTCCAGACTTGGTCAGGGACAGAGTTACCTCGTCCTTGCCTTCCAGCTTCACAGCGATACCTTTCAGGTTGAGCAGGATTTCAAGAATGTCTTCCTGTACACCTTCTTTGCTGCTGTACTCGTGCAGTACTCCGTCGATCTCGACTTCAGTAACCGCACAACCGGGCATAGATGACAACAAAATACGACGCAGAGCATTGCCCAGCGTGTGACCAAAGCCACGCTCAAGCGGCTCGAGAGTCACTTTCGCGTGAGTCGGGCTAACTTGCTCGATGTCAACTAGCCGCGGTTTAAGAAAATCTGTTACAGAACCCAGCATTGTGTCCTCTCTTTAGAAGCTAGCTTTACTTGGAGTAAAGCTCGACGATCAGCTGTTCGTTAATGTCGGCAGACAGGTCGGAACGCTCTGGCAGGCGTTTGAAAGCACCTTCCATCTTAGCAGCGTCAACCTCTACCCAAGTCGGCTTCTCGCGCTGACCAGCAACTTCCAGGGAAGCTTTGATACGCGCTTGCTTTTTAGCCTTCTCACGAACGCAGATCACGTCCTCAGGGGATACCTGGAAAGAAGGAACATTCACGACACGGCCGTTTACCATGATGGCTTTGTGGCTCACCAGCTGACGAGATTCAGCACGAGTGGCGCCGAAGCCCATGCGGTAGACGACGTTGTCCAGACGACCTTCCAGCAGCTGCAACAGGTTTTCACCGGTGTTACCCTTTTGACGGGCAGCGTCGCGGTAGTAGTTGCGGAACTGTTTTTCCAATACGCCGTAGATACGACGTACTTTTTGTTTCTCGCGCAGTTGCACACCGTAGTCGGACAGACGCGCTTTACGCGCACCATGTTGACCAGGAACGGTGTCAATCTTGCACTTAGAATCAATCGCACGAACACCAGACTTCAGGAAGAGGTCGGTGCCCTCACGACGGCTAAGCTTAAGCTTAGGACCGATATATCTTGCCATCTTCTTTCTCCAACAATCCTAGACCAAGTAGCTACCAGCGTTACACGCGGCGCTTCTTGGGAGGACGACAACCGTTGTGCGGGATCGGAGTCACATCAGTAATGTTAGTGATGCGGAAACCAGCCGCGTTCAGAGCGCGGATGGAAGACTCACGACCGGGACCCGGACCTTTGACCATGACTTCCAGGTTCTTCACGCCGTATTCTTTGGCGATCTCACCAGCACGCTCAGCAGCTACCTGGGCAGCAAACGGAGTGGACTTACGGGAACCACGGAAACCGGAACCACCAGAGGTAGCCCAAGACAGAGCATTGCCCTGACGGTCAGTAATGGTCACGATTGTGTTGTTGAAAGATGCATGAACGTGCGCAATACCGTCGCTCACTTGCTTTTTAACGCGCTTGCGAGCACGAGTCGGAGTTTTAGCCATTTTCTACCTTCCCGTTACTTCTTGATAGCCTTGCGCGGACCCTTACGGGTACGAGCATTGGTCTTGGTACGTTGACCACGAACAGGCAGGCTACGACGGTGACGCAAACCACGGTAGCAACCCAGATCCATCAATCGCTTGATGTTCATGGAAATCTGACGACGCAAGTCACCTTCAACGGTGAATTTACCTACTTGCTCGCGCAGACTCTCGATCTGAGCTTCGTCCAAGTCTTTAATTTTCACATTCTCAGCAATACCGGCTGCGGCACAGATGGCCTTTGAGCGGGTACGACCGACGCCATAAATTGCAGTCAACGCAATGACTGCGTGCTTATGGTCAGGAATGTTAATGCCAGCGATACGGGCCACTGTTCACTCCTACGTAGCGTAGATAACGACCACCACAAAGCCCGTGAGCGGATACGTGGCGGTCAACCAATACACAACAAAAGTTGGCTGGCTATATTAGCCAGCACAACTATTTGTTGCAAGTACTAACCGTAAAAAATTAGCCTTGGCGCTGCTTATGCTTTGGCTCACTGCAAATCACACGCACCACACCGTGACGCTTGATGATTTTGCAGTTACGGCAGATTGCCTTAACGGAAGCACGAACTTTCATTGCTTAACTCCGTAACTACGCCGACCTTTAGCGGCCGTAGCCCTTCAGGTTGGCCTTCCTCAGGACGTCGCCATATTGATGAGACATCATATGGGTTTGTACCTGAGCCATGAAGTCCATGATAACCACCACGATAATCAGCAGCGAAGTGCCACCGAAGTAGAACTGTACGTTCCAGGCAGTCATCAAGAACTGAGGTACCAGACAGATAAAGGTTATATAGAGCGCACCTGCCAATGTCAGGCGTGTCATAACCTTATCGATGTAACGTGCTGTCTGCTCGCCCGGGCGGATCCCCGGGATAAAGGCTCCACTCTTCTTCAGGTTATCTGCTGTCTCGCGGGGGTTGAATACCAACGCGGTATAGAAGAAGCAGAAGAAGATAATGGCTGCTGCATAGAGCATTTCATACAGGGGCTGACCCGGCTGCAGGACCATAGAGACCTGTTGCAGGATATCAGCGACCTTGCCCTCGCCCTGGCCAAACCAAGAGGTAATGGTCCCAGGGAAGAGGATGATGCTAGATGCGAAAATCGCAGGAATCACACCGGCCATATTCACTTTCAATGGCAGGTGTGTGCTTTGCGCGGCGAATACCTGGCGGCCTTGTTGACGCTTGGCATAGTTAACGACGATACGACGCTGACCACGCTCCACGAACACCACAAAGTAAGTCACAGCGAAAACAATCAAGCCCAGCAACAACAACAGCAGGATGTGCAATTCCCCTTGACGTGCCTGTTCGGCCGTAGCGCCAATGGCATGAGGCAGACCGGCAACGATACCCGTGAAGATAATCAACGAGATACCATTACCAATCCCACGCTCGGTAATCTGTTCACCCAACCACATCAAGAACATGGTACCGGTGACCAGACTCACAACGGCTGTGAAATAGAAGCCCAAACCCGGATGAGTCACGAGTCCTTGCATCATATTCGGCAGACCGGTTGCGATACCAATGGCCTGGAAAGTTCCCAAAACCAGCGTGCCCCAACGGGTATATTGGCTAATCTTGCGACGGCCGGCTTCACCTTCCTTCTTGAGTTCAGCAAGAGCGGGGTGAACCACAGTCAGCAGCTGGATGATGATCGACGCCGAAATATACGGCATGATCCCCAGCGCAAGAATAGAAGCACGCGAGAGTGCACCACCACTGAACATGTTGAACATCTCAATGATGGTGCCCTTCTGTTGTTGGAACAACTCGGCCAGTACGGCGGCGTCAATACCAGGAATCGGCACATAAGAGCCTGCACGGAAAACGATAATCGCCCCGAGAACGAAGAGCAGACGGCTCTTCAGTTCACTCAGACCACCTTGTGCTTTAACATCCAATCCTGGTTTCTTAGCCATTGTACTGATTATTCCTCGATTTTACCGCCAGCGGCCTCGATGGCTGCACGTGCACCCTTGGTGACGGACAGACCACGAACGGTCACAGCACGGTCAATGTTGCCAGACAGAACAACTTTAGCGAACACGATGTTTTTGGTAATAACACCGGCTTGCTTCAGAGTGCTCACATCGACCACATCACCTTCTACCAGGGCAATTTCGTTCAGACGCACTTCGGCAGACACCAAAGATTTGCGGGAGAAGAAACCGAACTTCGGCAGACGGATTTTCAAAGGCATCTGGCCACCCTCGAAGCCGTTGCGAACTTTGCCGCCACCGGAACGAGAAGTTTGACCTTTAACACCACGACCACCAGTCTTGCCCAGACCAGAACCGATACCACGGCCCGGACGGTGCTTAACGCGCTTGGAACCAGCGGCCGGAGACAGAGTATTCAGACGCATGCTTAGCCCTCCACCTTAACCATGTAATAAACCTGGTTGATCATGCCGCGTACGCAGGGAGTATCTTCCAGCTCAACGGTGTGACCAATGCGACGCAGACCCAGACCACGCAGAGTCGCCTTGTGCTTTGGCAGACGGCCGATAGAGCTGCGAGTTTGAGTTACTTTTACAGTGTTAGCCATGTCGCATTACCCCAGAATTTCTTCAACGCGCAGACCACGCTTGGCAGCGATCTGTTCCGGCGATTGGCCGTGTACCAGAGCGTCGACAGTTGCGCGAACAACGTTGATTGGGTTGGTGGAACCGTAGGTCTTAGCCAGCACGTTGTGGATACCAGCCACTTCCAGCACGGCACGCATGGCGCCGCCGGCAATGATACCAGTACCTTGGGAGGCCGGCTTCATGAACACGGTGGAGCCAGAGTGAACACCGCGCACCGGGTGGTGCAGAGTGCCGTTGTTCAGCTCAACCTTGTTCAGGTTACGCTTAGCCTGTTCCATTGCCTTTTGAATGGCAGCCGGAACTTCACGGGCTTTACCGTAACCGTAACCTACACGGCCGTTACCATCACCCACCACGGTCAACGCGGTGAAGGACATGATACGACCACCTTTAACAGTTTTCGAAACACGGTTTACTGCAATCAGCTTTTCTTGCAGTTCGCCGGCTTGAGATTCGATTTTAGCCATCTTCGACTCCTAGCTTAGAACTGAAGACCAGCGTCACGAGCAGCGCTAGCCAGAGCGGCTACACGACCGTGATACTTGAAACCGGAACGATCGAAAGATACGTTCTGAACGCCTTTGGCAATCGCACGCTCAGCGATAGCTTTACCTACAGCGGTAGCTGCATCAGCATTACCGGTGTATTTGATAGCTTCACTGATGGCTTTCTCTACTGTGGAAGCAGAGGCCAGAACTTCGGAACCGTTGGCTGCGATAACCTGCGCATAGATATGACGCGGGGTACGGTGAACAACCAGACGGGTGGCTCCCAGTTCCTGCATCTTTTTCCGAGCACGAGTAGCACGACGGAGACGAGCTGCTTTCTTGTCCATAGTGTTACCTTACTTCTTCTTAGCTTCTTTAGTACGCACTTGCTCATTGGCATAGCGTACACCCTTGCCCTTGTAGGGCTCCGGAGCGCGGTAAGAACGGATATCGGCGGCGACTTGGCCAACCAGCTGCTTGTCCACACCACGGAGAACGATCTCAGTAGCGGTCGGGCATTCAGCGGTGACACCAGCCGGCAGCGCATGCTCTACCGGGTGAGAGAAGCCCAGAGCCAGCGCGACAGCATTGCCCTTGATGGAGGCTTTGTAACCTACACCAACCAGCTGCAGCTTGCGCTCGAAGCCTTGGGTAACACCGATTACCATGTTGTTGACCAATGCACGGGCAGTACCGGCCTGAGCGTCAGCACCAGCGATGCCGTCGCGCGGGGCGAACTTCAGTACATTGTCTTCTTTGGTCACTTCTACACCGGCGTGGATGGAACGAACCAGGGAACCTTTACCACCTTTGATGGACAGTTCCTGACCGTTCAGAGTCACCTCTACGCCAGCAGGAATAGTGACGGGTGCCTTAGCAACGCGAGACATTTCCGACCTCCTATTAAGCGACGTAGCAGATGATCTCACCACCCATGCTTGCCTTGCGGGCAGCACGGTCGGTCATCACACCTTTAGACGTGGACACGATAGCAACACCGAGACCGCCCATGACTTTCGGCAGATCAGTAGTGCGCTTGTAAATACGCAGGCCGGGACGGCTCACGCGTTGGATCAGTTCTACAACCGGCTTGCCCTGGAAATATTTCAGTTCAATTTCCAGTTCCGGCTTCACGTCACCAGCTACGGAGTAGCCAGCGATGTAACCTTCTTCTTTCAGCACTTTGGCAATAGCCACTTTCAGCTTGGAAGAAGGCATGGAAACCGCAACTTTGCTCGCCGCCTGACCGTTACGGATGCGGGTCAGCATATCCGCGATCGGATCTTGCATGCTCATAGTCTAACTCCCGAGATTCTTACCAAGAGGCCTTTTTGAGGCCTGGAATTTCGCCCTTCATGGCATGCTCACGCACCTTGATGCGGGACAGACCAAACTTGCGCAGGAAACCGTGCGGACGACCAGTAATATTGCAACGGTTACGCTGGCGGGACGGACTGGAATCACGGGGCAGCTGTTGCAGTTGCAAGACAGCGTCCCAACGCGCTTCTTCAGAAGCGTTCATATCAACGATGATAGCTTTCAGCTCGGTACGCTTGGTCGCGAACTTGGCTGCCAGCTTCGCACGCTTTGCTTCGCGCGCTTTCATGGATGTTTTAGCCATAACCCTAACCTTACTTGCGGAATGGGAAGTTAAAGGCAGCCAGCAGAGCACGGCCTTCTTCGTCGGTATTCGCGGAAGTGGTGATGGTGATATCCAGACCACGGACGCGATCGACCTTGTCATAGTCGATTTCCGGGAAGATGATTTGCTCACGCACGCCCATGGAGTAGTTACCACGGCCATCGAACGCCTTGGCGTTCAGACCACGGAAGTCACGGATACGCGGTACGGAGATGCAAATCAGCCGTTCCAGGAACTCCCACATACGCTCGCCACGCAGGGTTACTTTACAACCTATCGGGTAGCCTTCACGAATCTTGAAGCCCGCAACAGATTTGCGTGCTTTGGTGATCAGCGGTTTCTGACCGGAAATGGCAGCCATATCGGCAGCCGCATTTTCCAGCAGTTTCTTGTCAGAGATCGCTTCACCAACACCCATGTTCAGGGTGATTTTCTCGATCCGAGGGACTTGCATGATAGTCTTGTAACCGAACTGCTTGGACAGTTCATTTACTACATCGGATTTGTAGTAATCATGCAGTTTCGCCATCGTTAAACTCCAATTACTTCACAAGTTCGCCGGTGGATTTGAAGAAACGGACTTTCTTGCCGTCTTCAATCCGGAAACCAACGCGGTCAGCCTTGCCAGTGGCAGAGTTGAACAGCGCGATGTTAGATACATCGATGGGGGCTTCTTTGGTGACGATACCGCCAGCCTGACCCAGTGCGGGTACCGGCTTCTGGTGTTTCTTCACCTGGTTGATGCCTTCAACGATTACCTTACCTTTTGCAATCAGGACTTGAGTGACTTTGCCACGCTTGCCCTTGTCTTTGCCGGTAAGAACAATTACTTCGTCTTCGCGACGGATTTTAGCTGCCATCGTTCGACTCCTTACAGTACTTCGGGTGCCAGGGACACAATCTTCATGAACTTCTCATTACGGAGTTCACGGGTCACCGGGCCAAAAATACGAGTACCGATTGGCTGTTGGTTGTTGTTAAGCAACACAGCCGCATTGTTGTCGAAACGGATGACAGAGCCGTCCGGACGACGAACGCCTTTACGGGTGCGTACGACCACCGCGTTATACACATCACCTTTCTTCACTTTACCGCGAGGAATAGCTTCCTTGATGGAAACCTTAATGATGTCGCCGATGCCGGCGTAACGGCGGTGCGAACCACCCAGAACCTTAATACACATTACACTGCGAGCGCCGGAGTTGTCGGCAACACCCAGCATACTTTGCATCTGGATCATCTTAGTGCTCCGCTTTGTTTACTTCTTATCCCTTGCGGGGATCTGGCTGCCTTCAAAAGGCGCGAAACTATAACACAGCTATTTTTGAAAAGGTAGCCTAAAAAACAAACGGCCCCGATACGGGGCCGTTTGAGCTAAAAAGTACCGATTAGGCCTTTTCTACGACAGCAACCAGGGTCCAGGACTTGGTCTTGGACAGCGGGCGGCACTCGCGGATTTCCACGAGATCGCCAGCTTTACACTCGTTGTTCTCGTCGTGTACGTGCAGCTTGGTAGTGCGCTTGATGATCTTACCGTAGATCGGGTGCTTTACCTTGCGCTCGATAGCAACAGTGATGGACTTGTCCATCTTGTCGCTGATTACACGACCTTGCAGAGTACGGATCTTGTCAGTCATTACGCACCTGCCTTCTCAGTCAGTACAGTCTTGATACGTGCGACGTCACGACGCACTTGTTTCAGAGTGTGAGTCTGAGCCAGCTGGCCGGTGGAAGCTTGCATGCGCATGTTGAATTGCTCACGCAGCAGACCCAGCAGCTCCTGGTTCAGTTCTTCGACGCTCTTTTGACGCAGATCTTGGGCTTTCATCACATCACCGTCTTGATTACGAAAGTGGTCTGAACGGACAGCTTAGCAGCGGCCAGGGCGAATGCTTCACGGGCCAGAGCCTCGGGAACACCGTCCATCTCGTACAGAACTTTGCCAGGCTGGATCGGGCATACCCAGTATTCGACGTTACCCTTACCTTTACCCATACGAACTTCAAGGGGCTTTTCGGTAATCGGCTTGTCCGGGAACACACGGATCCAGATTTTACCCTGACGCTTAACGTGACGGGTCATGGCACGACGGGCTGCTTCGATTTGACGAGCAGTCAGTTGACCACGGGATGTCGCCTTCAGGCCGAAGGTACCGAAGGATACTTCGTTACCGGAGTTGGCCAGACCGCGGTTGCGACCCTTGTGGGTCTTGCGGAATTTAGTACGCTTTGGTTGCAACATTTACCGAATCTCCTTACTTGGCAGCGCGGCGCTTGTTGTCACGCTTGGGCTTCGCAGGAGCTTGCTCTTGAGCAGCGGCAGCATTGACTGCAGCCAGACCGCCCAGAACTTCGCCCTTGAAGATCCAAACTTTAACGCCGATCACACCGTAAGTGGTGTGGGCTTCAGAAGTTGCGTAGTCGATGTCGGCACGCAGGGTGTGCAACGGCACACGACCTTCACGGTACCATTCGGTACGCGCGATTTCAGCGCCGCCCAGACGACCGGACACTTCAACTTTGATGCCCTTGGCACCCAGGCGCATGGCGTTTTGTACGGCGCGCTTCATAGCGCGACGGAACATTACGCGACGTTCCAGCTGAGAAGTGATGCTGTCGGCAACCAGTTTGCCATCCAGCTCCGGCTTGCGGACTTCGGAAATGTTGATCTGAGCAGGCACGCCAGCAATAGTGGCTACAGCTTTGCGCAGTTTCTCAACGTCTTCGCCTTTCTTGCCGATCACGACACCCGGACGAGCGGTGTGAATGGTCACACGGATGCTCTTGGCCGGACGCTCGATAGTGATCTTGGACAAGGAAGCGTTTTTCAGCTCCTTGGTCAGGAACTGGCGTACTTGGAAATCGCTGTACAGGTTGTCAGCGAAGTCTTTGGTGTTCGCGAACCAGGTAGAATTCCAAGGCTTGGTAATACCCAGGCGAATGCCATTAGGATGTACTTTCTGACCCATTGCTTATCTCCCAGCCTTAGCGTCGGATACCACTACAGTGATGTGAGCGGTACGCTTGAGGATACGATCCGCGCGACCTTTGGCACGCGGGCGGATGCGCTTCATGGAGGGACCTTCGTCTACCATGATGGTGGCAACACGCAGGGCGTCGATGTCGGCGCCTTCGTTGTGCTCAGCGTTGGCAATGGCAGATTCCAGCACTTTCTTCACCAGAACAGCAGCCTTTTTCGGGCTGAAGGTCAGGATGTTCAGAGCCTTGTCTACGGACAGACCACGTACTTGATCGGCTACCAGACGAGCTTTCTGGGCAGAAGTACGGGCATAACGGTGTTTAGCGATAGCTTCCATCATTTATCCCTTAGCGCTTCTTAGCCTTCTTATCAGCAGCATGGCCGCGATAAGTACGAGTCGGTGCGAATTCACCCAGTTTGTGACCGATCATTTCTTCGGTAACGAAAACCGGAACGTGCTGACGACCATTATGGACAGCGATGGTCAAACCGATCATGTTCGGGATGATCATTGAACGACGGGACCAGGTCTTAACCGGCTTTTTATCCCCGCTTTCCACCGCTTTCTCTACCTTCTTCAGCAAGTGCAGGTCAATAAATGGACCCTTCTTGAGAGAACGTGGCATGGTGATTCCTCTATGTTAACAATTACTTGTTACGACGACGTACGATGTACTTGTCGGTACGCTTGTTCTTACGGGTCTTGAAGCCCTTAGCCTTCTGGCCCCATGGGGACACAGGCTGCATGCCCTTGTTACGACCCTCACCACCACCGTGCGGGTGATCAACCGGGTTCATCGCCATACCGCGAACGGTCGGACGAATACCACGCCAGCGGTTTGCACCGGCTTTACCCAGTTGACGCAGCATGTGCTCGGAGTTACCGACTTCACCGATGGTAGCGCGGCACTCGGCCAGAACTTTACGTACTTCGCCGGAACGCAGACGCAGAGTTACATAGTTACCTTCACGAGCCAGGATCTGGATGAAAGTACCAGCGGAACGAGCCAGCTGGGCACCTTTACCAGGCTTCATCTCTACGGCGTGAACGGTAGAACCGACCGGGATGTTACGCATCGGCAGGGTGTTACCTACCTTGATCGCAGCATCAGCACCAGAAGCGATAGCATCACCTGCTTTCAGGCCTTTCGGAGCCAGGATGTAACGACGCTCACCGTCTGCATACAGCACCAGGGCGATGTTTGCGGTACGGTTAGGATCGTATTCCAGACGCTCTACTTTGGCCGGAATGCCGTCTTTGTCGCGCTTGAAGTCGACCAGACGGTAGTGTTGCTTGTGACCACCACCGATGTGACGAGTGGTGATGCGGCCGTTGTTGTTACGACCACCGGACTTGCTTTTGCTGTCCAGCAGAGCGGCGAAGGGCTTGCCCTTGTACAGCTCTTGGTTGACGATCTTGACGACGTGGCGGCGGCCCGGAGAAGTAGGCTTGCACTTAACGATTGCCATTTTTGAGAACTCCTCTTACTCGGCTGCGCCCATGAAGTCGATGTCCTGACCCGCTTTCAGGGTGACATAAGCCTTCTTCCAATCGGAACGACGGCCTACGCGTGCACCTGCGCGCTTGGTCTTACCCTTCATGTTCAGGGTACGGACGGTCTCAACTTCGACCTCGAACAGTTTCGCAACTGCAGCTTTGACTTCCGCCTTGGTGGCATCAACAGCAACTTTGAACACGATAGTGTTCTGCTTTTCTGCAACCATGGTGCTCTTTTCAGAGATGTGCGGAGCCTTCAGAACTTTCAACAGACGTTCTTCGCGGATCATGCCAGCATCTCCTCGATTTGCTTCACTGCATCAGCAGTCATCAGAACCTTGTCGAAGGCGATCAGGCTGACCGGGTCGATACCGGCAACGTCACGCACGTCAACTTTGTACAGGTTGCGAGCAGCCAGGAACAGGTTCTCATCGACTTCAGCGGTCACGATCAGAACGTCAGTCAGTTCCATCTCTTTCAGCTTGGCGATCAGTTCTTTGGTCTTCGGAGCTTCGATGCCGAATTTCTCAACAACGATCAGACGCTCTTGACGTACCAGCTCGGACAGGATGCTACGGATAGCGCCGCGGTACATCTTCTTGTTTACTTTTTGGCTGTGATCTTGCGGCTTAGCAGCAAAGGTCACACCACCGGAACGCCAGATGGGCGAACGGATGGAGCCAGCACGGGCACGACCAGTACCCTTCTGACGCCACGGCTTTTTGCCGCCACCAGACACTTCAGAGCGAGTCAGCTGCGCACGAGTACCCTGACGGGCACCAGCGGCATAAGCAACGACAACCTGGTGAACCAGGGCTTCGTTGAATTCGCGCCCGAAGGTAGTCTCGGAAACTTCAAGAGCGCTCTTGGCGTCTTTCATTACCAATTCCATTACTATCTCCTCAGACGTTACGCTTTGACGGCAGGTTTAACGATCACGTTGCCGTTGGTTGCACCCGGTACTGCGCCTTTGATGAGCAGCAGGTTGCGTTCAGCGTCAACACGAACCAGTTCCAGGTTCTGAGTCGTTACACGCTCAGCACCCATGTGACCAGCCATCTTTTTGCCCTTGAATACACGGCCCGGGGTCTGGTTTTGACCGATGGAGCCAGGTACACGGTGGGACAGAGAGTTACCGTGGGTCATATCCTGGGTACGGAAGTTCCAGCGCTTAACAGTACCGGCAAAACCTTTACCCTTGGATGTGCCGGTAACGTCTACCAGCTTAACGTCAGCGAGAAGATCTACTTTCAGCTCGCTACCAACAGTGAAAGTTTCACCGTTGTTCAGGCGGAATTCCCACAGACCGCGACCGGCTTCTACACCAGCTTTGGCAAAGTGGCCAGCTTCCGGCTTGGTTACACGGCTGGCTTTCTTGGCGCCAGTGGTAACCTGAATAGCGTTGTAGCCGTCGGTTTCTACAGATTTGACCTGAGTTACACGGTTAGCTTCAACTTCGATAACAGTCACCGGGATAGAAACGCCATCTTCGGTGAAGATGCGAGTCATACCCACTTTGCGACCTACAAGACCGATTGTCATTGTTATCAACCTCTTTCCGTAATTAACCCAGGCTGATCTGGACGTCTACACCAGCTGCCAGATCCAGACGCATCAGAGCGTCTACGGTCTTGTCAGTCGGTTCAACGATGTCTACCAGACGCTTGTGAGTGCGGATCTCGTACTGATCACGCGCGTCTTTGTTGACGTGCGGGGAGATCAGAACGGTGAAGCGCTCTTTGCGAGTCGGCAGCGGAATAGGACCGCGAACCTGCGCGCCGGTGCGCTTTGCAGTTTCAACGATTTCCGCAGTGGATTGATCGATCAGGCGATGATCAAAAGCCTTCAGGCGGATACGGATTCTTTGGTTCTGCATTGACAGAGCTCCAATAGATAAAAGAACATAAATCAACACCGCCCGACCGGGATTACTCCCGCCAGAGGTGTGATTTTTCACGTTTCCCCCCATATCGGGAGGACTGTATGGCTGGCCCGCGTAAACGAGAAGCTCAGCATGCAGACATATCGTCTGGCTTACCTCATGGGTAAGCGGAGGGGATTATACGGATTTTTTCAATTCATGCAAGAGAAGGCGAACAGATTGTGCACAATCATCCGTCGCAGACGGATCTCGCCCAGGCGGCCTCGCCTGACCTCGATACCATGATGACGACAAGGTGCCGAGCGGACTGTTAAACTGCGCCCCTGCCTCTGTCAACGGAACGACCGCGATGCTCAAAGATCAGAAGAAAGCCTACCAGTATGGACTCTGCGCCGTGGCGCTCTGGTCGACAGTCGCCACCGCCTTCAAGATATCCCTCACCTATTTCGAGCCCGTGCAGTTGCTGCTCGTCGCGGCCTTCACCTCGACCCTGACCCTCACCGCCATCGTCGCCAAGCAAGGCAAGCTGCCCCTGCTGCTGAACTACATCCGGGCTCGCCCTCTCTATTATCTGGCCCTGGGGGTACTGAACCCCTTCCTCTATTACCTGTTGCTGTTCAAGGCCTATGATTTGCTGCCCGCCCAGCAGGCTCAGACCCTCAACTACACCTGGGCCATCACCCTCAGCCTGCTGGCGGTTCCCTTCCTCGGCCAGAAGCTGCGCCGCCGGGACGGGGTCGCCATCGTGCTGGGCTACTTCGGCGCCCTGGTCATCGCCACCAAGGGAGACGTGTTCGGCCTGCAGTTCGACAGCCCCCTCGGCGTGACCCTGGCGCTGGTATCGACCCTCATCTGGGCCGGCTACTGGATCCTCAACACCCGCAATCAAGGGGATCCCATCGTCAGCCTGCTGCTCGGCTTCCTCATCAGCCTGCCTTTCATCGTCGTGGCGACCTGGCTGATAGCGGGCTTCGCCATGACCGCCTGGCAAGGCTGGGCCGGCGCCATCTATGTGGGGCTGTTCGAGATGGGCTTCGGCTTCGTGCTCTGGCTGATGGCCCTGCGTCACGCCACCAACACGGCCCCCATCAGCAACCTCATCTTCATCTCACCCTTCGCCTCGCTGGTACTGCTGAATCTGCTCATCGGCGAGACCATACACCCGGCCACCCCCATCGGATTGGCGCTGATCGTGGCGGCCCTGCTCACCCAGCAACTCAAATACGGCAAGCGCTACCGCAACAAGGTCGGCTCGGAAGGCTGAAAACACAGAGGGCGCATCCTCCGATGCGCCCTCTGTCTCAATCTATCCACTCCAGCGGCTGCTGCTTGGGCAGCCGTATCTCCACCAGCAGGCCCCCGAGTGCCGAGCCACCGAGCCGTATGGTGCCGTGATGCAGAGAGACTATCTTGGCGACGATGGCCAGCCCCAGGCCACTGCCGCCGACGGTACGTGCCACATTGCCCTGGGTGAAGGGCTTGAGCACCCGCTGATAATCCTGCTCCGCGATGCCGGGGCCATTGTCAGAGAGCCGTAGTCGTACCCAGTGGCCATCATCCTTGAGCTCGGCCTGCAAGCGGCTCGCCCCGTAGCGCAGTGAGTTGCCCGACAGATTGTTGAGGATGCGCCTCAGGCTAACGGGGTTGCAGGCCACCCGCACCGCCTGCTCCGGCAACAGCAGCTCCACCTCCAGGCCCTGATCGGTCTGCATCAGCAGGGCATCGTGGATCAGCTGGGTCAGGTCGATCTGCTGGATGTCCAGCCCCTCGTCCGGCCGGATGTAGTCGATGAACTGATCGATGATGGCATTGGACTCGTCGATGTCCGCGTTGATGCTCTCCTTGAGGTACTCATCCCCGGAAGACATCATCTCGGTCGCCAGCCGGATGCGGGTCAGGGGGGTTCGCAAGTCATGGGAGACCCCCGCCATCATCAGGTTGCGCTCTTCTATCAGACTCTTGATGGAGCTCGACATGTGGTTGAAGGTGCGGGTCAGACGGCGTACCTCCCGGGAGCCCTGCTCACTCAGCGCATCGGGGAAGTTGCCGCGGGCCACCGCCACGGCCCCCGCCTCCAGATCCTCCAGCGGGCGCACCAGCTGGCGGGCGAATCGCCAGGCCGCGAACAGGGTCACCACCAGCAGCACGCTCATATAGAGCAGCAGCGGCTCAATATCGTCATCCTCAATCTCGGTCAGCGGGATCCGCACCCACATCTGGCTGGCCTGGGGCGGCTGGATCCAGATGATGTAGTGATCCTGGATCTCGACCCTGACCTTGGTCTTGCCCTTCAGCTCGTTGCTGATGTTCTCTTCCAGGTAGGGATAGGGTTTGGAGTCGTTGAGTCCGTGCTGCTCCGCTTCGCTCTGGGTATAGATGTCGCTGCCGGTCGCCACATAGACCAGGGCCTCGGCGTCTTCGCTCAGGGCCAGCTGATTGCTGTCGATGGGGAAGATGAGCTTGACCTGGTTGGCCAACAGATGGCTGATCTGATTGACCGCCGGCGACAGCAGATAGTTGTAGAAGGTGACATAGGAGACAAACTGATAGACCACCAGCACGGCAGCCAGAAACCAGAGCATGCGGGAAAACATGCTGCTCACTCGTTTCATGCGCCATCACCGTCCGGTACGAACACATAGCCCAGACCCCAGACGGTCTGCAGATAGCGCGGCTGGGCGGGATCCTGCTCCAGCAACCGGCGCAGGCGGGAGACCTGCACGTCTATGCTGCGCTCGGTGGCGGTGTACTCCCGCCCCCGGGCCAGATTCATCAGCTTGTCGCGGGAGAGCGGCTCGCGCGGGTGGCTCACCAGCACCTTGAGCACGGCGAACTCGCCGCTGGTCAGGGCGACCGGTTCTCCGTCCCGGCTCAGCTCCCGGGTCGCCAGGTTGAGTTGATAGGCACCGAAGGTCACCATCTTCTCGGCAGCGGAGGGGGCGCCGGGCAGCTCGACGGTATGACGGCGCAACACGGCGCGGATCCGGGCCAGCAGCTCGCGGGGATTGAACGGCTTGGGCAGATAGTCATCGGCCCCCATCTCGAGACCGACGATGCGATCCACCTCGTCCCCCTTGGCGGTGAGCATGAGCACCGGGATCTGGTTGCCCGCTTCCCGCAGGCGGCGGCAGATGGAGAGGCCATCTTCCCCCGGCAGCATCAGATCCAGCACCATCAGGCTGAAGTTCTCACGCGTCAACAGCCGGTCAGCCTGCTCGCCGTTGGCGACCCCCCGTACCATGAACCCCTGCTCGGTAAGATAACGCTCCAGCAGGGAACGCAGTTTCAGGTCATCGTCGACCACCAGGACCTTGTATTGCTGACTCATGCTTGCCACTCCTCTCTCGCTGCCCCCAATACTAGGGCTCCCCCTCCCAACGGCAAAGCATAAATATGTTACCGGTTATTACCCCGGGCGCGGCTAAAACCCCGGGCTATGGTCAGAGCCCGGGCCTCTCTGATACCTTTGCCCCCAAAGCCGGGGCGCCATCATCAAGAGTCCTGGCAGAACAACCTCCCTCATCAGGTCGTAACAGGGGCTGATTACGCCATGAAAACCAAACTCATCACGCGAGAAGGCTACAACAGGCTGCGACAAGAGCACGACATGCTGTGGCGAGAGGAGCGGCCCGAGGTCACCAAGAAGGTGGCCTGGGCGGCCAGCCTCGGCGATCGCAGCGAGAATGCCGACTACCAGTACAACAAGAAGCGGCTGCGGGAGATCGACCGCCGGGTGCGCTACCTGCGCAAGTGTCTGGAGGAGCTCACCATCGTCGACTACGCCCCCTCCCAGGAGGGCAAGGTGTTCTTCGGCGCCTGGGTCGAGGTGGAGAGCGAGGAAGGGGAGACCAAGCGCTTTCGCATCGTCGGTTATGACGAAATCTTCGGTCGCAAGGATTACATCTCCATCGACTCCCCCATGGCCCGCGCCCTGCTGAAGAAAGAGGTGGGTGACGAGGCCATAGTGCGTACGCCCGTGGGTGACGCCTGCTGGTATGTGAACGAGATAAGCTACCCCCGTTGAACCGCCGAGGGAGCCCCACTCCCTGCCGCCATGCCCCCGGCCGGGCTGGCATCCACCGTCCCCAGCCCCTATAGTGCTCCCACCCGGCGCCCAGGGCGCAAACCGGCCGGGTGGTGCCCCTTGCTGAGCCAGGACGCCACCTCAGTCCAGTTGGATAGAACCGACCATTAGAGATCCCCGATGCAGAGCCAACTCATAGAGAGACAGATCGCCACCGAGCTGAATGCTCGTCCCGATCAGGTGCAGGCCGCCGTGCGCCTGCTGGACGAGGGGGCGACCGTCCCCTTCATCGCCCGTTACCGCAAGGAGGTGACCGGCGGGCTGGACGACAGCCAGCTGCGTACCCTGGAGAGCCGCCTCGGCTACCTGCGGGAACTCGAAGATCGCCGCCAGGTGATCATCCGCTCCATCGAGGAGCAGGGCAAACTCACCCCGGAGCTCGCCCGCGACCTGCGCGAGGCGGACAGCAAGACCCGGCTGGAAGATCTCTACCTGCCCTACAAGCCCAAGCGCCGTACCAAGGGGCAGATGGCCATCGAGGCCGGACTCGAGCCCCTGGCGGATCGGCTGCTCGCCGATCCCATGCGTGACCCCGAGCAGGAGGCCGGCGCCTTCCTCAACACTGAACAGGGCATCAATGACAGCAAGGCTGCCCTCGACGGTGCCCGCTACATATTGATGGAGCGCTTCGCCGAGCAGGCCGACCTGCTGGAGAAGCTGCGGGACTACCTGTGGCACAACGCCACCCTGCGTGCCCGGGTAGTGGCGGGCAAGGAGCAGGAAGGGGCCAAGTTCAAGGATTACTTCGAACACGACGAACCCCTGCACAAGGCCCCCTCCCACCGGGTGCTGGCCATGCTGCGCGGCCGCAACGAGGGGGTGCTCAACCTGGCGCTGGTGACCGGCGAGGATGAGAGCGCCAGCCCCTGCGAAGGGATCATCGCTCATCACCTCAAGCTGAACCTGCAGAACCGTCCGGCGGACAAGTGGCTGCAGGGGGTGGTGAGCTGGACCTGGAAGATCAAGCTGTCGCTCCAGATGGAAACCGAGCTGGTCGGCCGAATCCGTGAGAGTGCCGAAGAGGAGGCGATCCAGGTGTTCGCCATGAACCTCAAGGATCTGCTGATGGCGGCACCAGCCGGCATGCGCTGCACCATGGGGCTGGATCCCGGCATCCGTACCGGGGTCAAGGTCGCCGTGGTGGATGCCACCGGCAAGCTGGTCGATCACACGACCATCTACCCGTTCGAGCCGAAGAAACAGGTGGATCAGAGCCTGCGCACCCTGAGCGAGCTGTGCCAGAAGCACAAGGTCGAGCTCATCAGCATCGGCAACGGCACCGCCTCCCGGGAAACCGACCGCCTGGTAAGCGATCTGTTCGAACGCTACCCGGCGGCCAAAGCCCAGAAGATAGTCGTGAGTGAAGCTGGCGCCTCCGTCTATTCCGCCTCCGAACTCGCCTCCCAGGAGTTCCCGGATCTCGACGTCTCCATCCGTGGCGCCGTCTCCATCGCCCGCCGGTTGCAGGATCCCCTGGCCGAGCTGGTCAAGATCGATCCCAAGAGCATCGGGGTCGGCCAATACCAGCACGATGTGGGCCAGAGCCAGCTGGCCCGCAGGCTCGATGCCGTGGTCGAGGATTGCGTGAACGCAGTCGGGGTGGATGTGAACACCGCCTCGGTCGCCCTGCTCAACCGGGTCTCCGGCCTCTCCCAGACCCTGGCCCAGAACATCGTTGCCTACCGGGACGACAACGGCGCCTTCCACAATCGCCAGCAGCTGCTCAAGGTAAGCCGGCTCGGTCCCAAGGCGTTCGAGCAGTGCGCCGGCTTCCTGCGCATTCGCGGCGGCAGCAACCCGCTGGACGGCTCGGCGGTTCACCCGGAGTCCTACCCCGTGGTGGAGAGGATCCTGGCACGGCTCCAACAGCAGGTGGAGAGCCTGCTCGGCAACAGCAGCCTGCTGCGGGGTCTGAAACCCGCCGACTACACGGATGAGCGTGTCGGCGTGCCCACCGTCACCGACATCATCGGCGAGCTGGACAAGCCGGGCCGCGACCCGCGCCCCGAGTTCAAGACCGCCACCTTCAAGGAAGGGGTCGAGAAAATCAGCGACCTGGTGCCCGAGATGGTGCTGGAGGGGGTGGTCACCAACGTCACCAACTTCGGCGCCTTCGTCGACATCGGGGTCCACCAGGATGGCCTGGTGCACATCAGCTCCCTGACCGATCGCTTCGTGAAAGATCCCCGCGAGGTGGTCAAGGCCGGCGACATAGTGCGGGTCAAGGTGCTGGAGGTGGACGCCCCCCGCAAGCGCATCAGCCTGACCATGCGTTTGCAAGAGAAGGCCGGCGAGAAGAGTGGGCCAGGGCGCAAGCCGGCGGAGCCACGCCAGGGCAACGCCGGTCGGGACAAGCCGCGCAGCGAGCCGCGGCAGAGTGCCCCCCAGACCGGCATGGGGGGCGCCATGGGCAACGCCTTCGCCGCCGCCCTCTCCAAGGCCAAGAAGTAAGAGAGCAAGATACAAAAAGCCCCGCGAGGGGCTTTTTACTGGGTATGCACATTGAATGCCTTGCCAGCGGCGCGGGGGATGTGGGCTCCACTGACCCGGCCGTTCAGATATCCTGGCTGAAATAGTGGCGGGGGGCGGGACGGCTTGCCTGCTGATAATGCTGCGCAATCACCTGGTTGCGTCTGTCCATATAGGCCCCGAGCGGGCTGGGCGACGTCTCGGCATCGGCGGCCATCAGCGCCTTGCGGGCCTGCGCCTCCTTGACCGTGGCGCTGCGGGCCACACTCAGATCCTGAGAGGAAGGCTCTATCGGTGCCAGCGCAGCGGCACGCACCTGCTGCATCTTGACCAGGGTCGCAGCCGGATCTCCGTGGATGACGCCGACATCGATGGCGACTTCCCCCCCACTCGCATAGCGCCTGCCATCCGGCCCCCGGGCATACTCGTAGGTCGGGCTGCCCGCGAGCTCGCCACCGGCCGTCTGGTGGGCCTGCTCATGCTTGCGTACCTCGAGATCCCGCTCCGCCAGCGCCTCTGCCTGCCGCCGCTGCTTCTGTTGCTCCTGCAGACCGGACTCCTGCTGCCTGCGCTTGCCCTCCTCATCCGTGGCCTCCACGAAACGATGGGGCAGGGTTGCCGGATGGCCGGTCTGGGCACTCTCTCTGCTGGACTGGGACTGTGGATTGGCATTGCCGGGGGCCGATCGGGATCGATCTTTTTGGGAGGCGACACCGGATTCGGCATTGGCGGCCTCCCCTTGCCGTAACTGGGGCACCAGCTCGGCACGGCGATTGTCAGTCTGCGCTGCTTCCGTCTGCGGATGCAGCTGGTTCGGCACCATGGTTGGCAGACTGACATTGACGTTCATCTCAGGCTCCGGTGCTGTGCAAGCTGCACATCGAACCCGTCTGCGGATGCAGCTGGTTCGGCACTGTGGGCGGCAGACTGACGTTGATGTTCATCTCAGGCCCGGATATCGATCAGGGTACCCATCATGTCGCTGGCGGTCTGGATCACCTTGGCGGAGGCGCCGGCCTGCAACTCGGCGACCTTGAGGTTGACCAGCTCATCCGGCAACTGGACCTGGTCACCCGCCGGGGTATTGAGGCGGGCTATCTGGCTGGAGGCCTGGGCTGCCTGTTGCTCCGCCCGCTGGAAACCCTGCCCCCCCGTAGTCATGGCTGAATCGATACGCATGGCTTCTCTCCTCTGTCGTTGGCCAATTATCAACCAGAACGGGGCGTTATTGAAGCCTTGAGCGCATTATTCGACCAATGGGCTCAGCCGACAAACTCCCGTACCAGGGCGATGAACTGATCAGGATGGGAGATGAAGGGGGCATGGGAGGCCTTATCCAGCACCCGGCTCTGGCTGTGGGGATAACGCTCGTCCAGCAGTCCAATGCTGGCCTTGGGCACCAGGGAATCCAGCCGACCATAGATGCGCAGCCAGGGCAGGCTCAGCGTCGTCAGCTCGTCGCGCAGATCGATCTCCGCCAGCAAGCCGAGACCGGCTTCCAGCGCAGCGAGCTGGGGGGCCGGGCGTTCTGCCAGCCAGTGGCGCAACTGACGGATATCGTCGCGGGCGTGTTCACTGCCCATGGCCTGGATCGCGAGGAAGCGCTCTATGGTCTGCTTGAAATCCCCCGCCAGCATCTGGTTGAAACCGGCCAGCACCTTGGGTGCTATGCCCGGCCAGTCATCCCGCGCCATGAAGCAGGGGGAGCTCGCCACCGTGATCAGGGATTGCACCCGCTCAGGCTGCATCAGGGCCAGCTGGCTCGCCACCAGGCCACCGAGGGACCAGCCGAGCAGATGAGAACGCGCGGGCATGACGGCGGCAACCTGCTCCGCCAACCAGGGCAAGGCGTAATCACTGCCTGCAGGCAGTGGACTGTTGCCAAATCCCGGCAGATCGATCAGGTGCAGACGATAATGCTGCGCCAGTGCCGGCATCACGCCGTGCCAGACGGCCCCGTTCATCCCCCAGCCATGCAGCAACACCAGATCCGGCCCCTGGCCAAACCGTTCAACCGATATGCTCATCTAGACTCAAGATCCTGTTTCTCTGCGTGGATGAGCGCATGTTAAAGCGGCTGCTCGCCAAAGCAAGTCCGATCCTCGGCGACCCCGGTGACTGGCTGGGGTTGTGCCAGCTCTGCCGCCAACCCTGCGATGAGCATCCCCTGCTGTGTCACTGGTGCCAGGCTGCACTGCACCAACCCCAATGCCGTTGCCGACTCTGCGCCGCCCCGCTGTCACAACATGTAAAGGAAGAGGAGCAGATCTGTGGCCGCTGCCAGCGCCGGCCGCCCCCCTGGCAGCGGTTGCAGGTGATCGGGGACTATCTACCCCCCTACCCTCTGTTGATCCCCGGCTTGAAATACGCGGGCCAGATCCTGCTGGCGCCACCGCTCGCCCGGGTGCTGGCGGATCACCTGGACCTGACCCAGCCCCCCGAGGTCATACTGCCGGTGCCGCTGCACTGGTGGCGCCAGTGGTGGCGCGGCTTCAATCAGGCGGAGGAGATAGGGCGGGCGCTTGGCGAGATCACCGGCATCCCCTGCGATGGCAGGCTGCTGCGCAGAGCCAAAGCCACGGCGCAGCAGACCCACCTCAGCGCGGGTCAGCGACGGCGCAACCTGCGTGGCGCCTTCCAGATTGCCCCTCACGCATACCGTCATGTGGCCCTGCTCGATGATGTGGTCACCACGGGCGCCACCGCGGGGCAACTCAGCCGGCTGCTCCATCAGAGCGGGGTCGAGCGGGTGGAGGTGTGGGCACTCTGTCGAACCCTGAGACACATCAAATAGGAAGGGACAAGCGATGTCGGCGAGATGCAGCGTCACGGCCGGGAACCCCGGCGTCGATCGGCCACTGCGCATCACAAGTGGCCGCCGTCATGCTACCCAAGCCCTGCCAAGAGAGTTATCATGAATACCTTAGTCGTACACTCAGGTTTATGAGGATAGTGATGATCAGCATTTCCGACACCGCCCAGGCCCACTTCCGCAAGTTGCTGGAAAAGCAGCCTGATGGCACCAACATCCGGGTGTTTGTGGTCAATCCGGGAACCCAGAATGCCGAGTGCGGCGTATCATATTGCCCACCCGACGCGGTCGATCCGGAAGATCAACACCTGCCCTTCAGTGGCTTCGACTGCCTGGTCGATCCCCTGAGCGCCCCCTTCCTGGTGGATGCCACCATCGACTTCGTCACCGATCAGATGGGCTCCCAGCTCACCCTGAAGGCGCCGAACGCCAAGATGCGCAAGGTCGCTGACGATGCCCCCCTGGCCGATCGCATCGAATACGTGCTGATGTCCGAGGTGAACCCCATGCTGGCCAGTCACGGTGGCAAGGTGACCCTGATTGACATCACCGACGACAAGCTGGCGATTTTGCAGTTTGGCGGCGGTTGCAACGGCTGCTCACAGGTGGATTACACCCTGAAAGAGGGGATCGAGAAGCAGCTGCTGGAGAAATTCCCGGGCGAGCTCAACGGCGTGAAAGACGCCACCGAGCACCAGCGTGGCGATCACTCCTACTATTGATTGCCTGCCGCCCATGAAAAAGGCCCTGCCAGAATCTGGCAGGGCCTTTTGCTATCCGGCGCACCGCGCACCATGACGATTACTCGTCTTTCTTGTCTCGCGACAGCAGGGCGATGGCAGCCTCTTTCGGGTTCTTGCCCTCGTAGAGCACCTTGAAGATCTGCTCGCAGATGGGCATCTCGACGCCACAACGGGCGGCCAGCAGATGCACTTCCTTGGTGTTGCGATAGCCTTCCACCACCTGGCCTATCTCGGCCATGGCGGTGTCCACGTCCTTGCCGGCACCGAGCGCCAGACCGAAACGGCGGTTGCGTGACTGGTTGTCGGTACAGGTCAGCACCAGATCCCCGAGCCCCGCCATCCCCATGAAGGTCTTGGCATCGGCACCCAAGGCGGCACCGAGACGCTGCATCTCCACCAGACCCCGGGTGATGAGCGCGGTTCTGGCGTTGGCGCCAAAACCGAGCCCGTCGGAGAGCCCGGCACCGATGGCGATGACGTTCTTGACCGCGCCACCGAGTTGCAGACCGGTGAAGTCCGGATTGGTGTAAACCCGGAACGAGCGGCCGCAATGGAGCAGCAGGGAGAGATCGTCGGCAAAGTCGTCGTGGGTCGAGGCGACCGAGATGGCGGTCGGCAAGCCGGCAGCCAATTCGCGGGCGAAGGTCGGGCCTGAGATCACCGCCAGCGGTATCTCGTCACCCAGCACCTCGCGCGCCACATCCTGCAACAGCCGACCGCTGTCCGGTTCCAGCCCCTTGGTGGCCCAGGCGATGCGGGTATCCGGGCGCAGGAAGGGCTTGACCCGGGCCAGCACCTGGCCGAACACATGGCTCGGCACGACCAGCAGCAGCACGGGGGCAGCTTGCACCGCCGCCTGCAGATCCGAGGTCAGTTGCAAGTCGGCCGGGAAGGGCACGTCCGGCAGGAAGGCCTTGTTGCAGCGATCCTGTTCCAGCTCGGCGACATGGGCAGGGTCGTGACCCCACAGCAGGGTCGGATGACCGTTGCGCGCCAGAGAAATGGCAAGGGCGGAGCCGTAAGACCCCGCCCCCAGGACCGAGATAGCGATCTGGTCGGCCATTATCAGGCTTCCGCAGCCGCCTGCTGGGCCTGTGCTTGCGCCATGTGCTGGGCAAACAGGGCATCGAAGTTGACCGGTGCCAGGTTCAGCTGCGGGAAGGAACCCTTGCTCACCAGATTAGCCACTGCTTCACGGGCATACGGGAACAGAATGTTCGGGCAGAAGGCCGCCAGGCAGTGAGCCAGCTGGGGTTCCGGCAGGTTGCCGATGGTGAAGATACCGGCCTGCTGCACTTCACACAGGAAGGCGGTCTCGGTTTCCAGCTTGCAGGTCACGGTCAGGGTCAACACCACTTCGTACACGCCGTCGGCCAGGACGTTGGTCTTGGTGTCCATGTCCAGCTTGACGTCCGGTTGCCACTCTTTCTGGAAGATGTGCGGGGTGTTCGGTGCTTCGAAAGAGACATCCTTGGTGTAGACACGCTGGATGTGGAATTCCGGTTGTACTTCCTGGTTGTTGATTTCGTCAGCCATTTCGTTTGATTCCTTTTTATGAAAATGAGTGGGCGCGGGCCCTTAAATCAGCGCTTTTTGGTCACCGGCAGATTCTCTGCCCGCCATTGGGCCATGCCGCCGCTGAGGGTATAAACCTGCTTGAAGCCGGCCTTGCTCAGTTGACGACCCGCACCACCAGCGGTCATCCCCGACTCGCACACCACTATGATGGGGGCGTCTTTGTGCTTTTCAACCGGGCCCAGATTGTTGGCCTGGATCTGGGTGAGGGGCAGGTGGTGAGCACCGGCCAGATGACCCTTGGCGAACTCGTCCTGACTGCGAATATCCACGACGGTGGCATTCTCACGGTTGATCAGCAGGGTGGCCGCGTGGTTGTTCACCGACTTCACCGGAGACAAACGAGCACGCACCGTGGTGTAAACCAGGGTGCCTGCCAGACCCAACCAGGCTGCGGTCAGCAGCGGGTTGCGGGTCGCAAAATCCAAATACTCTTGCATCTTCTACTATCCAGGGACCAAGACAAGTGCCCGAGTATACATGGGGCCCTTGATAAGATCAGCCACCTTGGCGGTAAAGCGGGAGTAAGCTCCCATCAGGGATTGGCCGTCGTTTGCACGGCGGAAAGGGTGGCCGTCAGGCCATGAAAATAACGAAGCAAATCCCGCGACGGGACGAAAAAACCGAGGGACGGACAAGCCGGCAACATGCCCAATACAGCGGGGCAACAGTTAAAAAACCAGGTGGCAGAGGGACTTGGCTATCAGGTGACTATTTCGGCAGATGTAGTAATATTACGCTAGTTTCAGTTCCCGCAATTCATTCCTATCCGAGAGGACATAGCCTTATGTCAACAGCTAAGAAACCGTTGGTTCTGGTCATCATGGACGGTTGGGGCTACAGCACCAAGCAAGAGTACAACGCCGTCGCTGCCGCCAAGACCCCCAACCTCGACCGCCTCGCCCGTGACTACACCAGCACCCTGATCTCCGGCTCCGGCCTGGACGTGGGCCTGCCCGATGGCCAGATGGGCAACTCCGAAGTGGGTCACGTCAACATCGGCGCCGGTCGCATCGTCTACCAGGAACTGACCCGCATCTCCAAGGAGATCCAGGACGGTGACTTCTTCCAGAACGTCGAGCTGGCCAAGGCTGTTGACGGTGCCGTGACCAAAGGCAAGGCCGTGCACATCATGGGCCTGATGTCCCCGGGTGGCGTCCACAGCCACGAAGAGCACATCATGGGCATGATCGAGATGGCCGCCAAACGTGGCGCCGAGCAGATCTACTTCCACGCCTTCCTGGATGGCCGTGACGTGCCGCCGCGCTCCGCCCAGTCCTCCATCGAGCTGTTCGACGCCCTGTTCGCCAAGCTCGGCAAGGGCCGTTTCGCCTCCATGATCGGTCGTTACTACTCCATGGACCGTGACAACCGCTGGGATCGCGTGCAGCAAGCCTATGACCTGATGACCCAGGGCAAGGCCGAGTTCACCGCCGACAGCGCCACCGAAGCCCTGGCCAACGCCTATGCCCGCGACGAGAACGACGAGTTCGTCAAGGCCACCCGCATCGGTGCCGCCGCGCCCATGCAGGATGGCGATGCACTGATCTTCATGAACTTCCGTGCCGACCGCGCCCGCGAGATCACCCGCGCCTTCGTCGACAGCGACTTCACCGGCTTCGCCCGCGCCGCAACGCCTGCACTGAACTTCGTGATGCTGACCGAGTACGCGGCCGACATCAAGACCGCCTGCGCCTACCCGCCCACCGCCCTGGTCAACACCCTGGGTGAATGGCTGGCCAAGCAGGGCAAGACCCAGCTGCGCATCTCCGAAACCGAGAAGTACGCCCACGTCACCTTCTTCTTCAACGGTGGCGAAGAGGATTGCTTCACCGGTGAAGATCGCGAGATCGTCGCCAGCCCGAAAGTGGCCACCTACGATCTGCAGCCGGAGATGAGCTCGGGCGAGCTGACCGACAAGCTGGTCGGCGCCATCAAGAGCGGCAAGTACGACGTCATCATCTGCAACTACCCGAACGGCGACATGGTCGGCCACACCGGCGTGTTCGATGCGGCCGTCAAGGCCTGTGAAGCGGTCGACCACTGCATCGGTCGCGTCACCGAGGCCCTGGCCGAAGTAGGTGGCGAATGCCTCATCACCGCCGACCACGGCAACGCCGAGAAGATGATGGACGAAGAGACTGGTCAGGCCCACACCGCCCACACCAATCTGCCGGTTCCCCTCATCTACTTCGGTCGCAAAGCCGAGGTGGTCGAAGGCGGCAAACTGTCCGATCTGGCCCCCACCATGCTGACCCTCATGGGTCTGCCGGTGCCGCCGGAAATGACTGGCAAGCCCCTGATGATTCTGAAATAATCCTTCCCCATGCGGGGATGCGAAGTTATTTCAACCAAAACCAGTCGCGTCGGCCTGTTGGCCGGCGCGCTGTTTTTTTGCCTGCTCGGCGGCGCCGGCAAGGCGCAGGCTGCCAACCAGCAGCTCGGTGCCATGCAGACCGAAATCAAGGCGCAGCAGAAGACCATCCGGCTGAGCAAGCAGGAGCTGGCCAAACTCAATACCCAGCTCAAGGCGGATGAACAGGCCATCTCGACGGCCGCCGCCAAACTCGATCAGACCAAGCTGCAGCTGAAACAGAACCAGCAGAAGCTGGTGAAACTGCAACAGGACAAGCTGGAACTGGAGCGCCAGGCCAGCCACCAGAAGCAATTGCTGGCCAGACAGGCGGAGAGCGCCTTTCAGGCGGGCAACCACGACTACCTCAAGCTGCTGCTCAATCAGCAGGATCCGGCCAAACTGAGCCGCGCCCTCGACTATTTCGACTACCTCAACAAGGCCCGTATCGAGGCCATCGAAGCCCTGCGTGCGACCCGCACCAAGCTGGCCCACAACCAGCAGGCCACCCAGGAGACCGAGAGCAAGCTGCAGAGTCTGCTCACCGAGCAGCAAGCCACCCACCAGAGCCTGCTGGCCAGCCAGCAGAGCCGCGCCACCGTACGCAACCTGTTGCAGCAATCGGTGCAGGATGACGAGCAGAAGCTGAGCAAGCTGGTGAAGGCTGAGAAGGCCCTCAAGGCGCGACTGGAAGAGCTGCGCCGCCAACAGGAAGAGAAAGAGCGACGCGAGCGGGCGGAGCGGGAACGCCTCGCCAAGTTGAAGGCGGAACAGGAGCGCCAGCGCAAGCTGGAGGCACAACGCCTGGCCGCCGAGCAGAAGCGGATCGCCGAGCAACAGCGTCTTGCCGCCCAGCAGCAGAAGGTGGGGGAGCAGCAGCGGCTCGCCGCCGAGCAGCGCCGGGTCAGCGCACAGCAGGATCGGGTGGCGCAGCAGCAAGCCGCCGCCCGCAACAGCGCCAAGGCAAGCAATGGCTACAGCGGCCTCAAGACCAACGGCAGCCTGCGCTGGCCGGTGCAGGGCCCCATCCTCATCTCCTACGGCTCGCCGCGCACCGCCGAGCTGAAATGGAAGGGCACCCTGATCGGCGCCAGTGAAGGCACCCAGGTCAAGGCGGTCGCCCCGGGTCAGGTGGTCTACGCAGACTGGCTGGACGGCTTCGGCATGCTGCTGGTGATCGATCACGGCCGCGGCTACATGAGCCTCTACGGTCACAATCAGTCGCTGCTGCGCCAGGTCGGCCAGAATGTGGAACAGGGGGAGCCCGTGGCCCTGGTGGGTGACAGTGGTGGTCAGGACAGGCCCGGCCTCTACTTCGAGATCCGCTATCAGGGCGAGGCTATCAACCCCACCAAGTGGCTCGCCAGACGCTAACCTGACGTTCACCAGAAAGCCTGCATGATGCTGGCTTTCTGGTGTTGGCGGGTGGTCAGGATGATGAAAACTTACCGACTATTCTGTCCATCCGGCCGGCTCATCAAGCCTTTCGCCCCCCATCTCTCACATCATCCCGCCATTCAAGGGAAGACGACCAAGCCTATCTGCTCCAGCAAGCCCTGCTGCTGCTCCTCGCTGATCTTGACCCCTTCCAGATTGACCCGCCGCAGATCCAGTCCCGGCAGATCGCACTGGCGCAGATCGCAGCCCTGCAGGTTGAAGCTGGTCCAGTCTATCTGTCCGAAGGCTGAGCCGCCGAGATCGGATCCCGCGAGGGAGGCCCCCAGCAGATTGGCCCCCTGCCAGCGGTTGCCGCCGAGTTCGCACTGCTCCAGCAGGCAGCCCTCGAAGTTGCCGTAGCTGAAGTTGTTGCCGGTCAGGTGCGCCTCGCAGAAGTAGCTCTTCCGGGTGATCTGGTTCGCGAAGCTGGCATTGGCGAAGTTGATGCCCATGGCCTGGCAGTCCCGCATCTCCAGCCCCAGACACTGGCTGCGGCTCAGGTCGGCCAGGGTGAGGTCACAGCGCAGGAAGCTGGCTTCCCGCAGATCGCAGCCCTGCAGCTGGCAACCCTGTTCGTGCTCCCTGTCGTAGAAACTGCAGTCGACGAAGCGGCTCTCGCTCAGATCCAGCCAGGAGAAATTGCAGTCGATGAAGCGGCAATCGCTGAAATCTTCATCGTCCACCTCCTGCTGTTCGAACCGTTTCCCGTTGAAGCTCTTGCCCTTTATCAATTGAAACCTCCCAGCGGCAGCGCCATCGGCTGACTTTGCTACCCAAAACCGTTAATGTTACCTGTAACATTCTCGCCGGACCCCCAGATGAACGATACCCGCAAGCGCCGCCCTACCCTGCAAGACATCGCCGACCTGACCGGGGTGACCAAGATGACCGTCAGCCGCTATCTGCGGGATCCCCAGGCCGTGGCCGAGGGCACTCGCGAACGGGTCGCCGCCGCGGTGGAGACCCTGGGCTACATCCCGAACCGGGCACCGGAGATCCTCTCCAACGCCACCAGCAAGGCCATCGGCATCCTGATCCCCTCCCTCTCCAACCAGGTCTTCTCCGCCGTGGTGCATGGCATCGAATCGGTGACCCGACCTGCCGGCTACCAGGCCCTGCTGGCCCACTACGGCTACAGCCCGCTGCGAGAAGAAGAGCAGGTCGCCTCCCTGCTCTCCTACAACGTGGATGGCCTGATCCTCTCGGACAGCCAGCACACCGAGCGCACCCGCAAGATGATCGCCACCGCCGGCATCCCGGTGGTGGAGACCATGGACCTGCCCCAGGATCCCATCGACATGGTGGTCGGCATGGATCACCGGGCGGCCGCCCGGGCCATGGTAACAGAGATGCTGCGTCGGGGGCGGCGCAAGGTGGTCTATCTGGGGGCGCGGCTCGATGTGCGTACCCAGTTGCGGATGGAAGGCTATTACCAGGCGATGAATGAGGCTGGCCTCGAGGGGCGCCACCTGCTGACCGAGCAATCCTCCACCTTCACCCTGGGAGGCCAGTTGCTGGACCAGGCGCTGGCGCGCTATCCGGATCTGGACGGCCTGTTCTGCACCAACGATGACCTGGCGGTGGGGGCCCTGCTGCAGTGCCAGGCCAAGTGGATCCCCGTGCCTCAGCAGGTCGCCATCGCCGGCAGCAACGCCCTCGACATCGGCCACGCCATGACCCCCAAGCTCGCCAGCATCGTCACCCCGCGCCAGGAGATAGGCCGCGAGGCGGCCGCCATGCTGCTGGCCCGGCTGAGCGGCCAGCCCCACGCCGAGAACCGCCGGGACATGGGTTTCTCCCTCTATGAAGGGGAGAGCCTGGGTTAAACGGCGCCCGGCCTGACCCTCGGGATGCAACAGGGGGGAATAAAAGCGCCCGCCTCCCCTGCTTTGCACGAAAAACGACAGGCCACCCTGAGGTGGCCTGTTTAGTTTTGCTAAACGATAAAGACTTAGCGTTTAACCAATTCAACCGCCTCACGGGACAGGCGGGTCACCTCATCCCAGTTGCCGGCCTTGACGGCCTCTGCCGGCAGCATCCAGGAGCCGCCAACGGTGGCGACACATTTCAGTGCCAGATAGTCGGCCACGTTTTTCGGGCCGATGCCGCCGGTCGGGCAGAACTTGACCTGGGGCAGGGGGGCGGCGATGGCGGACAGCGCCTTGGTGCCGCCGTTGGCCTCGGCCGGGAAGAACTTCAGGTGATCGTACCCGGCTTCCAGCGCCTGCATCACCTCGGACGGGGTGGCCACCCCGGGGATCAGCGGCGCCGTGCTCTTGGCCGCATGGGCCAGCAGGGCCGGGGTCATGCCCGGGGAGATGACGAAGCGGGCACCGGCGGCTACGGCGGCATCGAACTGGGCGCTGTTGAGCACGGTCCCCGCCCCCACCATGGCTTCCGGCATTTCGCGGGCGATGAGGGCGATGGCATCCAGCGCCACCGGGGTACGCAGGGTGATCTCGAAGACCGAGATGCCACCGGCCAGCAGGGCCTTGGCCATGGGCAGGGCCTGATCCAGCTCATTGATGACCATCACGGGCACCAGCGGGGAGGCGGCAAACACCTCGGCGGGAGTCACTTTCCAGTTTTGCATTGCTCTTCCTCAGTCAAAGATGGTGGCGCCACACTCGGCGCTCGATACCGCGCGACGCATCACGCTGAACAGTTCACGACCCCAGCCCTCTTGCTCCAGGGTCAGGTCAATCTCGGCCTGGCTGCGACCACTCAGGTCGCTCAGGCAATCCAGAGTACCGGTTTCGGCATCTACCCGCAGCAGGTCGCCATCACACAGCAGGCCGATGGCCCCGCCGTGCAGCGCCTCCGGAGTGACGTGGATGGCGGCCGGGATCTTGCCGGAAGCCCCGGACAGGCGGCCATCGGTGACCAGCGCCACCTTGTGACCCGCCTTTTGCAGGTTGCCGAGCACCGGCATCAGCTTGTGCAGCTCCGGCATGCCGTTGGCGGCCGGGCCGTTGTGGCGCACCACGATGACCGCATCCTGATTGAGCTCGCCAGCCTTGTAGGCCGCTTCCACCGCATGCTGGGAGGAGAAGACCCGGGCCGGCGCCTCGATGACGCGATATTCCGGCGCCACCGCAGAGACCTTGACCACGGCGCGGCCCAGGTTGCCCGCCAGCAGCTTGGTGCCACCGGTGACCTGGAACACTGAGCCGGAAGGGGAGAGGACGCTCGGATCCGTACTCTCGCCCACCGGTTGCCACACCAGTTTGCCATCCACCAGCTGCGGGCGACTGAGGTAGTCCTGCATCTCGCCGAAGGTCGGGGTGGCATCCAGGTGGATCAGATTGTCTTGCGCCAACCGGCGCATCAGACCGGGCACGGCGCCGGCCTGCTCGAAGGCGTTCACGTCCGCCGGGCCGTTCGGGTACATGCGTACCAGCAGCGGCACTACGTCGGAGAGATCGCTGAGATCGTCCCAGGTCAGTTCCAGCCCCGCAGCGCGGGCCAGCGCCACCATGTGGATGCTGTGGTTGGTGCTGCCACCGGAGGCGAGCAGGGCCACCAGGCCGTTCACCAGGGCGCGCTCGTCGATCACCTCGATCAGGGGGCGATAGGCCGGGGAGCCCGGGATCATGGCGCTGATGCGGCGGGCCGCCTCGGCAGTCAGGGCACGGCGCAGCGCGCTGTGGGGATGCACGAAGGCGGAGCCCGGCAGCATCAGGCCCATGGCCTCGAACACCAGCTGGTTGGTATTGGCGGTGCCGTAGAAGGTGCAGGTACCGGCCGAGTGGTAGGCACCACACTCCATCTGCAGCAGGGCGTCACGGCCCACTTCGCCGGCGGCGTACTGCTGGCGCACCTTGACCTTCTCGTCGTTGCTGATGCCGCTGGCCATGGGGCCGGCAGGGACGAAGGCGGTGGGCAGGTGGGCATGGGAGAGCGCCCCCATGATCTGGCCCGGGGCTATCTTGTCGCAGATGCCGAGCAGCAGGGTCGCATCGAAGGTGTTGTGGGACAGAGACAGCGCCGTCGCCTGGGCGATGAGATCCCGGGAGAAGAGGGACATGTCCATCCCGGGCTGGCCCTGGGTGACGCCATCGCACATGGCAGGCACGCCGCCGGCCACCTGGGCGCTGTGGCCGAGCTCCGCCAGCACCGCCTTGATCTGATCCGGATAGCCCTGATAAGGCTGATGGGCGCTCAGCATGTCGTTGTAGGCGGTGACTATGCCGACATTGGCCCGGGTCATGTCGAGGATGCGGCCCTTCTCGTCGCAGCTGGACGCCGCCACGGCATGGGCAAGGTTGCCGCAGGCCAGGGCGGCGCGGGTCTTGCCCTGCTCGGCCTGGCGCTGGATGCGGGCCTGGAAGGCGGCGCGGCGACTGCGGCTGCGCTCGCGGATACGGTCGGTGACCGCCTGGATCACGGGATGGATCATGACGCTTGCTCCGGTTAAATCATGGGTCGGCGGTCGGCAACCGCCGGGATCAGGGGGCGGCTCACAGGGCCTGCTCCAGTGCCGTGACGGCCCGATCGACCACCTGATCGAAGGTCCCGTCTATATCGATGTGGAATACCCCGGCCTCGCCATCTGGGCGCTCCAGAGTATCAAACTGGCTTTGTACCATGCTTTCTCGCATGAAATGGCCCTTGCGGGCGCGCATCCGCTCGAGGATCAGCGGCTGGTCGCCGTCGAGGAACAGGAAGTGCACCGACTCGTTGCCGTCGCGGATCTGATCCCGGTACTGGCGCTTGAGGGCGGAGCAGACGATCACGCCCACCTCGTTCTTCTGCTCCAGGCTGTAAGCCGCATCGCGGATCCGCTCAAGCCAGGGGGCGCGGTCCTCGTCGTTGAGAGGATTGCCCCCCGCCATCTTCTGGATATTGGCGCGGGGGTGCAGGTCATCACCGTCGATGAACTTGGCACCGAGGATTTCAGCCACCCGAAGGCCGACGCTGGATTTGCCGCTACCACACACACCCATCACGATAATGCTCTTGCCCGCCATTGTTTGACCTCTATCTCATTTTTCAAAAAACGTGTCGTTGATGGGTTTTAACTTACCACGTTACCGGTAACATGTTACCGGTAACAACGAAAAATGTGAAGTCTGCCACAGACTGAACAGTCTCGGCGCCCGGCCAGTGGCACGGGGCGGAGATAAAACAATAAATATAAATAAATCATGTAGATATGCTTGGCTAACGTACGCCAGGCTATCGCAATCGAACTTGGAATAAGGAACGCATAACAATGTCAGACCTCTCCCTGATCATGACGGCCGCCGGCTCCATCGTGCTGCTGCTCTTTCTGGTGATGAAGGCCCGCCTGCACGCCGTCGTCTCCCTCATCTTGGTCTCCATGGTCGCCGGCCTCGCCGCCGGCATGAACCCGGCCGAGATCGCCACCACCATCCAGAAAGGGATGGGGGGCACTCTCGGCTTCGTGGCCGTGGTCGTGGCCCTTGGCGCCATGTTCGGCAAGGTGATGGAAGTGACCGGAGCCCTCGACCGGGTTGCTCACACCCTGCTCGGCACCTTCGGCGTCAAGCGCGCCAGCTGGGCCATGACCCTCACCGGCTTTGTCTGCGCCCTGCCCCTGTTCTTCGACGTGGCCGTGGTGCTGCTGATCGGCGTCGCCTTCGCCATCGTCCGCCGTGGCGGCGGCAGCGTGGTGAAGATAGGCATCGCCCTGCTGGCGGGCATCGCCACCTGCCAGGCCTTCCTGATCCCGGCACCCGGCCCCATCCTGGTGGCCTCCCAGCTGGGTGCCGACTTCGGTTACATGATCCTGTTCGGCCTCATCGCCGCCATTCCGGCCATGATCCTGGCGGGCCCGCTGTTTGGCCAGCTGATCAGCAAGGTGGTGGATGTCCCCCTCCCCGCCGATGCCCAGAACAGCGTGCACGACGGCAGCAAGACCCTGCCCTCCTTCGGGCTGGCCATGGGCCTCATCGGCCTGCCATTGCTGCTGATCGGCCTCAAGACCATCGTCAGCCGCTTCGTGGAGGCGGGTTCCACCCTGCACGACTGGCTGGAGTTCATCGGCCACCCCTTCACCGCCATCATGGTCGCCTGTCTGGCCGCCTTCTATCTGCTGGGGGTGCGTCGCGGCATGTCCCGTGACGAGGTGATGAACATCTGCAACAGCGCCATCCAGCCTGCCGGCGTCATCATCCTGGTGACCGGTGCCGGTGGCGTGTTCAAGCAGGTACTGGTGGACTCCGGTGTCGGTGCCGCCCTCGGCAATACCCTGGCGGACTCCGGCCTGCCCATCGTCGCGCTGGCCTTCATCCTGGCCGCCGCGGTGCGGGTCATCCAGGGCTCGGCCACCGTCGCCATGCTGACCGCCTGCGGCCTGGTGCTGCCGATGCTGGAACCCCTCGGCCTGAGCGGTGCCCAGCTGGCCACCATCACCATCGCCATCGGTGGCGGCGCCATCGTGCTGTCCCACGTCAACGACTCCGGCTTCTGGCTGGCCAACCGCTACCTCGGCCTCAGCGAGAAGCAGACCCTGCAAACCTGGACCGTGATGGAAACCATCATTGGGACCACGGGCGGGATCATGGCGATGATCATCTACAGTTTCCTGTAAGGCGATCTCCCCTCGAAAAGGCCTCCGTTGTGAGGCCTTTTTCAGCTTCTTGATGATTCTTTTACTTTGGCTGAGGGAGTGAGGTTGTTAGAATCGCCTATTCATTGCCCCGAGTGGAACGCTTAACCCCGTGATATCAGGTTTCTCTATGCATTCATCGGCACATTATCGACAGTCGCTGACACGTTTGCCCCAGATCGCGGTCTCCGCCGATCAGTTTCAGGTACTCAGCAGCGCCAAGGAATTCAAGAGCCGGATCCTCTCCCTCATCGCCGGTGCGACCCAGCGTATCTATCTGATCGCCCTCTACCTGCAAGACGATGGGGCGGGACGGGAGATCCTCTCCGCCCTCTACGCCGCCAAGCAACGCAACCCGGCCCTCGATGTCAAAGTCTTCGTTGACTTCCACCGCGCCCAGCGCGGGCTCATCGGCAAGGGCAAGCAAGGTGGCAACCATCTGCTGTATCAGGAGATGGCCGCCCGCCACGAGCACCCCATCGAAATTTACGGGGTGCCGGTAAAGGGGCGCGAGCTGCTCGGGGTGCTGCACCTCAAGGGCTTCATCTTCGACGATGTGCTGCTCTACTCGGGCGCCAGCCTGAACGACATCTACCTGCACCAGCAGGATCGTTATCGTTTCGATCGCTATCACCAGATCCGCAGCCAGGCGCTGACCCGCAGCATGGTCAACTATGTGGATGACGTCTTCCTGCGCAGCGACGCCGTCCAGCGGCTGGATCGCACCGGCATTCCCGGCGCCAAGCAGCTGAAAGGGCAGATCCGTCGCTTCAAACAGGCACTGCGTACCAGCCAGTACCGCTTCGAGACCATACTGCCCAACAGCCAGGAGATCGCCATCACCCCCATGGCGGGCCTGGGCAAGCGCGGCAACCAGCTCAACCGGATGATCCGCAACCTGGTACGAGCCACGGAGCGGGAGATCTTCATCTGCACCCCCTACTTCAACCCTCCCAAGGAGTTGAACAAGGATGTGGAGGCACTGCTCCAGCGCGGTTGCAAGGTGACCATAGTCGTGGGTGACAAGACGGCCAACGACTTCTTCATCCCGCCGGAGGAGAAGTTCTCCACCATCGGTGGGCTGCCCTACCTGTACGAGACCAACCTGCGCAAGTTTGCCGAGCGCAACCAGCGTCACATCGACAGCGGCCGCCTCAACCTGATGCTCTGGTGCTGCGAGAAGAACTCCTATCACCTCAAGGGGATCTTCGTGGACGAGGAGTGGGCGCTGCTCACCGGCAACAACCTCAATCCCCGCGCCTGGGCGCTGGATCTGGAAAACGGCCTGCTGGTGCATGATCAGCACCACCATCTGCGTGCGCGCTTCGCCGAGGAGCGGGACAACATCCTGACCCATGCCCGTCGCATCAGCCGCTTCGACCAGATTGAGCAGATCCAGGATTACCCGGATCAGGTGCGCAAACTGCTGGCCCGGATCCACAGGGTCAAGGCACACCTGTTGCTCAAGCGCATCATCTAACGTCTGTGAAGCCTGCATCCCAGGCGCACAGCCATGCACCCAAAGGCCTGCCGATTTCGGCGGGCCTTTGTCATTCATGGCCCGCCGCCATCGCCCCCTGCCGGCATCTCTGTAACAGCAACGCGGCTTGCATCGCAACATCAATAACCCCTATCATCTGGACATATTTACAGTGTTTTCGGGCATCTAATTGATGAAATTGGATAAAATCTCCCTCGATAGCCTCAAGGGCGTCGGCAGCAAGATGCTGGAGAAACTCGAACGGCTGGGACTCGCCACCGTGCAGGACCTGCTGTTCCACCTCCCCTTGCGTTACGAGGATCGCACCCAGGTGTGGCCCATCGGCGATCTGCCGCCGGGTCTGCACGGCGCGGTCGAGGGTGAAATCCAGGATACCCAGCTGGTCATGGGTCGCCGCCGCATGCTGGTGTGCCGCATCAGCGACGGCACCGGCACCCTGACCCTGCGCTTCTTCAACTTCACCGCCGCCCAGAAGAACAGCCTGGGCCAGGGCCGGCTGATCCGCTGCTTTGGCGAGGTGAGACCCGGCAAATACGGGCTGGAGATGGCCCACCCCGAGTACAAGCTGCTCGGCGAGGAGCAGGCCGGCCAGACCGAGGATGCCCTCACCCCCGTTTATCCCACCACGGAAGGCTTGCGCCAGCTGACCCTGCGCAGCCTCACCGATCAGGCCCTGGCCCAGCTCGACCTCTACGGGGTGGACGAACTGCTGCCTGCCGGCCTCTATCCCCATCAGATCGAACTCGCCGCCGCCCTGCGTCTGCTGCATCGCCCGCCCCCCTCGGTGGCACTGGCATTGCTGGAGAGCGGCCAGCATCCGGCCCAGCAGCGGCTGGTGCTGGAAGAGCTGCTGGCTCACAACCTCTCGGTATTGAAAGTACGTGCCCAGTCCCAGACCCAGCTCGCCCGCGCCCTCAAGCCCGCTCCCACCCTGATCAAACAACTGCTCGGCGCCCTGCCGTTCAAACCGACCGGCGCCCAGAACCGGGTGGTGGCGGAAATAAGCCAGGACTTGCAGCGCCCCTACCCCATGATGCGGCTGGTGCAGGGGGATGTGGGCTCCGGCAAGACGCTGGTCGCGGCGCTCGCCGCCCTGCAGGCCATCGGCAACGGCTGCCAGGTGGGGCTGATGGCCCCGACCGAGCTGCTGGCAGAGCAGCATGCCATCAACTTCGCCAACTGGCTGGCACCGCTCGGCATCAAGGTCGGCTGGCTGGCTGGCAAGCAGAAGGGCAAGGCCCGGGAGGAGGCGCTCGCCGCCATTGCCGATGGCAGCGTCAAGATGGTGGTGGGCACCCACGCCATCTTCCAGGAGCAGGTGGTGTTCCAGCGACTGGCTCTGGTCATCATCGACGAACAGCACAGATTCGGGGTGCACCAGCGCCTCGCCCTGCGGGAGAAAGGGGAACGGGAGGGGGTACACCCCCATCAGCTGATCATGACCGCCACCCCCATCCCCCGCACTCTGGCGATGACCGCCTATGCGGATCTCGATACCTCCATCATCGATGAGCTGCCGCCGGGCCGTACCCCCATCACCACGGTCGCCCTGCCGGACAGCCGCCGGGATGATGTGATAGAACGGGTCAGGCTGGCCTGCGAGGAGGGCAAGCAGGCTTACTGGGTCTGCACCCTGATCGAGGAGTCCGAGGCGCTGGAATGCCAGGCCGCCGAGGATACCGCCGCCGAACTGCAAACCCGATTGCCCGGTCTGCATATCGGCCTGGTGCACGGCCGCATGCGTCCCGTCGAGAAGCAGCGGGTGATGGAGGAGTTCAAGGCAGGCATTCTGCAACTGCTGGTCGCCACCACCGTCATCGAGGTGGGGGTGGATGTGCCGAACGCCAGCCTGATGATCATCGAGAACCCGGAGCGGCTCGGGCTGGCCCAGTTGCACCAGCTGCGCGGCCGGGTCGGGCGGGGATCGGTGGCCTCCCACTGCGTGCTGCTCTATCACGCCCCGCTCTCCAAGACGG
Source organism: Aeromonas intestinalis (assembly GCF_054052485.1). Classification (NCBI taxonomy): domain Bacteria; kingdom Pseudomonadati; phylum Pseudomonadota; class Gammaproteobacteria; order Aeromonadales; family Aeromonadaceae; genus Aeromonas; species Aeromonas intestinalis. Next base: position 39,577 of record NZ_JBSTYK010000014.1, read on the forward strand.
CCCAGAGCCGGCTCGGGGTACTGCGCGAGACCAACGATGGTTTCCTCATCGCCCAGCGGGATCTGGAGCTGCGCGGGCCGGGGGAACTGCTCGGCACTCGCCAGACCGGGCTGGCGGATCTCAAGATCGCCGACCTGGTGCGGGATCAACCGCTGATCCCACAGGTGCAGAAAATGGCTCGCTTCCTGATGGACAAGCACCCGAGCCATGTCGAGCCCTTGATCCGGCGCTGGCTCGGCTTGCGGGATCACTATTCCAATGCCTGATCCGTCACCGGTTTGACCCGCAGGATCACTATGCCAACGCCTGACCGGCCCATAGAAACAGGAGAAAAGCACCGATGAATTCCTGGCTACGCGCCCTGCTCTATCTCTTTGCCTTCCTGTTGCTCTTCGTCTGGATGGGGCTTGGCCTGTTCGATGCCGAGCGTGCCAAGGGCCCCATCGCCGACTGGCTGAGCCAGCAGACCGGGGTGCCGGTCAGCATAGGCCGGCTGGTGTTCAATCCGCTCCATCCTTACACCCTGCTGGCGGAGCAGGTGCACTACGGAGACGCGGTGCAGCTCGACAAGATCTATCTGGAGATAGACAACATCGACTGGCTGAACCGGGACGTGCGCATCGCCCACCTGGATCTCATCCGCCCCATCATCAAGCTGCCGCTCCCCAACCAGCTGCCCACCCTGCCGGTGCGCACCCTCACCATCAGCGACAGCACCATCGACAATCTCAGCCTGCTGAGTCCGGAGCTGACCCTGCGTGGCCTGAGCGCCACCCTGAGCGACTGGGAACTGATCGATCCCAAACGCCAGCCCCAGGCCAATCTGACCCTGGCCATCAATCAGCTGGAAGTGCCCCAGTTCACCCTGGCTCGCCTCAACCTGACGGGGCGACTGGAAGCCCAGGTGCTCAGCACCGACAAGCTCACCGCCAGCCTGTTCGACGGCGGGCTTGCAACCGGCATGGTGCTCGACTGGCCTGCTCGCAGCCTGCAACTGCACGATCTCAAGGCGCGCGCCATGCGAGTCGAGCTCGGCGATATCCCACAAGGCAACTTCCCCCTGCGCAAGATAAGCCTGAACAAGGGCCAGTTCGAGCAGCTCAGCGTCAATGCCATCAACCAGGAGATCGCCTTCAACAACTTCAACGGCCAGCTGACCGCCTTCGACTGGCAGGCCGGCCATCGTCCCAGCGGCTACCTCATCGGCACCCTGGCGGACTTCGGTCGCGGCCTGTTCCAGCTGGAGGCGATCAAGGGACGGCTCGCCTTCTCGCCCCAGCAATACGATGCTGAATTGCAGGGCAAGGCCTATGAGGGGGAGTTCAATCTGGAGCTGGCGTTGGACCCGGACCTGCAGCGGCTCACCCTCAAGGAGATGAGCCTGAGCGCCATGGACATCAGCCTGCCAGACGGTTGGTGGCAGGATTGGCAAGGCTGGCGCCCCCAGCAGATCGACGTGCGCAAGCTCACCTTCGACAAGCTCAAGGTGCTCTCCTTCGACGATGCGCTGCCACTCTCCCTGACCGGCTGGCAGTTTTACCTGACCGATCTCAGCCTGCGGGGCAATCAGCCGGGCCCCCTGCTCGGCCGCACCCGGGTGGAGAGCAAATGGTTCGAACTGGTGTGGGACGGCCTCAGTGCCCGCAACGGCGAGCTGGATGGGGAGCTGACCCCCAGCTCCTGGCAACTCCACCGCCTCTCGACCACCCTGCCTGACGAGGGCTCCCTCACCCTGAGCGGCCAATGGGGCAAGGAGCCGGGCCAGAGCAGCCGACTGCAACTGCAGGGCAAGCAGCTGGATATGGAGCAGTGGAACAGCTTGCTACATCCGGACAAGCCCTCCCCCCTCTCGGTGGCGGGCAAGCTGGACATCAGCGCCGATCTGCAGGCCGTGACAGGGGAGACCCCGGACAGCTGGCGCAGTACCCTGCAAGGCAGCCTGAGCCTGGATGCCAAGGATCCCTTCTGGGACAAGGTGGGGATAGATCCCCTGCTGGATGAGTGGTTCAAGGAACCCCAGGCACCCACCATGACGCCAGAGGCGCTGTGGCAGGCGCTGCAAAGAGGGGATACCCCCTTCTACCACATCACACTGCAGGCCAAGGCCGAGCAGGGCAAGGTGACAGTCGAACAGGCCGGCGCCTCCACCATCACCCACCTGCTCGCCCTGCAGGGCGGGCTGGATCTTGCCAAGAGCGAGTGGCAGCTGGATCTCGGGGTGCTGAACAAGCAACGCTGCGCCGAGCTGCTGGCCCAGTGGCGCGGCCCCCTCGATGCCCCGACTCTGGAGTGGCGCTTCCCCACCGGGCAGAACGCCTGCGGCTGGGAGCCCGGGGTTCGCTACCCTGCACAGGGCAACAGCAGCCCGCTCTGGCGCCCGGCCCAGCCCAAACCGGCGCCCCAACCAACGCCATAAACGAACAAGGCCTCATCATGAGGCCTTGTCGTCAGCAGGTCGGCAAGATCAATCTACTGGCCAGCCCGCTTGATGGGTTGCACCACATACTGACCGGAAAACTCCACCGCCAGCTTGCGGCCGCTGAACAGCTGCACCCTCAGGCTGAACTTGGCGGACTCCTTGTTCTTGAGGGGATCCAGCACCGCGGGCATCCCCTCTCGGGCCACCCTGGCTTCCGGCTCCTCGCTCACCGGACGGTAATATTTGATGTTCCCCTCCGCCAGCACTATGTCACCGCCCAGTCCGGCCTCCTTGAGCTGCAACCAGATGAGGCCCCACCCCGCCAGCACGCACTGGCTATAAATGCTGCCGGCGAACATGGTGTCGTGCACATTGAGGTTGGCCGCCAGGTTGGCCTTGAGGTGGAAGGTCTGGCCGTCGTAATGGGTGATGTGGACACCCATCTTCTCGCTGATGGGGATGCCCCTCGACCAGCGGGTGGTGAGATCCTGACACCACTCCGATCGGTACTGGATGGTCTGCAAAGGACTCAGGGACTTGATCATCTGCCGATGGGGGATGCGGCCGAAGGAGACGGGGCCTTCCCCCACCTCCAGGAAGCCGCAGCGACGGTAGAACTCTACCGCCTCCTGGCGGGCGTTCATCACCAGCCGCTTCACCTTCTCGTCCCGGGCGAGCTGCTCGAGGTCTTCCACCATGCGGGCCCCGAGTCCCTGGCCCCGGTACTCGGGGCGCAATGCCATGAAGCGGATCTGGGCCTCGTCCCCCCCGACGAACAGGCGACCGACGGCGATGGGGGTGTCGTCTTCCGCCAGCATCAGACGGTGGATGGCGACGGTGTCGTATTCGTCCCGCTCGGAGCCGATGGGCAGATTGAAGGGCTTGCGCAGTAGCTCCCAGCGCAGTTGGTAGTAAGCATCCAGCTCGGCTGCCGTTTGGGGGGTGACCACCCGGTACATAGATACATCCTTGAGTTACACTGGTCGAAAACCATCTTGCCGTGCAAATTCATGGACTTCAATCTGCAAGCGTACCAAGCCGATCACTTATTGCACCTCAGTGTCAAACCCGAGCGCCGCCTCAGCATCCTGGAAAATGGTCAGCATCGCTGGCTGGAAATGGACGGCGTGGTGCAGTCGGCCATGAGCCTCGCCCAGCCTGAACGCCTCTGCCTGCCCCATCAACGCAGCATTGCCGTTCACCTGCCCGAACGGGCGAAGCGGATCCTGGAACTGGGCCTCGGCGGCGGCGATCTCACCCGCCATCTGGCGGCCCGCTGGCCCGAGGCCGAACACGATTGCGTGGATCTGGACGCCGAGATCCTCACCCTGTTCCAGCAGTTCTTTCAACCCTCTACGCTGCGAGCTCCCCGGCTGCACCAGGCCGATGCACTCCACTTCCTGCTCCAGCATCAGGAACGCTACGATCTGGTGCTGCTGGATCTGTTCAGTCAGGACGGCAATCCCCTGCTGCTGTTCCAGGCCCCCCTCTACCAGGCCCTGGCCCAGCGCCTCACGGGCACCCTCATCATCAACCTGCTGCCACGCACCCAGCTCGAACAGGCGCAGGCCCTGCGGCTGGCGAGGGAGTGGGTCGGTCCCACCGAGCTGCATGCCGTGCCCGGCTACCGCAATGTCATCCTGCACACCACCCGCGAGCCCCATCACGGCTCATAGGGGCTGAAAACGTACCGACAAGCCGGGATCGCCTCTTGACAGGCAGTGGTTATGTATTGCACAGCGAATTTCTGCCATACAAAACGCCATAAAAACAGCCGTTGGCAGCATGAAGGGTAGCTATCAGACCTGCAGCCAGAAGGTCACAGGGCCGTCATTGAGCAGCCGCACCTTCATGTCGGCGGCAAAACGGCCGCTCTCGGTCGGTAGACCGCTCTCCCGCGCCTTGTCCACGAAATAGTCATAGAGGCGCTCCGCCTCCACCGGGTGCGCGCCGCCGGAGAAGCTCGGCCGCATCCCCTTGCCGGTATCCGCCGCCAGGGTGAACTGGGAGACCACCAGCAGGCTGCCGCCGGCCTGACCGACGTTGAGGTTCATCTTGCCGTCCTCGTCGGAGAAGATGCGATAGCCGCTCACCTTGTGCAGCAGCTTGTCGGCCTTGGCCTCATCATCCCCCTGCTCGACCCCGAGCAGCACCAGCAGGCCCCCCTCGATGGCGCCCACCACCTCGCCGTCCACCGTCACGCTGGCCTCGGCAACCCGTTGGATCAATGCAATCACCCGCAACTCCTTCATCTGTGGGAAAGAAACGACCGCCAGCTGGCGGTCGTTGATGGTAGCAATAAGCGATGGGCGCAGGCCAATGTCACATCAGCCTTGCGCACATCCTCCCGCCGGATGGACCCTGGCGCAGCTCAACCCAGCTCCTCGGCCCCCGGCTTCTCATATTCGCCGAGGCAGGCGGTGGTCTCGGCACCGAGCAGTATCACCAGCCAGCTCAGATAGACCCAGACGAACAGGATAGGAATGGTCGCCAACGCCCCGTAGATGGCCTGATAGGAGGGGAAGTTGGTGATATAGATGGCAAAGCCACGCTTGGCCAGCTCGAACAGGGTGGCCGCGACCAGGGCGCCGATGAAGGCATGGGTCAACCGCACCTTGCAGTTCGGCACCACCGTATAGATCAGCAGGAAGGTGAGCACGGAGAACAGGAACGGCAGGCTGCGCAGCAGCAGGAAACCGATGCCGAACAGGCTGTCACCGGCGAACAGCTTGAGGGACAAGATATAAGAGGAGATGGCGAGGCTGGCACCGATGAGCACCGGGCCCAGGGTCAGGATCATCCAGTACATGGCGAAGGCCTGGGCCAGGGGCCGGTTCTGGGTCGAGCGCCAGATGTAGTTGAGGTTCTTGTCGATGGCCGAGATCAGCATCAGTGCCACCACGATCAGGGCGCCAATCCCCACCGCCGTGGTGTTGGTGGCATTGGCCACGAAGCCGTCGATGTACTCCTTGAGCATCTCGCCGGCGGTGGGCACGAAGTTGTGATAGACGAACTGCTCTATCCCCTGCTTCAGGCTCTGGAATACCGGAAAGGCCGACATCATGCCAAACACCACGGCGATCATGGGCACCAGGGAGAGCAGAGTGACATAGGCCAGGTAACCCGCGGTGACGGTCAACCTGTCCTGCTGGAAACGGCCCCAGACAAACTGGGCGAAGTGGCCACCATCGTGGCGCAAGAAGGAAACGGCATGGCCCAGACGGCCACGGATTTTCTGCAACATCGCAATTCTCGAACAATTCATCATGCCGATATTGTGTCAGATAGGGTGGCCATTTGGCCACCTGCGTGCACCCTGACCCGTCAGCGTGGCTCGCACCCGGGCAAGCGCCCATAAAAAAAGAGGCCATAAGGCCTCTCTTTGGTCTGTCGATGAACAGCTATCAAGCACGACCGGCGCGCTTGCGATCCATCTCGGTCAGCAGCTTCTTGCGGATACGGATCGCCTTGGGGGTGATCTCGACCAGCTCGTCGTTGTCGATGAACTCGAGGGCCTGTTCCAGGGTCATGCGGATCGGCGGAGTCAGCACCTGGGCTTCGTCGGTACCGGAGGCACGCATGTTGGTCAGCTGTTTGCCCTTCAGGCAGTTGACGGTCAGGTCGTTGGAGCGGGAGTGGATCCCGATCACCTGGCCTTCGTACACCTCGGTCGCGTGACCGATGAACAGACGACCGCGGTCTTGCAGACCGAACAGGGCGAAGGTCAGAGCCTTGCCGGTGGCGTTGGAGATCAGCACGCCGTTCTGACGCTCACCGATGCTGCCACCCTTGTGCGGACCGTAGTGGTCGAAGGTGTGGTACAGCAGGCCGGTACCTGAGGTCATGGTCAGGAACTCGGTCTGGAAGCCGATCAGGCCACGGCTCGGGATCATGAAGTCCAGACGGACACGGCCCTTGCCATCCGGGGTCATGTTGGTCATCTCGCCCTTACGCAGACCGAGTTGCTCCATCACGGAACCCTGGTGGATCTCTTCCACGTCGACAGTCACGGTTTCGAACGGTTCTTGCAGAACGCCGTCAACGGTGCGCAGGATAACTTCCGGACGGGATACGGCCAGCTCGTAACCTTCGCGACGCATGTTTTCGATCAGGATGGACAGGTGCAGTTCACCACGGCCGGAGACGCGGAACTTGTCCGGATCTTCGGTCTCTTCCACGCGCAGGGCCACGTTGTGGACCAGCTCCTGGTTCAGACGCTCCAGGATGTTGCGGGAAGTCACGAACTTGCCTTCTTTACCGGCGAACGGGGAGGTGTTCACCTGGAAGGTCATGTTCACGGTCGGCTCGTCAACGGAGAGCGGCGGCAGGGCTTCGACGGCGTTGTTGTCACAGACGGTGTCGGAGATCTTCAGCTCGCCCAGACCGGTGATGGCGATGATGTCGCCCGCTTGCGCGTCGGCCACTTCGGTACGGGACAGACCCAGGTAACCCAGCACCTGACCGACCTTGCCGGTACGGCTCTTGCCGTTGGCACCGACGATGGTGACCTGCTGGTTGGTCTTGACGCGACCACGGGTGATTCGGCCGATACCGATGACACCGACGTAGGAGTTGTAGTCCAGCTGGGAGATCTGCATCTGGAAACCGCCATCGGCGTCAGCCTTGGGGGCTTCCACGTTGTCGACGATGGCCTGGAACAGGGGTTCCATGTTCTCGGACGGCACGTCCTGATCCATGGTGGCCCAGCCGTTCAGTGCAGAGGCGTAAACAACCTTGAAGTCCAGTTGCTCATCGGTGGCGCCCAGGTTGTCAAACAGGTCGAATACCTGATCCATTACCCAGTCAGGACGAGCACCCGGACGGTCGATCTTGTTGATGACCACGATCGGCTTCAGACCCTGGGCGAACGCCTTCTGGGTCACGAAACGGGTTTGCGGCATCGGGCCGTCGACGGCGTCGACCAGCAGCAGCACGGAGTCAACCATGGACAGTACACGCTCAACTTCACCACCGAAGTCGGCGTGACCCGGGGTATCAACGATGTTGATGCGGTAGTCGTTCCAGCGGATCGCAGTGTTCTTGGCGAGAATGGTGATGCCACGTTCCCGTTCCAGATCATTGGAGTCCATGATCCGTTCCTGACCTTCGCTGGTGCGATCCAGAGTGCCGGATTGCTGCAGCAGCTTATCAACCAGAGTCGTTTTGCCGTGGTCAACGTGCGCAATAATCGCAATATTGCGTAAATTCTCTAACATTCTCGCCTCAAATCACCGGGTAAAATTGGGCGCTAATTGTACTCTCGCCTTTGTGATCTGCCTAGCAGAATTGCAGACCATTCGTGCACGACAGGGGATCAGGATCATAGACCCCGTTTGAAAAGCCTGCTTAGATGGGGGTTGGAACGCTGGCGCACCACATTGGTGCACCAAAAGGATCCAAGGCTGCACCACTATGAGGCGCAACACTGCACGAGAGCGGGTGACCCGACAGCCTGAAACGGTGCAAATGCCCTGAAATCAAGCTGTCACAAACTTGGCACGATACTGGCTTATGTGAATATGACGACGCATTCACCCAAAGAGTTTTAACACCGGAGGTTACTTAGCATGTCAGCCCAGAACGTTTTGGCCCTGATCCAGGAACACGAAGTCAAGTTTGTTGATCTGCGCTTTACCGACACCAAGGGTAAAGAACAGCACGTATCCATTCCTTCCCATCAGGTCGATGAAGACTTCTTCGAAGATGGCAAGATGTTCGATGGTTCCTCCATCGGCGGCTGGAAGGGCATCAATGAGTCTGACATGGTGCTGATGCCGGACCCGGCCTCCGCCAAGCTGGATCCCTTCACCGAAGAGACCACCCTGAACATCGTCTGTGACGTGCTCGAGCCCGCCACCATGCAAGGCTACGATCGCGATCCGCGCTCCATCGCCAAGCGCGCCGAAGATTTCCTGAAGTCCAGCGGCATCGCCGACACCGTGCTGTTCGGGCCGGAGCCGGAATTCTTCATGTTCGACAACATCACCTTCTCCAACACCATGGGCCACAGCTTCGTGAAGATCGAATCCGAAGAAGCTGCCTGGAACTCCGGTACCGATTACGAACACGGCAACAAGGGTCACCGTCCCTTCGTCAAGGGTGGTTACTTCCCAGTTGCGCCGGTTGACTCCTCCCAGGACATCCGTGCCGCCATGTGTCTGGTGCTGGAAGAGATGGGCCAGGTGGTCGAAGCGCACCACCACGAAGTGGCGACCGCCGGTCAGAACGAGATCGCGACCCGCTTCAACACTCTGACTCTGAAAGCTGACGAAGTGCAGGTGCTGAAGTACGTGATCCACAACGTGGCCCACGCCTACAACAAGACCGTCACCTTCATGCCCAAACCCATGTTCGGTGACAACGGCTCCGGCATGCACTGCCACCAGTCCCTGGCCAAGAACGGCGTCAACCTGTTCGCCGGCGACCTGTACGGTGGTCTGTCCGAGATGGCGCTGCACTACATCGGCGGCATCATCAAGCACGCCAAGGCCATCAACGCCTTCGCCAACCCGACCACCAACTCCTACAAGCGTCTGGTGCCAGGCTACGAAGCCCCGGTCATGCTGGCCTACTCCGCCCGCAACCGCTCTGCCTCCATCCGTATCCCGGTGGTGCCGAGCCCGAAAGCCCGTCGCATCGAGGTTCGCTTCCCGGATCCGGCAGCCAACCCCTACCTGGCCTTCGCCGCCCAGCTGATGGCCGGTCTGGACGGTATCATCAACAAGATCCATCCGGGCGACGCCATGGACAAGAACTTGTATGACCTGCCGCCGGAAGAAGCCGCCGAAGTGCCGACCGTTGCCGGCTCCCTGGACGAAGCCCTGTCCGCCCTGGACGCAGACCGCGAGTTCCTGACCCGTGGTGGCGTGTTCAGCGATGACTTCATTAACTCCTACCTGGAGCTGAAGCAGCAGGACGTGGATCGCGTACGCATGACTCCGCACCCGCTGGAGTTCGAGCTGTACTACTCCGTCTAATCGGTGTCCTTGCGTCATCAACATGAAAACCCGCCAGCTGGCGGGTTTTTTTATGGTGGGCCGGCAACCCGTACACGCGCCATTCACGGAAGAAACCGCCAGCCCATCGATCGATGCCAGCCCCATATTGCCGACAATCGGTCTGGCCGTTTTTTCTCTGATAGGATTAAGCTGAACCCCGTCAAGGAGAGATGGATGAACACAGTGCCATGGATGCTGAGCCTCTTGCTGATACTGCCTTTCGCCGCCCAGGCTGCCAGGGTCTACTCCTGGGTCGATGCCAACGGCGTGACCCACTACACCGATGCTCCCCCTCCCGGCAAAAGCGCCAAGGAGGTCGATCTGCGGGTCTCCCCCCTCATCGGCACCGCCCCCCACTCGGTGCAGGTCGACAACTTCAATCATCTGACCGGGGTTGATGACAAGAAGGCACAGGCGACCGCCAAGCTGTCTGTCGAGCTGCTCTCCCCCGAGCCAGGCAGTACCCTGCGTGACAACACGGGCAACATCGTCTTCCAGGCCGAGGTCAATCCCCAGGCTCCGGTACAGTTCGATCTGCGCCTGCTGCTCAACGGCAAGGCCGTCCCTCTGGTCCATAACAGCCTGGCAATCCGGGTGGAGAACCTCGATCGCGGCGCCCATCAGGCGCAGCTCGAGCTGCTCGCCAAAGACGGTACGATCCTTGCTAAATCCAAGCCAACCACCTTTTACCTGCACAGAACCACGGTGGATCCGGCTCCCAAGGCCACCCCCAAAGCGGATTAGGGGTGATGTGATGCACCGATGCGGGTAAACTCAATGCACCATATCGGTGCATAACCGGTGAGCAGCACCGTTTTAGGGAGAAACCTGTGCCAACCCGCTCGGACAACGCCAAGACACTCTTGGACAACCTGCTGACCGCCGTCATCCTGATGGACGAGCGGCTCTGCATTCAATTCGTCAACCCGGCGGCAGAGCAGCTGCTCTCCCTCAGCGAGCGGCGCCTGATCGGCATCGAACTGCCCTATCTGCTCGAACACATCTCCCTCGATCTGCAGCGATTCAAACAGTGCCTCATTTCGGGGCAAGGCTTTACCGACAGCGAAGTGACCCTGGTGGTGGAAGGGGAACCCAGACTGGTGGAGATCAGCGTCAGTCCCATGGCCGACACCCAGGGCAGCGGTGAACAGCGGCTGATGGTGGTGGAGCTGCGCAAGATCGATCAGCAGAAGAAGATAAGCCAGGAGCTGCAGCAACATGCCCAGCAGCAGGCGGCCAAGGAGCTGGTACGCGGTCTGGCCCACGAGATCAAGAACCCCCTCGGTGGCTTGCGCGGCGCCGCCCAGTTGCTGCAAAAAGAGCTGCCGGATCCCGCCTTGCGGGAATATACCGGCATCATCATCGAGCAGGCCGACCGGCTGCGAGCCCTGGTCGATCGCCTGCTCGGCCCCCAGCGGCCCGGCCGCCACCAGATGCACAATGTGCACTCGGTACTGGAACAGGTGCGCCGTCTGGTGGATCTGGAGCTGCCTCCCCAGATCCGGATCGAGCGGGACTACGATCCCAGCATTCCGGAATTCGAGATGGAGGCGGATCAGCTGCAGCAGGCCTTCCTCAACATAGTGCGCAACGCCGCCGAGGCGCTGGGGGAGCAGACCGGGCTCATCCGCATCAAGACTCGCACCGCCTTCCAGATCACCATCCACGGCCAGCGCTACCGGCTGGCGGCGGAGATCAAGATCATCGACAACGGCCCCGGCATTCCCGATGCCATCCGCGACACCCTCTTCTACCCCATGATCACCGGCAAGGAGGGAGGGACGGGGCTTGGCCTCTCCATCGCCCAGAACCTGATCGATCAGCACAAGGGGCGCATCGACTGCATCAGCTGGCCCGGCCATACCGAATTCACCATCTATCTACCGCTTCGCAAATAAGGGAACCTCATGACAGCAAAAGTGTGGATCGTCGATGACGACAGCTCCATCCGGTGGGTCCTGGAGCGCACCCTGGGCAGCGAAGGCTTCGATTGCGAGAGTTTCGCCGATGGTGAAGCCCTGCTGAGCTCCCTGGAGATGCGCTCGCCCGACGTCATCCTCTCCGACATTCGCATGCCCGGCATCGATGGTCTCAGCCTGCTGGAGCAGATCCATCGCCGTCAGGCGGATCTGCCCATCATCATCATGACCGCCCACTCGGACTTGGACAGTGCGGTCAACGCCTACCAGCGCGGCGCCTTCGAGTACCTGCCCAAGCCCTTCGACATCGACGAGGCCGTCAGCCTGGTGCGCCGCGCCGAGAATCACCTCAAGGAGCAGCGAACCAAACGCAAGGGTCGCCAGCAGGAGCCCGGCAACAGCCCGGAGATCATCGGCGAGGCCCCCGCCATGCAGGAGGTGTTTCGCGCCATCGGCCGACTGTCACGCTCCAGCATCTCGGTGCTCATCAACGGCCAGAGCGGCACCGGCAAGGAGCTGGTCGCCCACGCACTGCACAAGCACAGCCCCCGCTCCCACAAGAACTTCATCGCACTCAACATGGCGGCCATCCCCAAAGATCTCATCGAATCCGAGCTGTTCGGCCATGAGAAAGGGGCCTTCACCGGTGCCAACAACATCCGTCATGGCCGCTTCGAGCAGGCCGATGGCGGCACCCTGTTTCTCGACGAGATAGGGGACATGCCCCTCGAGGTACAGACCCGGCTGCTGCGGGTGCTGGCTGATGGACAGTTCTACCGGGTCGGCGGTCACCAGCCGGTGCAGGTGGACGTGCGGATCATCGCCGCCACCCACCAGAATCTGGAGAAGCGGGTGGCCGACGGCGAGTTTCGGGAGGATTTGTTCCATCGCCTCAACGTCATTCGCATTCATATTCCGGCCCTCAAGGAACGGCGCGAAGACATTCCCCAGCTCGCCCAGCACTTCCTGTTGCGGGCGGCCAAGGAGCTGAACGTGGAGGCCAAGAGCCTGCATCCGGACACCCAGGCCTATGTCAGCCGCCTGCCCTGGCCGGGCAACGTGCGCCAGCTGGAGAACGTCTGCCGCTGGCTGACCGTGATGGCCTCGGGTCAGGAGGTGCTGGTGAGCGATCTCCCTCCCGAACTGCTGACCCCGGTCACCAGCACGGCGGAGCCGGGACAACCCGCCCTCGCCGGTGGCTGGCAGCAACAGTTGCAGGATTGGGTGGCTGGCAAGTTGGCGCTGGGGGAGACCGACATCCTGGCCGATGCCCTGCCCCAGTTCGAGCGGATCATGCTGGAGACGGCGCTGGAGCACACTCGCGGTCACAAGCAGGAGGCAGCCCGCCTGCTCGGCTGGGGTCGCAACACCCTGACCCGCAAGCTCAAGGAACTCGATATTCCCTGAGCCTCAGGGGAAAACGATTCCCATCACGCCTTGATGAATATATGCCCGCCCAGTACCCCGTTTGCCTGCAAACGGGGTATCTTTTTCAGGAGTCCTGCCTAGAATGGCAGGCTTTCCAACCCGACTCGCAGAAGGCGCCATCATGATTGACAGATCCCTCCCCCTGACCGACCTGCACCGCCATCTGGACGGCAACATTCGCCCGCAGACCATTCTCGAGCTGGGTAGACAGCACAACATTCAGCTGCCCGCCACTGAGCTGGAGGCGCTGCGCCCCCACGTGCAGATCGTCGAGAACGAACCGAGCCTGGTCGCCTTCCTGAAGAAGCTGGACTGGGGCGTGGCCGTGCTGGCCGACTACGATGCCTGCCGCCGGGTGGCCTACGAGAACGTGGAAGATCTGCTGCGCGCCGGCATCGACTATGCCGAGCTGCGTTTCAGCCCGGCCTACATGGCCATGGCCCACAAGCTGCACCCCCAGGGCGTGGTGGAGGCCGTCATCGATGGCGTGGCCGCCGGCAGCCGCGATTTTGGCATCAAGACCAACCTCATCGGCATCATGAGTCGCACCTTCGGCACCGAGCAGTGCCGGGTCGAACTGGAGGCCTGCCTGGCCCACCGGGATCAGCTGGTCGCCGTCGATCTGGCGGGGGATGAAATGGGCTTCCCTGGCAACCTGTTCACCGACCACTTCCGCAAGGTGCGGGACGCGGGAATGCGGGTTACCGTGCACGCCGGTGAAGCCGCAGGCCCCGAGAGCATGTGGCAGGCCATCCGGGAGCTCGGCGCCGAGCGCATCGGCCACGGCGTCAAGGCGATCCAGGATCCGGCCCTGATGGCCTACCTGGCGGAGCACCGCATCGGCATCGAGTCCTGCCTCACCTCCAACCTGCAGACCACCACGGTGGCGAGCCTCGGCGATCACCCGATCCGCCAGTTCCTGGCCGCCGGCGTACTGGCCTGCCTCAACACCGACGATCCTGCTGTTGAGGGCATAGATCTCCCCTACGAATACGAGGTCGCAGCCCCTGCTGCTGGCATGAGTGATGAGGAAATCCGCACCGCACAGCGCAATGGTCTGACGCTGGCCTTCCTGAGCGACGCCGAGAAGGCCGAACTGAGCGCCCGGGCCGCCCGCCGCCAAGGCTAATCGCCATCCCGTCTCCAATAAAAAAACCGCCTCTCGGCGGTTTTTTTATTGTCCGGCAATCGAACGACTCAGATCACCCGGGAGAACTGCTGCTGACGCGCCTTGCTGCGCAGATAGGCGTCGAAACACATGCAGATGTTGCGAATGAGCAGCTGACCGGTGGAGACCACCTCCATCCCCTCGTCCGTCATGCGCACCAGACCATCGTCGATGAAGGTCTGCAGCAGCTTGAGATCCTCGGCGAAGTACTCCTTGAACACCAGGCCGTGGGCCTGCTCGACGGCGGCGAAGTTCAGGGAGAAGTCACAGATGAGGCGCTTGATCACCTCCCGGCGGATCAGGTCGTCCTGATTGAGGGAGCACCCCTTCCACTGGGCATGGCCCAGCTCGTCCACCTGGGCGTAGTAGGCCTTGAGATCCTTCTGGTTCTGGGAGTAGGCGTCGCCGATCATGCTGATGGAGGAGACCCCCAGACCCAGCAGGTCGCAATTCCCCTGGGTGGTGTACCCCTGGAAGTTGCGGTGCAGCTTGCCTTCTCGCTGGGCCACCGCCAGTTCGTCGTCCGGCTTGGCGAAGTGATCCATGCCGATGAACTGGTAACCCTGGCCGGTGAGGAAGGTGATGGTGTCATGCAGCATGGCCAGCTTCTCGCGGGGCGCCGGCATGTCCGCCTCTTTCAACTTGTGCTGGGCTGCGAAGCGGCTCGGCAGATGGGCATAGTTGAAGATGGAAAGACGGGCCGGATCGGTTTTGAGCACCTCTTCCAGGGTGTGATGGAAGCTGTCCCGGTTCTGGTGGGGCAGGCCATAAATCAGATCGAGATTGGTGGAGCGGAAGCCCAGCGCACGGGCACGCTCCAGCATGGCGCGGATGAAGTCGTTGTCCTGCTCCCGGTTGACCGCGATCTGGACCTGCTTGTTGAAGTCCTGCACGCCGAGACTGATACGGTTGAAGCCCACCTCTCGCAGCACATCCAGCATGGAGAGTTCGATCTCCCGCGGATCCACTTCGATGCTGATCTCCCCTTCTTCGGCAAACTGGAAGTGTTCCCGCAGCATGGCCATCAGGCGCCGGGTCTGGGCTTCGTTCAGATAGGTCGGGGTGCCGCCGCCCCAATGCAGCTGGGTCACCAGCCGGTGCTTGAACAGCGGGGCCTGGGCCTTGATCTCCTGCTCGAGGAAGTCGAGATACTGATCGGCCTTGTGCTGATGACGGGTGATCACCTTGTTGCAGCCGCAGTAGTAACAGAGCTTGTGGCAGAAGGGGATGTGCACGTAGAGCGACAAATTGCGGGTCGGGTACTGGCCGGCGGCGTGGACGAAATCCGGATAACCGAACCCTTCGTTGAACTCCAGCGCAGTGGGATAGGAGGTATAACGCGGGCCACTGTAGTTGTATTTCTCGATCAGGGCCTGGTCCCACACAATCTGTTCTACTTGCACGCTTGCTTCCTCTTTCTTTTATATCAACGGCTTAACTGGAAGTCCTTCAACAGGGCGACGTCCTTGAGGATCTGCGCCTCCAGCTCGGCTTCATAGCCGCTGCGCTCGAGATCCATCCTCATCACTTCATTGCGCTTGAGCGCCCGTCTCGCCTCGTGAGTCGGCATCTCTTTCACCTTCTCATAGAGACCATAGAGACCGGGGAACTCCTCGGTGAAGGCGCGCCCACCCTTTATCTGCAGGGCATCCAGCAGATTGGTCAGGCGAATGGCCCCCTCCGAGTAGTCGCACTGACCGTCCCGCACCGCATGGGCGATCACCCTGACGCTCTCGAGGATGCGCTCATTGCGGGCCGCGATGGCCTGTTGCTGCATCTCGTGCTGACGCTTGAGACGAGCCAGCAGGGTGCCGGCGTAGACCGCCAGCCCCAGCAAGACAAGGCCACCCAGCAGGGCGGCCAGCATCCATCCACTCATCACTTTTTCTTCGGCTCAGGCTTGGATTCAGGCTGATAGTCAACCTGGGTGAAGCGCTCCCACAGCTCCTCTTCGGAGGCAGGCTGGCTCGGCTCGTCGAAGTCGGCGTCATCGAAGTCGCCCTCTTCGTCTTCATCGGTATCGATGATCCCGAGCTCGTCCATCAGCTCCTGGTAGCGATCAACCCGCTGATCGACCCAGACTTGCTCGTCCGCAGCCAGGGTTTCGCCATTGTCCAGGCGATCCAGCAGATCATTCAGACGATCGTCGTTCTCGATGGAGGCGAGTTCCTGCTCGGGGGTCATCACCAGCTTCTTCTCTTTCAGCGGCTTGGAAACGACCGGCTTGCTCTTCTTCTCTTCCACGACCAGCACGACCGGCTTGCGGGAACCGATGCGCGGATCCTTGGCTTGCTTGCCGCTGCCGCGCTTCTGCTCTTCCCCTGCCTGTTGGCGGGAGCCTGCTTTCAAACCCTTGCGCTTGGCGGCGCGCTTGCGCTCGCGGCCTTCCTGGGCACTGGCATCTGATTCTTTGCGCTTGCCGGTAGGCTTGCGGGTGGGTTGTTTGGCCGACATGAATGACTCCGACAAATATCTGGATTGAAGCCCGATCCCGTGATGGATTCGTGCGGGAAGGATGCTGAGGCGGGAACAGTAAATCTGGAACAAGAAGGGGATCCTGCACCAATTCGGCCATATTGACCGCTGAACACCGCAGGATCGGCATCCTCTGGGCATGTTGCTGCTATTTTGACACAGAATGCCTGAGCGGGTTAATCACCCAATGGAAAAAAGGCAGCCGAAGCTGCCTTTTTATATTTATGCGAGTCCCATTCCCTGGTTGCAAAACGCCTGTCCCTGGGCGTACATCTGCGCATCGTGTTGTGGGGTCTTCCTGACCCTTATTGGTCGTTCCTGAATGTGCGTGTGCTTGCCTGACCCATCTCGATGACATCCTGCCATCCATCCGGGGTGGTTGCCTCCCGCAGCCTCGCCCATCCCGAGCGATCACCATCCTGGTTTTGCTATCCCGTGCTCATCACCTGTGCATGCTGAGCAGACTTCCTGTCCGACCCGATGGGCCAATCGCCCTCGCGTCACTCCATGCGCCCACTGTAACAACTTGGCAGAATGGCTCAATCCACTCAGAATGTCTTCAAATGAAGACAAAACTGCCTATTCATGCCTAAGTATTTGAAAGTTATGGTTTCGAAAATGAAAGCTGAGGGTCGTTTCAGCCGGGGCCGAATCAGAAAATAGGAGATCTCTTACAACAACCCAGGCCATTTATGGCCAATGGTGTTAAAGGCGAAAAAGAAACGGGGAACAATTGAGTTCCCCGTACTTTTCAACAAGATAGGTTTCAGCTGTTATCAGTGCAAGCCAGCCACATACCTGGACAGCGACTCTATGTCTTCATCCGTCAGCTTCTTGGCCACGTCCCGCATCATGCCGTTGGGATCATTTTCGCGGGTTGCGCTGCGGAAGGCGATCAGCTGGGCCTTGATATAGGCAGGATGCTGCCCGGACAGGCTAGGATACTTGGCCTGCTCGACACCGGATCCCCGCGGCCCATGGCAGGCGGTGCATGCCGCCAGACCCCGGCTCATGTCGCCCCCCATGTAGAGTGCCTTGCCGGCGGCCACGACCTCATCCGGCACGGCCAGGGGCGTCACCTTCTGGCTGGAGAAGTAAGCTGCCAGGTCATCCATGTCCTGATCGGACAGGGGCAAGGCCATGGGCCCCATGATGGGGGCAACCCGGCCAGTTTGGCCAGAAGCGGCAGCCTTCAGTTCAACTAATTGTTTTTTGATATATGATGCGTGCTGACCAGCAATCTTGGGATACATGTCGACTGGGCTGTTGCCGTCCGGTCCATGGCAAGCTGCACAGATAGCAGCCTTGGTTTGTCCCGCTGTGGCATCGCCCTTGGCTTGTGCCATCCCAGTTACGCCAACCATCAGAGCAAGTGTAATGACTAGGTTCTTCATGGCGTTCCAACTTTCTCGTTATTAGGCTTCCAGATCCCATGCCGCCGAAGGCATGTTAAAATAAACGCGTATAAGCGACGCTATTTTACACGATTTTACAATAAAGTAACTCATAACCCTCTCTCTCTATAGGGAATTTACGTTGGATACACAAACTCTGAATTTCAATAAGGTGCATTTTGTGACCAGCGCACCCGATATCCGCCACCTGCCGAATGACGGGGGTGTCGAGATTGCGTTCGCAGGTCGCTCCAACGCCGGCAAGTCGTCAGCATTGAATACCCTGACCAAGCACAAGAACCTGGCCCGCACCAGTAAGACCCCAGGCCGCACCCAGCTGATCAACCTGTTCGAGCTGGAACCGGGCAAGCGTCTGGTGGATCTGCCGGGCTACGGTTATGCCCAGGTCCCGCTGGAAATGAAGCTGAAGTGGCAAAAGTCGCTGGCAGAATATCTCCAGCGCCGTGAGTCCTTGAAAGGGCTGGTGATCCTGATGGACATTCGCCACCCGCTCAAAGAGACCGACATGAATATGCTGGAGTGGAGCGCCCACCGCGAACTGCCCGTCATGCTGCTGCTCACCAAGGCAGATAAGCTGAGCCCGGGCCCTCGCAACAATCAGGTCATCAAGGTTCGCCAGGCGGTGGCGGAGCTGGGTCCGCAGATCCAGGTGGAAGCCTTCTCTTCCCTCACCAATATCGGTGTCGAGAAGCTGGCCCAGACCCTGACCGGCTGGTATCTGTCCGGAGCCGACAACGAGCCGGCAGACAGTGATGAAGAGGATCAGATCGAGGAGTAAGCACTCCCCACCTCGGTGCAATGAGCGGAGTTGGTTCTCCGCTGATTGAAAGACTTTCAGTTTCTCTCCCGCCTATCTCCCCCGTATCTCGACACGCAATGACGCCCCCTCTCAGGGTATGGAATCATTGATAATCAATGTGATAGCCGCTTTAAATGTAGCAATAATTAACTTATTGCCGCTCTGGTAGCGTTTTCAGAATTCTTGTCGTACAGAGCCTTTTTGAGGCCAAACAAGAACAAAACTGAAATTTTATTACAACACAACGAAGGGATGGGCGGGGAGAGGACAAAAATGAGGCCAGTGCTGCGATCCGCAAGACTGGCCCTAAGCAATCAATTCAAAAAATTGGGAAAAAGCTAATTCTCGAGAACAAAGACGATTGGTTTTCCTCAAGAAAGGCCCTCATTCTAGCAAAGAATTGGGGGAATTAAAGCATTTACTCTAAATGGCGAGCATAAAAAAACGCCCCGACGATGACTCATCGGGGCTGCTATTCAGCCACATTCAATTACGTGAAATAAAAGGTCTGAAAGATAGAACATCTTACCTCTGTACCCTACGCAGATAACTGTACAGCAAAGCAGCAGAAAGTGAAAGTAATTTATGTAATTTAGTTTCACGAAAAATGGATTACATAAATTTTCTTAATTTTCATGTAGATAAAAAAATCCCCAGTACGAAGACCGGGGAGTTATAAAAGGTGACTAGCTAGCACTTCCTCAACTATCTAGTTAGTCAGCCATTTTCCTCTCAAGTTCCGCTGCATCAGAAAAAAACTTGAAGAATCTATAAACAGATGGCGCCATCTTCACCAAATGATTGTTCTTCAATGAGTTTTTCAGTCATTTCCTCGATGTCAAAGCGCAGGGCCTCGAAGGCTTTGAGGATCTCCTCCTCCCGGGCTAGGCTCAGGCCCGCCAGTTTCTCCAGTCGCCGCCGACTGATGTAGCAGTCGATCCGTGCCCCCTGCCACTGGGCCGGGAAATGCACTCGCTGCGCCGGTTCTTCCCAGCTCATCAGGTTGGGAAAGAGTATGCCTTGATTCACAGGATCCCCAGGTTGCGTTTCAGTTCTCTCAATACCTGTTTAGTACCGGGACGCAGACCGCGCCACACGGTGAAGGCCTCCGCAGCCTGCTCCACCAGCATGCCGAGCCCATCCATGGTGAGCCGTGCCCCGTGAGATTTGGCCCAGGCGATGAAGGGGGTATCGGTGGCTCCATACATCATGTCGTAGATGGCAGTATCACCGTGGATCAGAGCTGGGGAGAGAGGAGGCAGATCCCCCTGCAGGCTGGCGGAGGTGGAGTTGATGACGAGATCGAAAGGCCCCTGCAATGCCTCATAAGCCACGGCCTGAATAGCCCCCAGATCCTGAAACTCCTCGGCGAGCCGGGCCGCCTTGGCCTGGGTACGGTTGGCAATCACCAGCTCGCTCGGCCCCTCGGCCAGCAGAGGGGCCAGACAGCCCCTGGCGGCACCACCGGCGCCGAGCAGTAGGATACGGCTTCCTGTCAGGGCCACCCCGTGAGACTTGAGATCCGCCACCAGACCGGCCCCATCCGTGTTGTCCCCCAGCAGCACGCCGTCATCGGTCAGCTTGATGGTATTGACGGCCCCCGCTCGCCTGGCTCTTGGGCTCAATCTGTCCACCAGGGCGAAGGCCTGCTCCTTGAAGGGAACCGTCACGTTGCAGCCCTTGCCCCCCTCGGCGAAGAAGGCGCGCAGGCTGGTTTCAAACTCAGCGGGGACGGGCTCGGCCAGGCCATATTCCAGCGCTTGCTGGGTCTGGCGAGCAAACAGGGTATGGATGAAGGGGGACTTGCTGTGGCGCACCGGGTGGCCAAAAACCAGATAACGATCCATCGGGGAATTCCATCAGAAGGGTATGCCCCGATTTAACGGGTTTTCCTGCCCTGGAACAAGCCAAAAATCGGCAACGAAAAGGGGCCTGCCGGCCCCTTGCGTCACACCCATTCCCTTGGCGTGAGGTAATCGCGATAGAGTGCGGCTTCGGGGCTTCCCGGCTCCGGTTGCCAGTCATACTCCCAACGAGCCAGCGGGGGCATGGACATCAGGATGGATTCGGTGCGGCCGCCGGTCTGCAGGCCGAACAGGGTGCCCCTGTCGTAGACCAGGTTGAACTCCACATAACGACCACGGCGGTAGAGCTGGAACTCACGCTCACGTTCACCAAAGAGTTGTGCCTTGCGCCGCTCGACGATGGGCAGGTAGGCCGCAAGATAGCCCTCACCCACCGCCCGCATGAAGGCGAAACAGTCATCGAACGGCCAGCGGTTCAGATCATCGAAGAAGAGGCCACCGACGCCACGGGTCTCTCCCCGATGCTTGAGGAAGAAGTAACGATCGCACCAAGACTTGAACTCGGAGTAAACCCCTTCACCGAAGGGCTGACACAGGTCACGGGAGACCTGATGCCAGTGCCGCACATCTTCGTCGACAGGATAGAAGGGCGTCAGATCGAAGCCACCGCCAAACCACCAGATGGGATCTTCACCCTCCTTCTCGGCGATGAAGAAACGTACGTTGGCGTGACTGGTCGGCACATGGGGATTGTGCGGATGGATCACCAGGGAGACCCCCATCGCCTCGAAGCGGCGACCCGCCAGCTCGGGGCGGTGGGCGGTCGCCGAGGCGGGCATGGCATCCCCATGGACGTAGGAGAAATTGACGCCCCCCTGCTCGATTACGGCTCCGTGGCGCAGCACCCGGGTGCGGCCACCACCACCGCCTTCTCGGGTCCAGGCATCTTCCACGAAGCGCCCTGCCCCATCGGCCTGTTCGAGGCCGTGACAGATCTGATCCTGCAACTGCAGCAGGAAGGCCTTGATCCCGGCCACGTCCGGTTTGCTCATCTTGTCTCCAGTCAGGCTGGATCGCGTCCCGCCCGTTTTATTATGATGCCCTGGCCAGGGCCAGCCCGCCGGAGCGGGGAAGTTCCGCCCTCAGGAGGGACGGATGATGGCGCCGGTTCTGGCGTCCTTGATCTCGGATGGGTTGGCCTGCCCACCGACGTTCCCCGGCAATACATAAGCCAGCATGTCTGCCAGCGGGGCACCGATCTCGGCGGTGCTGCGGGCGGGCTCCTCACC
The DNA here is from genome assembly GCF_054052485.1 of Aeromonas intestinalis. NCBI lineage: Bacteria > Pseudomonadati > Pseudomonadota > Gammaproteobacteria > Aeromonadales > Aeromonadaceae > Aeromonas > Aeromonas intestinalis. Next base: position 61,292 of record NZ_JBSTYK010000014.1, read on the forward strand.
GGTCAGGTTGGCACTGGTGGAAACCAGGGGCTTGCCATAGGCGCGGCACAGGGCCTGCACCTGGGGATGGGCACTCACCCGCACCGCCAGGGTATCGAAACGGCCGGTCAGCCAGGCAGGGGTAGTGGGGCGGGCCGGCATGATCCAGGTGAAGGGGCCAGGCCAGCTCGCCTCAACCCGTGCAAGCTGCTCGGCACTGAGCTGGCTGAGCTCGATGTACGCCTGCAACTGCGCCAGATCGGCGGCGATCAGGATCAGTCCCTTCTCCACCGGCCGCTGCTTGATGGTCAGCAGGCGCTGTACGGCCTGCTCGGAGTCCGGATCACATCCCAGACCGAACACGGCCTCGGTCGCATAGGCAATCACCCCGTCCGCACGCAGAGCGGCAACCGCTTGTTCAAATTCGTTTTGCATAGGGAATGCGGCAGTCAGGCTGCCACCTCGTCACAGGTTCAGGTTGAGCCGACATCAGACAGGGGAATGGCACGGCAGACAGGGGATCCCCCATGGGGCAACCCTGATACCGCCAGGCGCTGGTACCCAGGATGTTTCAATTTGGTTACGGCGGCGGGATTATACCCGCTCGCTCTGATGGCCGCATTTCTTTTGCGGACAGATCCAGCTCAGCGTCCCCCGCACCTTTTTCTCCACCATGATGCCCCAGCCACACTGGGGGCAGGGCATGGGGATCGGCTTGTCGTTCACCACATATTTGCAGTGGGGGTAGCCGTCGCAGGAGTAGAACTGTTTGCCATAACGGGAGGTGCGACTCACCAGGTGACCCTTGCCGCACTCGGGGCAGAGGATCTGGGTATCGTCACTCTCCTGCAGGGATTCGATATGCTGACAGGCCGGATACTGGGTGCAACCGACGAAGAGGCCGTAGCGCCCCTTCTTGATGGCAAGGGGCTGACCGCAATCCGGGCAGGCCGAACCCTCCAGCACCTTCTCGATATCGCGGCCAGACGGAGTGAGGGAGCGGATATGGTCGCAGGCGGGATAGGCGGAACAGCCCAGGAAGGGGCCATGCTTGCCCTGGCGGATCACCAGCTCGGCACCACACTGCGGGCACGGCTCTCGCTCGAACGCAGGCTCGTGGGCTGAAAACAGGTGGTGATCGATCTTTGACATGGGCCGCGCCTCGAAATCCAGATGGCCTGAATTCTACCAGCGCGGCGCCGGACTGTCAGTGAATGACGCCGTCTGACTCATCAAACACCAGCTCTTCCATCTGCTGGTAGGCGTTTTCACTGCCTGGCACGTTGAAAAGAACCATCATGACTACCCACTTGAGATCATCCAGCTCGATATCCGGTTTATCCAGTTCGAGCAGGCGTTCAATACAGATCTCGCGGGTCTCGGCATTGAGCACCTGGGCCTGTTCCAGGAACAGCAGGAAACCACGGCACTCGGTGCTGAGGCGGACCAGCTCTTGCGGGGCATAGATCCGCATCGAGCCTTGCGCGCTGGCGGTCACATAGACCTCCCGCTCGCTGTCGTGCAGATTGGCCAGTCGTTCCAGCCAGTTGAGCGCCTTCTCGATTTCGTCCTGATTGAAACCGGCCCGGCTCAGTTCGTCGGTGAGTTCATCCTGCTCGACCATCACATCTGCATCGCTGTGGATGTAGGTCTCGAAAAGGTACATCAATACATCAAACATGATTCGCCCTCCTCGTTCTGACGTATCCACCGGCTACCGCCATCACTGCACCGGCCAGCTCCAGCTCTACCAACCTGCCGAGAACCTGCTCGACAGGAAGCCGGGACCGCTCGGCAACGGTATCCACGCTCGTGGCTTCATAATCTACGTTATCCAACAAATCGGCATAAGGCAATTCGCTATTATGCGAAGCCTCGGGGACGGGGCGGGCGGCCCCCACTGCGGCTGCCAGCATCGGCAGCTCCTCCAGAATATCGGCCGCTGCCAGCACCAGCTTGGCCCCTTGCTGAATGAGACGGTTGCAACCCGCCGCCTGGGCGTTCTGCGGGGCGCCGGGTACGGCAAACACCTCACGCCCCTGTTCCAGGGCATAGCGGGCCGTGATGAGAGAGCCGCTCTGCTCCGCCGCTTCCACCACCAGGGTACCCAGCGACAAGCCACTGATGATGCGGTTGCGACGCGGGAAGTGTTCGGCCAAGGGCCCCTTGTCCGGCGCCAGTTCGGAGATGAGCAGTCCCCCCTGTGCCAGGATCTGTTCCGCCAGTCCCTGATGGCGCCTGGGGTAGAGGCAGTCGAGCCCAGAGCCCAGCACCGCCAGCGTCGTTCCTCCTGCCGCTAGTGCCTGTTGATGGCAGACACCGTCGATGCCGAGGGCCAGCCCGGAGGTGATGGCCAAGCCGCATTCCACCAACTCCGTACACAGGCGGGCGGCGTTATCCTTGCCCGCATAGGTGGGGTGGCGGGTGCCCACCATGGCCAACTGCGGCAATGCCAGCGCAGACAGATCCCCGCGGCAATAAAGCAGCAAGGGGGCAGCCGGGATCTGTTTCAGCAGGGAGGGGTAAAGCGGAGAATCGAGGCAGATGAGATGATGATCGGGCTGACTGGCCCAGTGCAGCCCCTCTTCCACCTCGGGGCCCGGCCACCTGAGTTGCCGAAGCTGATGCTCATCGAGCCCCATGGCTCGCAGCTGACCATCGTCGCCCTCGAACAGGGCCGCGATGTCATCATGGCAGCGGCTCAGCAGGCGGGCAGCGGTCACCGGCCCGATGCCACTCACCGCATTCAGGGTCAACCACAGGGCGAGGCGATCGAGAGGCGCCGACACGTCAGAAGTTGCTGACCTGGTAACCCGAGCTCACCAGCTCGCGGCTCTGCAGGATGAGGCCATAGCTCAGCTTGTCATACACCTTGAACAGCATGACCCTGGCCACGGATTCTGACGGCAGGGAAGACTTGCCGGCAGAATAGAACGCCTTGTCATAGACGGAGGCGTATTCGCGGTAAGAGACCTTGCCATTCTTGTCCACCATCTCGGCGCCGGGGCGCTGGATGTCCAGCACATCACCGGGGGAGACGCTGTCTCTGAGCCCCTTGTTGATGAGTACCACGTCAAACTTGCCACCTCCGCGAGCCTTGCTCGGCAGCTCAATCACGTAGCCGGGGCTGATCACGGGCGCCGCCTTGGGCATGAAGACGGCGGTGAGAGTCTCCTGGGGCGGCAGCGGCATCACCTTGTCCCCCTGATAGACTTCCCGCCGACTCTGGGCCAGGGTCACTCTGGCGGTGTTGTCGGGCAACTGTTCTTCGACCCGCACCACACCGACGAAGATCGCCTCCTGCCCAAGTGACTCCCCGGTCTGCTTGTCCTTGTAGACAGTCCCGGGATGATAGACACCGTAGTGCTGGCCCGGGATCAGCGTCCCTCGCACGTAGAGGGTATCCCCTTCCAGCATGCCGATGTGCTTCTCGTTGTTGCCAAGCACATAGGGCATCTCTTTCGCCTGCTGATTATTGGCCAGGATGTGATCCGTCTGCAGGAAGGGGCCGATCTCGCTGAGCGGCAGGGTCGGCACCGGATTGGCCTTGTTTTCATAGCGGTTCTTGGGGGAGAGATGGATGACCTGCTTGCCCCCTTGGCTGGCCTTGCCGAGGCGAGGCTCCCCATTGACCCAGCTCAGTTGCAGCACATCCCCCGGATAGATCCTGTGGGGATTGGCGATCTGGGGATTGATGTTCCAGAGCCGTGGCCAGAGCCAGGGTTCGGCCAGAAACTGGCCCGAGATGTCCCAGAGGGTGTCGCCCTTTTGCACCACATAGTTGTCGGGATGACCGGCTTTCAAGGCCAGTGGCGCCGCCAGGGCGCCGCTCGTCAGGGCTGCCGTCAGGCACGCGAGGATGGTTTGCTTCAGATACATAACACTCCCTGTTATTTCTGCTCGCAAAGTGTTGCTGTTTTTTGTCGGCGTAAATGACTAGAATTACGTCAATATTGACTGCATTTATACGAAACCAAAGAAAAATTATGGCCATTCTAGATGTATTGCGTTTCCCCGATGAGCGTCTGCGTACCATCGCAGCCCCTGTCGAGACCATTACACCCGAGTTACAACAGATTGTAGATGATATGTTCGAAACCATGTACGCGGAGGAAGGCATCGGCCTGGCCGCGACTCAGGTGGACATTCATCAGCGCATCATAGTGATCGACGTCTCCGAAGACCGCGAGGATCAGCTGGTGCTGATCAACCCCGAGATCCTGGAACAGTCCGGCAGCACCGGCATCGAAGAGGGTTGCCTCTCCGTTCCCGGCAGCCGCGCCCTGGTGCCGCGCGCCGAGTGGGTCAAGGTGCGTGCGCTGGATCGCAACGGCCAGCCGTTCGAGCTGGAAGCGGACGATCTGCTCGCCATCTGCATCCAGCATGAGATGGATCATCTGGTCGGCAAGCTGTTTGTGGATTACTTGTCCCCGCTCAAGCGCCAGCGCATTCGCCAGAAGCTGGAAAAGATGGCACGTGAAGATCGCAAAGTCCTCTAAGGATCTGCCCCATTGAATAAATTGAAACTGATTTTTGCCGGTACTCCCGACTTCGCCGCCCGTCACCTGGCGGCGTTGTTGTCTTCCGACCACGAGGTCGTCGCCGTCTACACCCAGCCCGACAAACCGGCGGGTCGCGGCCAGAAGCTCACCGCCAGCCCGGTCAAGGAGCTGGCCCTCGCCCACCAGCTGCCGGTCTACCAACCCGCCTCATTGCGCAATGAAGAAGCTCAGGCCGAGCTGGCGGCCCTCGGTGCCGATCTCATGGTGGTAGTGGCCTATGGCCTGATCCTGCCCAAGGTCGTGCTCGATACCCCGCGTCTTGGCTGCATCAATGTGCACGGCTCCCTGCTGCCGCGCTGGCGCGGTGCCGCCCCCATCCAGCGTTCCATCTGGGCGGGCGATGCCGAGACCGGCGTCACCATCATGCAGATGGACGTGGGACTGGATACCGGCGCCATGATCCGCAAGGTGAGCTGCCCCATCGCGGCCGACGAGACCTCCACCAGCCTCTATGACAAGCTGGCCGAGCTCGGCCCCCAGGCACTGGTCGATACCCTGAATGCCATGGCCGCCGGGGAAGCCCAAGCCGAGGAGCAGGACGACGCCCTGGCCAACTACGCCCAGAAGCTCTCCAAGGAGGAGGCGCGCATCGACTGGTCCATGGAGGCCGTCGCCATCGAGCGCTGCATCCGCGCCTTCAACCCCTGGCCCATCAGCTGGTTCGAGGTGGCCGAACAGACCATCAAGGTGTGGCAGGCCGAGGTCATCGAACAGGAGCACGGTCAGGCGGCCGGCACCCTGCTCAAGGCCGACAAGCAGGGGATCGACATCGCCACCGGCAAGGGCGTGCTGCGCCTGCTGGCACTGCAACCTCCCGGCAAGAAGGCCATGTCGGCCGCGGATCTGCTCAACTCCCGCCGCGACTGGTTTGCCCCCGGCACGCAATTGAATTGAAACAAGCGGGGCCCGGGCCCCGACTTGCGCATTTAAGGTAACGCTATGAAAACACGTGCACAGGCCGCTCTCGTTATTCAACAGGTGCTGGATCAGGGTCAATCCCTCTCCGCCGTTCTGCCTGCTGCCCAGGAGAAGGTGGCCCCTCGCGATCGCGCCCTCCTGCAAGAACTCTGCTATGGCACCCTGCGCTGGCTGCCACGCCTCGACGCGGCGGTGGGCGAGATGATGGACAAGCCCCTCAAGAACAAGAGCCGCATCTTCCATTACCTGATCCTGGTGGGTCTCTATCAGCTGATTTACACCCGCATTCCGGCCCACGCCGCGGTGGCCGAGACGGTCAACGCCGTCAAGCTGCTCAAGGGCAGCTCATTGCGCGGCCTCATCAACGGCGTGCTGCGCAACTTCCAGCGCAGCGCCGAGGTCATCCTGCTGCGCATCGATCGCGTCCCCAGCGTGCGCCTCGGCCACCCCGAGTGGCTGACCAAGCGCCTGCGCCAGGCCTATCCCGACGACTGGGAATTCATCATGGAGGCGAACAACCAGCGCCCCCCCATGTGGATCCGCAACAACAGCCAACGGCAGAGTCGTGAGCAGATGCTGGCGCGCATGGCGGAGGCCGGCATCAACGCCACCGCCGGTGAAGAGGGCGAGGATTGCATCCTGCTTGAGCGCCCCTGCGACGTGACCAAGCTGCCGGGCTTCGAGCAGGGCGACTGCTCGGTGCAGGATGGCGCCGCCCAGCAGGCTGCCCGATTGCTGGACCCACAGCCGGGCGAGTGGGTGCTGGATGCCTGCGCCGCCCCCGGCGGCAAGACGGCTCACCTGCTGGAACGCCAGCCCGCGCTCGCCGGGGTGGTTGCCGTCGATGCGGACGAGCACCGCCTCAAGCGGGTGCAGGAGAACCTGGATCGCATCGGCCTCGTGGCCAAGGTTATCCACGGGGATGCCAGCACCCCGGAGCTGTGGTGGCCAGAAGGCCAGTTCGATCGCATCCTGCTGGACGCCCCCTGTTCCGCCACCGGTGTCATCCGTCGTCACCCGGACATCAAGTGGCTGCGCCGGGATCAGGACATCCGCGAGCTGGCCGAGTTGCAACGCCGCATCCTGAACGCCCTCTGGGCCAAACTGAAGCAGGGTGGCACCCTGCTCTACGCCACCTGCTCGGTGTTGCCCGAGGAGAACCGGGAACAGATCCGCGCCTTCCTGGCCGCCACCCCGGATGCGCGCCTGGTGCCCCTGCACGAGCAGGACACCCCGGACAACCCGGGTCGCCAGTTCCTGCCGGGGGAAGCCGAGATGGATGGCTTCTACTACGCCAGGCTGATCAAACAGTAAGCTGCAGATGAAGGGCCGGGGCGCCTGCGGGCGCCTTCGTTTCGAAGCAACCTTGAGCAAGATTTCTCTATGAAAATCATCATTCTTGGCGCAGGCCAAGTCGGTGGCACCCTGGCGGAGAACCTCGCCGGCGAGAACAACGACATCACCATAGTCGACACCGACAGCGAGCGGTTGCGGGAGCTGCAGGACAAGTTCGATCTGCGGGTGGTGAACGGCCACGGTGCCCACCCCAGGGTGCTGCGCGAAGCCGGTGCCCAGGATGCAGACATGCTGGTTGCGGTCACCAACAGCGACGAAACCAACATGGTCGCCTGCCAGGTGGCCTACTCATTGTTCAACACCCCGAACAAGGTGGCGCGGATCCGCTCCCCGGCCTATCTGGTGGAGCGGGATCGCCTGTTCCTGCCGGAATCCGTGCCGGTGGATCACCTGATCGCCCCCGAGCAGCTGGTGACCGACTACGTGCGTCGTCTCATCGAGTACCCGGGTGCCCTGCAAGTCGTGGACTTCGCCGGTGGCAAGGTGGGTCTGGTGGCGGTCAAGGCCTACTACGGCGGCCCCCTGGTGGGCAATGCCCTCTCCACCCTGCGGGACCACATGCCGAACATCGAGACCCGGGTCGCCGCCATCTTCCGTCAGGGGCGCTCCATCCGTCCCCAGGGCACCACCATCATAGAAGCGGATGACGAGGTGTTCTTCGTCGCCGCCGCCGGCCATATCCGCGCCGTGATGTCGGAGCTGCAGCGCCTCGAGAGCCCCTATAGACGCATCATGATCGTCGGCGGTGGCAACATAGGCGCCGGTCTCGCCCGCCAGCTGGAGAAGCGTTACAGCGTCAAGCTCATCGAGCGCAACCAGAAGCGGGCCGAGCAGCTCTCCGAGGTGCTGGAGAACACCATCGTCTTCTGCGGTGACGCGGCGGACCAGGAGCTCCTGGCGGAGGAGCACATCGATCAGATCGACGTCTTCATCGCGGTCACCAACGAGGACGAGGCCAACATCATGTCGGCCCTGCTCGCCAAGAAGATGGGCGCCAAGAAGACCATGGTGCTGATCCAGCGCGGCGCCTACGTGGATCTGGTGCAAGGTGGCTCCATCGACATCGCCATCTCCCCCCAGCAGGCCACCATTTCGGCCCTGCTGACCCATGTACGCCGGGCCGACATCGCCAACGTCTACAGCCTGCGCCGGGGGGCCGCCGAGGCCATAGAGGCCATCGCCCACGGGGACGAGAACACCTCCAAGGTGGTCGGCAAGACGGTGGGTGAGCTCAAACTGCCGCCGGGTACCACGATCGGCGCGGTAGTCCGGGGGGATGAGGTGCTGATCGCTCACGATCGTACCCAGATCCAGCAGGATGACCACGTGGTCATGTTCCTGGTGGACAAGAAGTACATCCCGGAAGTGGAGCGTCTGTTCCAGCCAAGTCCTTTCTTCCTCTGATCTGCCATGCAACAGGCAACGACAACCAGACCCGGACACTTTTGCAGAGAATTGTCCGGGTTTTTTGTTAATCAACGACCAGGTTATCCTGCATGATCAAGCTGCGTCCCATCGTCTTCACCCTCGGCCTGGTGCTCTCCAAGCTGGCTCTCTTCATGTGGCTGCCCACCCTGCTGGCCCTGTTCACCGGCTCGGAGGGGTTCGTCGAGTTTCTCAAGTCCGTGCTCATCACCCACGGCGCCGCCCTGCTCTGCCTGCACTATGGCCGCAAGGCGGAGTTCCACCTCGGCGTGCGGGAGATGTTCCTGCTCACCACCTCGGTCTGGGTGGTGGCCTGCATCTTCGGGGCCCTGCCCTTCGTCTTCATCAACCACATCAACTTCGCCGACGCCTACTTCGAGACCATGTCCGGGGTCACCACCACCGGCTCCACCGTGCTGTCGGGGCTCGACGGCATGGCGCACAGCATCCTGTTGTGGCGCTCCATCCTGCAGTGGCTTGGCGGGGTGGGCTTCATCGTGATGGCAGTAGCGGTGCTGCCCTACCTCAACGTGGGGGGCATGAAGCTGTTCCAGACAGAGAGCTCGGATTGGTCCGACAAGAGCGCTCCGCGCGCCAAGACGGTGGCCAACAACATAGTGCTGGTCTATCTGGTGCTCTCCATGCTCTGCTTCCTCGCCTACTGGGTGAGCGGCATGAACCTGTTCGAGGCGGTCAACCACGCCATGACCACCCTCAGCACCGGCGGCTACTCCACCTCGGACCAATCCATGTCCCACTTCTCCCACTCGGCACACTGGATTGGCACCCTCTTCATGTTCCTCGGCGGTCTGCCCTTCCTGCTCTACGTGCAGGCCCTCGCCCGCCGTGACAACAGCCTGCTGCGAGATGCCCAGGTGCAGGGTTTCTTCTGGCTGGTGGTCTGGGTGACGGTGGTGGTCACCTTCTATCTGTGGGTGCGGGACATCTATGGCTTCATGGATGCGCTGCGGGTCAGCAGCTTCAATATCGTCTCGGTGCTGACCACCACGGGTTTCGGCCTGGGTGACTTCGGTGCCTGGGGGCCACTCACCAGCATCATCTTCATCATTTTGCTGGCGCTGGGGGCCTGCTCCGGCTCCACCGCGGGGGGGCTCAAGATCTTCCGGGTGCAGGTGGCCTTCGCCCTGTTCAAGAAGCAGATGCGCCAGCTGATGCACCCCTCCGCCGTCTTCCCCCAGAAGTACAACGGTCGGCCGGTCAACGACGCCATCATCCGCTCCCTCATCTCCTTCGTGCTGGCCTATTTCGCCATCATCTTGCTGATCGCCGCCCTGCTCGCCGCCATCGGGCTGGATCCCCTGACCGCCATCTCGGGCTCCATCACCGCCGTCGCCAACGTGGGCCCGGGCATGGGCCCGGTCATCGGCCCCAGCACCAACTTCGCCAGCCTGCCGGACTCGGCCAAATGGATACTGTCGTTCGGCATGCTGCTGGGACGTCTCGAGATCCTGACGGTGGCCGTGCTCTTCTTCCCCTCCTTCTGGAAGCAATAAGGCGCGAGACCCCTGTGTCGGACAAAAACGAGAAGGGCAGCCACGGCTGCCCTTCTTCTATGGGATGAACGACTCACATCGCGCTAGTCGGCGGAATCTTCCCGCTCAAGGGCACGGTTGATCAGAGGTTCCGGCAGGGGCTTGGTGACTTCCACCCCCAGCTCGCGGAAGCGCTCGGCCTGGGCGATCAGGTTGCCGCGACCGTTCACCAGCCGCCCCATGGCCTTGTCGTAGCTCTCCTGCGCCTTGTGCAGGCTGCCCCCCATCTGCTGCATCTCCTCCACGAACAGCCGCAGCTTCTCGTAGAGACGGCCGGCCCGCTCCGCTATCTGGCGCGAGTTCTGGTTCTGTCGTTCATAGCGCCACAGGTTCTCGATGGTGCGCAGGGCCACCATCAGGTTGGTGGGGCTCACCAGCAGGATGTTGTGATCCAGCCCGTAACGCACCAGGGAGGGATCTGCCTCCACCGCGGTCAGAAACGCCGGCTCCACCGCCACGAACATCAGCACATAGTCCAGGGTGCGCACCCCGGGCAGCAGCTGGTAATCCTTGCGGCCCAGCTCGCGGATGTGATTGCGCACCGAGGCGACGTGCTCCTTGAGCGCCACCGCCTTCTCCAGCTCGTCATCGCTGTTATACCAGCGCTCGTAGGCGGTCAGGGAGACCTTGGCATCGATGATGATGTCCTTGTCCTGGGGCAGGTGGACGATCACATCCGGCTGGTAGCGCTTGTTCTTCTCCACCTCGATGTTGACCTGGGTGTGGTACTCGTGCCCCTCCCGCAGGCCGCACTCGGAGAGGATCCGGGCCAGCACCACCTCCCCCCAGTTGCCCTGCTGCTTGCTGTCCCCCTTGAGGGCGCGGGTCAGGGCCGCCGCCTCTTCGGTCATGCGGGCATTGAGTTCGGCCAGACGCTCCAGCTCGAACTTGAGGCTGTGGCGCTGGGCCGTCTCCTGGGCATGGGTCTCCCCAACCTGGCGGCGAAAACCCTCCAGTTGCTCTTTCAGCGGAGTCAGCAACAGATCCAGGCTGTTCTGGTTCAATTCGCGGAAGTTGCCGGAGTTTTGCTCGAAGATGCGGTTGGCGAGATTTTCGAACTGCTGGCTCAGGCGAGCCTCCGCCTGCTGCTGCAACTGCAGCTTCTCGGCGCTGGCCAGACGCTCGCTGCGCAGGGTCGCCTCGGCGTCCTTGAGGCGGGCGGTGAGCTTGAGCAGCAGGGTCTGCTGCTGTTCCAGCTTCTGCTGGCCCAGCATCTTCTCGTCCTGCAACTCGTCGAATCTGTCTTGCAGCACCTGGTAGCGTTCCTCGGTGAGCAGGCTCTGCTCACGGGCGCCACGCCGCCCCACCAGCCAGCCGAGCCCGAGGGCGAGCCCCCCCGCCAGCAGGACAGGCAACCAGAGCGCCGCCGGTATCATCGACGGCCCCGCTGGCGCAGGAAGAGTTCGAGATAGCGGTTAAGCAGCAGCCAGAGCAGGACATAGATGAGGTAGGCGGCCAACACCACCCACTTGTGGCTGTTGACCCCGGTATCGAGCTCGGTGAACTCGATGCCCTTGATGTGACAATAGGCCCACATCAGCAGCGGGAAGACATAGAGCAGGGAGGCACGCCAGAGAAATAACCACATGTGTATGTTCAACCACGTAAAAAGACTCGCCTAGCTTACACAAGGGCAACCCGGCTTGCGATCCTGGGCCATGTGATTCTCTGGCTTGTCGCCAGATAACTGGCTAAAATTAACCCCTATTAGGTATTCGGGGTGGGCATGACGCATTTTTTCTGCTGTTGGTTAAGACAAGCGCTGGGAGACACCGCCAAACCGGCCGTGGCCTGCCTGGAGGCGCGCCCGCCCTGGGCCATCGAAGAGTCGCAGTTCCTCTCTCTGTGCAGCCGTTGTGGCGACTGCTTCGAGGCCTGTCCGAACGGCCTGCTCAAACCCGCCGATCGTCCCGAGTATGACGGCAGCCCCGTCGCCGGCACCCCGGTACTGGATCTCGCCTGCGGCCAGTGCAGCTACTGCGGCAGCTGCGCCAGGGCCTGTCCCACCGGGGCGCTGGATCTGCGGCTCGGCCGCCAGGTGCAGACCCGGGTCCGGATCGAGGCGAGCTGTCAGGCCCGCCAGGGTTTCTACTGCCTGCTGTGCGAGGATGCCTGCCCCCAGCAGGCGATCAAGGCCAGCTGCGACGGCATCAGCGTCAACATGGCGGCCTGCGACGGCTGCGGCGCCTGCGGTCTCGCCTGCCTGCACGGGGCCATCACCCTGATCCCCCAGCTCTGACGGCGTCGGCAGCTCGCCCACGATGCGCCTTCCCGGCCCGATCCTCTCAGCTCCCGACATCGCTCCCGGACAGCAAAAAGGGCCCCGAGGGGCCCTTTCTCCGCCATGATCCTCAGGCCATCGTCAGGATATTCTCCTGCTCTATGCCAAGCAGGTGGCATAAACGAGTGGGGTCGCGCACCGCATCCGCCAATGTGTACTCCCCCAGCACTTCCAGGAAGGCGTTCATGGCGCGGCGCAAGATGCCCTGGATGCGGCAGCCGCCAGAGAGGCGGCAATTCTCGCGTTTGCAGTCCACCGGGCAGAGCACGTGTTCCATGTCCATCACCACGTCCCGCAGGTTGATGGAGACGGCGGAGCGTCCGAGCCGGATCCCGCCGTGCTTGCCACGCACCGTCTCGATGTAACCCTTGATGCCGAGCTGGTGCACTATCTTGACCACGTGATTGCGGGAGATGGCGAAGGTGTCGGCCACCTCTGTGATGGTCGACAGGCGATCACCGGGCTGGATCGCCAGAAACGTCAGGGTACGCAGGGCGTAGTCGGTAAATCGTGTCAGTTGCATGGTCGCACTTGCCTCTTACTACAAGCCAGAAATCAGGACGACAACCGGGGGCCAGGAGGGGAGATAACAGGTGCAACCGCACAGGTTCCGCTTCTTCGGCCGAGTCGTGGAATGACAAGGTTAAGAGCAGCCCGGACGGGTGTCGACGAAGATGTACATAAATCGACACTTTCTTTGATTGATCGCAAACTTGCAGGCTGAACCCGGGGTTTCGGCCCTTTCTGGTGGAGAAGTCACGTCATCAGGTCGGAAGGGCAACACCATGATCGGGTTGCCATCCGCTCGTCAGTGAGGTTGTTTCAGCCAGCTTTTCAGCGCCTGGGAGGGGATGGAACTCTCGGAGGCGACCGCGAAGGCCCCCCAGTCCACCGCGCACTGCAGGGCATCCTTGATGGCCATCCCCCGCGCCAGACCGTGAATGAGACCACCGGCGAAGGCGTCCCCCGCCCCCGTGGTGTCCACCACGGAAACGGGCCGCGCCGCCACCCGGATCTGCTCCTCACCGTGCAGGGCCAGAGCCCCCGCCTTGCCTTCGGTCAGCACCAGCCACTCCAGTTGATCACCGGCAAGCTGGCGCGCGTGTTGCCAGGGGTCGCTCACCTCGGCGAGGTCGGAGCGGGAGGCCACCAGCACGTGGCAAGGGCGGCGAGCCTGCCCCCCCTTGGGGTACTGGGCCACCACGAAGCTCTTGCCGAGCATCTGGCGCATGTAACCGATGATGGCGGTGCCGGGGTAGTTGACGTAGAGGCAGTCCACCCCCTCGGTCGGCAGGTCGCCGGGCAGATCCGGGCGGCGGGGGCGCCGCAGTATGGTGCGCTCCCCGGTGGAGTCCACCAGCACCAGCAGCTCCCCGGTCTCGCCACCGAAGCGCTCCACATGGGCGCAATCCAGCCCGTGGCTCGCCGCCTGTTCCAGCAGCCAGTCGCCGGTCTCGTCCAGCCCGACCCGGGAGGCGATGCGCACCTCGTGCCCCGCCCACACCAGACCGATGCCGGTATTGGCGGCGCCGCCACCCAGCCTGCGCCCCTGATCCACATACTGCAGCCGCGCCCCCGCCACCAGGGGTTCGGCCAGGGAGAGCACGTGATCACAGTTGAGATTGGCGAGCAGCAGGATGCGGGACATGGGGACCTCGAAGAAACAAAGGGCCCCACCGGGGCCCGAACAGAGACATCAACACGGGGGCTGAAGGCCGGCTGATTCAATAGACGGGCAGTTCCACCCCGGCCAGCAACTCGTCGATGCGCGCCTGGGTCGGCTGCTGCATGACGTTCTGGATCACCTCCTTGGTGAGGTGGGGGGAGAAAGAACTAATGAAGTCATACATGTAGTTCTGCAGCAGAATGCTCTTGCTGAAGCAGATCTGGGCCGGACAGGGGGCGAACAGGTGCTCCAGATTGATGGCCACGAGACCGGGGGCATCGGTGTCGTTGGCCACCAGGGAGGAGATGATGCCGATGCCAAAGCCGAGCTCCACGTAGCGCTTGATCACCCCGGCGTCCATCACCGTCATGTAGTAGTTGGGGGTCAGCCCCGCCGCCTGGAACACCGCATCCTGCGCCTGACGCCCGGTGGCACCGCTCTCGTAGCTGAGAATGGGGTACTGGCAGAGCTGCTCCAGGGTCGGCTTCTTCACCTTGGCCAGCGGGTGATCCAGAGGCACCACCAGGGAGAGGGTCCAGAGGTAGGCGGGCAGCGCGATCAGCTCCTTGTCGAAGCCTATCTCGTGGGCAACGATGGAGAAATCCGAGTAACCCTTGCTGATCTGCTCCTTGGTGGCCGACATCACGGGGTGCAGGTGGAACGAGATCTTGGGGTACTTCTTGGTGAAATAGGTGACGCTTTTGGGCAGCAGATGCCGCGCTATGGTGTGGGTGGTGTGGATGTTGAGAGTCCCCACGGTCGGATCCAGGTACTCCCGGGAGATCGCCTTGATCTTGCTCTCGATGTTGAGCATGGCCTCGGCGCACTTGATGATCTCCTCCCCCACCGGGGTGATGCGATGCAGGTGCTTGCCACGGCGCTCGAAGATGCGCACCCCCAGCTCGCTCTCCAGCAGGCCGATCTGTTTGCTCACCCCGGGCTGGCTGGTATAGAGCGCATCGGACGCGACGGAGACGTTGAGGTTGTGGTCCCGCACCGCGATCAGATACTTCAACTGCTGTAGTTTCAAGATTGCACCCTCACAGGCTGGCGCGGCTGCCAACATCGGAAAACAAGGCCGCCACAAATGGCGGCCAGTGTATCATCCGAACTTGGCATATCGCCGCTTGATCCTTCATTTTGCTACAAAATCTAGCATCAGCAGGGGGGATATGACAAACCGGCGGCGGCGTCAGGCGGACTCGACCGGCAAGATGCCGAGAAACTGCAGCAGCCACTGCATCATGGTGGCGGAGTCCACCTCCCCCTCGAGGGAAGAGAGGCTGCGCTGGTAGTAGGCATCCGGCAGCCGGTCCCGGCGCCGCTCGATCAGCGCCCGGTTGTACTCCACCGAAAACTCGGGGTGACCCTGGATGGCCACTATGTTGTCCCCTTGCAGGAACATGAAGTTGGGGCAGAAATCATTGCCCGCCAGCCGGGTCGCACCCGGCGGCAACTGCTCCACCTGATCCTGGTGGCTCGCCAGGATCCGGATGGTCTCGAGCCCTGGCTGCATCCAGGGTTCGGACTCCAGCATGGGATGGACGGAGACGCCGAGCCCCCAGCCCTTGGTGGACTTCATCACCTCGCCCCCCAGGGCCTGGGCGATCACCTGATGACCGAAACAGACCCCGGCCAGCTTGACGTTGGCGTCGTGGGCGCGGCGGATCCACTCCCGCAGCGCCAGGATCCAGGGCAGATCGCTGTAGGCGTCGTGACGGGATCCCGTGATGAGCCAGGCATCGCATTCGGTCAGATCCCCCGGCAACTCGCCGTCGAGGGCCGACCAGACCCGGTATTCCAGCGCCGGGGCCAGCGCCCGGAAACCCTTGATAAACATCTCGGAGTAAACGGGGCCAAAATCACCCACCAAGTCGGGGTCAAGCCGGTCACAATCGAGAATTCCCAGTCGCATCTGTCACTCCTTCACAGGGATAGCGGGACAAGCCGGCGGATCCCTTCCGCCGGGCCATGCCAGGGCTAGCTGCTGCATGTTGTCATTTCATGGTCGGCATGGAGAACTCGGCGCCGGCGCGCAGGCTCTGGGGCCAGCGGGCAGTCACCGTCTTCATCCGGGTGTAGAAACGCACCCCATCCGGCCCGTGCATGTTGAGCGGCCCGAAGATGGATCGCTTCCAGCCACCGAAGCTGTGAAACGCCATGGGCACGGGAATGGGGACGTTCACCCCTACCATACCGACCTGCACCCTCGTGGTGAAGTCCCTTGCGGTGTCACCGTCGCAGGTAAAGATGGCGGTACCGTTGCCGTACTCATGTTCGTTGATGAGTCGCAGGGCCGTCTCGTAGTCCGGCGCCCGCACGATGGCGAGCACGGGGCCGAAGATCTCCTCCCGATAGATGCGCATCTCAGGGCCCACCTTGTCAAACAGGCTGCCACCGATAAAGTAGCCCTCGCCGCCGCTATGGGAGCGGCCATCCACCACCAGCTCGGCTCCTTCGGCCACCCCCTGATCCACGTAACCGCGCACCTTGGCCAGGTGTTCCCGGCTGATGAGGGGCCCCATCTCGTTCTCCGGGGTCTGACCCAGGCCCGGGCCGACCCGCAGGGCCGCCACCAGGGGTGAGAGCCGGGCCACCAGGGCATCGGCGGTGTCGTCGCCCACCACCAGGGCCACCGAGATCGCCATGCAGCGCTCACCGGCGGCACCATAGGCTGCCCCCATCAGGGCGGCGACCGCCTGATCGAGATCCGCATCCGGCATCACCAGCATGTGGTTCTTGGCGCCACCCAGCGCCTGCACCCGCTTGCCGTGGGCCGAGGCGGTGGCATAGATGTACTGGGCGATGGGGGTGGAGCCGACGAAGGAGACCGCCGCCACCCGCGGGTCGGTCAGCAGCACGTCCACCACCTCCTTGTCGCCGTTGACCACGTTCAGCACCCCGTCCGGCAGGCCCGCCTGCTTGAGCAGCTCGGCCATGCGCAGGGAGAGGGAGGGATCTTTTTCCGACGGCTTGAGGATGAAGCTGTTGCCGCACGCCAGCGCCACCGGGAACATCCAGAGCGGCACCATGGCCGGGAAGTTGAACGGCGTGATGCCGGCGCAAACCCCCACCGGCTGCATCATGGAGTGGCTGTCGACCCCGCGGCCCACGTTGAGGGAGTGTTCCCCCTTGAGCAGATGGGGGATGCCGCAGGCAAATTCCACCACCTCCAGCCCCCGGGTCAATTCTCCCAGGGCGTCGGAGAACACCTTGCCGTGCTCGCGGCTGATGAGCCGGGCCAGCTCGTCCCTGTGCTGCTCCATCAGCTCCTTGAAGCGGAACATCACCCGGGCCCGTACCAGGGGCGGGGTCTGGGACCAGTCGGCGAAGGCGCGCTCGGCGCTGGCGATGGCCTCCCGGCACTCGTCGGCACTGCTCAGCACCACCTGGCCCTGTTGCTGGCCAGTGGCGGGATTGAAGATGGCACCGACGCGCTCGCTGCGACTCTCCATGGTCTCACCGTCGATGAAGTTGTTGATCCTGTAAGCCATAAATCCTCCGTGAAATGGGGTATACCTGTGCGGCCATGGCCCGGGCGCAAGGAGGGGCACCCGACCGGATGCCCCGAGAATGGGAATGGGTGATCAATCCTGGGCTTGCAGCGCGTCCTGCAGCAGGGTGAAGAGATCGTCGATCTCGCTGCGCTCGATGATGAGGGGGGGCGACAGGGCGATGATGTCGCCGGTGACCCGGATCAGGGCCCCCTTCTCGAAGCAGCGCACGAACACCTCGTAGGCTCGCTTGCCCGGCGCATCGGGGATGGACTCCAGCTCGATGCCCGCCACCAGACCGTAGTTGCGCACATCCTTGACATGCTTGCAGCCCTTGAGGGAATGAGCTGCCTCCTCCCAGTAGCCCGCCAGGGAGGCGGCGCGGCTGAGCAGGTTTTCATTGCGGTAAATCTCCAAGGTCGCTAGGCCCGCGGCGGCCGCCACCGGGTGACCGGAGTAGGTGTAGCCGTGGAACAGCTCGATGGCGCCCTTGCCCGCGGCCATCATGTCGTCATAGATGCCATCGCTCACCAGCACGGCCCCCATGGGGATGGCCCCGTTGGTGAGGCCCTTGGCGCAGGTGATCATGTCGGGGATGACGTCGAACTCCTGGGCGGCGAAGGGGGAGCCGAGGCGACCGAATCCAGTGATCACCTCATCAAAGATCAGCAGGATGCCGTGCTTGGTGCAGATCTCCCTCAGCCGCTTGAGGTAGCCCTTGGGCGGCATGATGACCCCGGTGCTGCCGGCGATGGGTTCGACGATGACGGCGGCGATGTTGCTGGCATCGTGCAGGAACACGATCTTCTCCAATTCATCGGCTTGCGTGAGATCTTCTGCTGGCAACCCCTTGGTGAACGCATTTTTCCCTATGTTGAGGGTGTGGGGCAGATGATCCACTCCACCCAGCAGGGTGCCGAACCATTTGCGGTTGCCGGGGATGCCGCCCACCGAGATGCCGCCAAAGCCCACCCCGTGATAGCCGCGTTCGCGGCCGATAAGCCGGGTGCGGGTTCCCTGACCCCGGGCCCGTTGCCAGGCCAGGGCGATTTTCAGCGCCGTGTCCACGGATTCCGAGCCGGAGTTGGTATAGAAGACGTGGCTCAGCCCCTTGGGGGCGATCTCCACCAGCCGGTTGGCCAGCTCGAACGGCAGCGGGTGCCCCATCTGGAACGTGGGGGCGAAGTCGAGGTGGGAAATCTGCTGGGAGACGGCCTCGGCTATCTCCCGCCGACCATGACCCGCGTTGCAACACCAGAGACCGGCGGTGCCATCCAGTATCTTGCGGCCATCCTCTGAGTGATAATACATCCCCTCTGCCGACTTCAGGATGCGCGGCGCCGCCTTGAACTGCTGGTTGGCGGTGAAGGGCATCCAGAAGGCGGACATGTCGGGGGTATTGATGTCGCTGACAGGTTTCATGGTCACCTCATCCTTAAGGCGTTTAGTAACACTTGGCTTATGCCTATTAAATTAAACACCCAGTTCCGTAAAAAGGGGCCGTCTATCGCCCCGCTTGGTGTCACCCCGGCTAGATGATAGCAGCGAGGTGGTATAAGATATTTAACACAATTTTAATAATAGTAAACAGTCAAGGAGTGTCTATCGATGGATATCGGTCACCGCCTCAAGGCGGTTCGCACCAAGGCGGCCCTCTCCCAGCGTGAGCTGGCCAAGCGCTCCGGTGTGACCAACGGCTTTATCTCCCAGATCGAGAAAAATCAGGTGAGCCCCTCGGTGGCCTCGCTGCGCAAGGTGCTGGAAGGCATTCCCATGTCGCTCGCCAGCTTCTTCACCGATGAGACGGAGATGGATTCCGAGGTGATCTTCCGCGCGGACGACATGCCGGATCTCGGCACCCACCCCATCAGCTACCGACTGGTGGGCCACAGCCGCGCCAACCGCGCCATCGGCATGATGCAGGAGATCCTGCCGCCCGGTGCCGATACCGGTGACGACATGCTGAGCCACGAAGGGGAAGAGTGCGGCATCGTCATCCAGGGCCAGGTCGAGGTCACCGTCGGCGAGCAGATCCATCTGCTGGCACCGGGGGATGGCTACTACTTCGACAGCCGCACCCCCCACCGTTTTCGCAACGTCGGCGAGCAGGAGTGCGTGCTGATCTCCGCCAACACCCCCGCCAGCTTCTGACCACAAACAGAGGCGGCCACATCACGCCAGCCCGACTGGCGACGCCCGATCCTCCCGTCAGCCCCTGACCGCTCGCCACGGCGGTCAGGCCTGCGACACAGTCCCGATCCCGGCCTGCGCCCTCGTCAGTTCCCCGGACTGATGAGGGCGAATGTTTAATAAAATGTTACAGGATGGATTTACAAGCGGCGGCATGTTTAGCATATTGATACGCAGAGTCCATCTTTGCCGGTTCAAGGAGTGAACATGAGTGATCTGACCCTGGCCCAGTGGCAACACAAGGCCGCCCACCTGACCCTGCCCTCCCAAGCCTTTATCGACGGCAGCTACCGGGACGCCGTGAACGGCGCCACCTTCGACTGTATCAACCCGGCCAACGGCCAGTTGCTGACCAAGGTCGCCGCCTGCGACGCCGCCGACGCCGAGCTGGCGGTGCAGGCAGCCCGCGCCGCCTTCGATGACAAACGCTGGGCCGGTCTGGCCCCCAAGCAGCGCAAACTCATCATGCAGCGCTTCGCCGAGCTGATGCGCCTGAACCAGGTGGAGCTGGCTCTGCTGGAGTCCCTGGACATGGGCAAACCCATCGGCGATGCCATGGGCTATGACGCCCCCGCCGCCGCCAACTGCATCGCCTGGAACGCCGAGGCCATCGACAAGATCTACGATCAGGTCGCCCCGGTGGAAGAGTCCGCCCTGGCGCTGGTGACCCGGGAGGCGCTCGGGGTCGTGGCCGCCATCGTCCCCTGGAACTTCCCCCTGGTGATGGCCTGCTGGAAGCTGGGCCCGGCGCTCGCCACCGGCAACTCGGTGATCCTCAAACCCTCCGAAAAATCCTCCCTCACCGCCCTGCGCATCGCCGGCATCGCGAAAGAGGCGGGCATCCCGGACGGCGTGTTCAACGTGCTGCCGGGCTTTGGCCACACCGTGGGCGAGGCGCTGGCCATGCACATGGACGTGGACTGCATCACCTTCACCGGCTCCACACGCATCGGCAAACACCTGGTGCAGTGCTCCGGGAAATCCAATCTGAAACGCGCCTTTATGGAGTGCGGCGGCAAGAGCCCGAACATAGTGCTGGCGGACGCGCCGGATCTGGACGCCGCCGCCAGAAGTGCGGTGGGCGCCATCTTCTACAACCAGGGGGAAGTGTGCACCGCCGCCTCCCGCCTGCTGGTGCAAAACAGCATCAAGCCCCAGTTCATGGAGCGGCTGCTGGCCCATGCCCGGGAGTGGATCGCCGCCAACCCGCTGGATCCCGGCACCCGGATCGGCGCCATGGTGGACGGCATCCAGATGGATCAGGTGCTCAACTACATCGAGGTCGGCAAACAGGAGGGGGCCAGGCTGCTGCTGGGGGGCCAGCGCACCCATGCGGAAAGCGGCGGCTTCTATATCGAGCCCACCATCTTCGATGAGGTGACGCCCCGGATGCGCATCTTCCGGGAAGAGATCTTCGGCCCCGTGCTGGCGGTAACCGGCTTCGACACCCTGGAAGAGGCCATCGCCCTTGGCAACGACACCGACTACGGCCTGGCCGCCGCCATCTGGACGGCGGACTTGAACAAGGCGGTGAAGGGTTCCCGCGCCCTGCGCGCCGGTACCGTCTTCGTCAACAACTGGGATGGCGGCGACATGACCATGCCGTTTGGCGGTTTCAAGCAGTCCGGCAACGGCCGCGACAAGTCCCTGCACGCCCTGGAAAAGTATACCGAGCTGAAAAGCACCTGGATCCAGCTCGATTAACATCGAATATGACGAGATCAGGCAACAAAGGGGGAGAAATCCCCCTTTTTCATTTTTATCCTTTCATCAGGAACGCCAATCGATATAATCATCAAATAGCAAGCCGTTAAATTTAAAGATAAAAATGCTGTTTTTCCTGGGAAGTGTCCTGTTTCTGGTAGTGGGATTGCCGCTGTTGTTCTTCGTGATGGGTCAGGGTGAGGCCTATGTGACCTGGGGCCCCTGGATCTCCGCCATCGTACTCATGCTGTGGCTGTTGCGGGATGTGGAGAAGATCCGCCGCGGGGGTCGCCGCTGACCCTGGTCATGCTGTAAAAATCGCCTCCGACCAATTTATTAACTTCTTTCCCCCCAAAAGGATCGTTACACTGACTTTTTGCGATGTTGTCCAACATCCGCTCTCCAGTGAAGGTTATCCGCATGCAGCAACACATCCAGCGCCAGGGCGTCATCTATGCCCTGTGCGCCTATTTCCTTTGGGGTCTGGCCCCCATCTACTTCAAGACCATCGCCGCCGTACCGGCCGCCGAGATCCTGACCCACCGCATGATCTGGTCCTGCGCTCTGCTGCTGGTGCTGACCCTGCTCGCCCGCCAGTGGCACAAGGTACAGGCGGTGCTGCGTCAGCCCAAGGTGCTGCTCACCCTGGCCTTCACCTCGGTCACGGTCGGTGGCAACTGGCTGCTGTTCATCTGGGCCATCAACAACGGCCACATGCTGGATGCCAGTCTCGGCTACTACATCAACCCCCTGTTCAACGTGCTGCTCGGCATGGTGTTTCTGAGCGAGCGGCTGCGCCGCCTGCAGTGGTGGGCGGTGGGGCTCGCCGTCATCGGGGTCGCCATTCAGCTCATCGCCTTCGGCTCCCTGCCCTGGATAGCCCTGGTGCTGGCCTCGAGCTTTGCCATCTATGGCCTCATCCGTAAAAAGCTGGCGCTGGATGCCCTGACCGGCCTGCTGATCGAGACCATGATCATGCTGCCCCCCGCCGCCATCTACCTGTGGGGAGTCGCCGACAGTCCCACTAGTCATCTGACCCAGAACGACTGGCACCTGAACCTGCTGCTCATCGCCGCCGGCGCCGTGACCACGGCCCCCCTGCTCTGCTTCACCGCCGCCGCGACCCGGCTCAAGCTCTCCACCCTCGGCTTCTTCCAGTACATAGGCCCCAGCCTGATGTTCATCCTGGCGGTGACCCTGTACGGGGAGGCGCTGGCGCTGGACAAGATGATCACCTTCGCCTTCATCTGGAGTGCCCTGGTGCTGTTCACCCTGGACGGACTGCGCAACGGCAGGCAGAAGCCAGCGGCCTCCTGAGGGGTCGCAATAATCTACAAGCCTGTGAGCGGGATTTGGGGTATCAATAACTCATGAACGCGCCCCAATCCCGCATCCACTACTGGCAATCCCGGCTGCTGCCGGGGGTCGAGCTCTCCCACTCCCATCACAGGGAGTTCAGCTATGGCCGCCACGTCCACCTGGACTACCACATCGGTCTGGTGCAGCGGGGTGGCCAGAAGTTCATCCACAAGGGCAGCAGCCACAATCTGGTGCGCGGCGAGCTCTCCACCGTCAACCCGGACGAGATGCACGACGGCCTGAGCCTGCTGCCGGAAGGCTACGAGGTGCGGGTATTCGCCATCGCCCCCGAGCAGCTGGCCCGCTGGCTGCCGGACAGCCCTGAGCCCTTCTTCGACAAGGGGCTGCAGAGCCGACCCGACCTCTATCAGGGCTTCGCCCGCCTGCACATGTATCTGGACAATCCCGATCCGGACGGCCTGCGGGCGGAGAGCGAGCTGCTCAGTCTGCTCGGCGAGCTGCTGCATCTCTCCCCCGAGCGCCACGCCCTCGCGGATCCCCAGCTCAGGTATCTGCGGGACTATCTGCTGAGCCAGCTGGACGGCCACCACAGCCTGGAAGATCTGGCCGCCCAGTTCGGGCTGGATCGCTTCGCCTTCCTGCGCCAGTTCAAGAAGAAGACCGGCATGACCCCCTACGCCTGGCTCAAGCGGCTGCGCCTCGAACAGGGCAAGCGCCTGCTCGGCAGCGGTCTGCCGGTGAGCGAGGTGGCACTCGCCGTCGGTTTCTTCGATCAGAGTCACTTCCACCACGGCTTTCGCCAGGCGTTCGGGCTCACCCCGGCGGATTACCGCCAGCAGATGCAATCGGTTGGCCGCTAACCCGCTCGACTCCTGCCAAGCAGGCAGTGCATCGGACTAAATTCAATCAATCCCAAAAAACAAAATCCCACCTAAAACACATAGCCAGCATCTTTCACTGCCATCCTGACGCTACGTCGAGGCTCCCGCCCGCCCCCCGCCGCGACCGTGCAATCTTTTACAAGCCAGCCCCGCGGCTCATGCCCCATGCTCAGCCCTCTCTTGTCGTCGAGGTATGCCATGTTTACCAGCCTGTTCCTGACCATAGGTCTCATTCATCTCGTCGCCCTGGCGAGCCCGGGCCCGGATTTCGCCCTGATCCTGCGCACCAGTCTGCATAGACCCACCGCCCTCGGGGCGGCGCTCGGCATCGCGATCGCCATCCTGTTGCACGCCACCTTGAGCCTCACCGGCATCAGCCTGCTGATCGCGAGCCACCCCTGGCTGTTTCTAGGGGTGAAAGTGGTAGGGGCCCTCTACCTCGGCTGGCTCGGTTATGGGGCACTCAAGGGCGCCTGGCAGGGCGCGGCCGGGCAGGCGTTCAAGGCGGGAGGTGAACGTCAGGGCTGGCGCAAGGGCATCAAGAGCGGCCTGGCCACCAATCTGCTCAACCCCAAGGCGCTCCTGTTCTTCATGGGGTTGCTGGCGGCCATGGTGACCCCGCAGGTGGATGGCCTGACCCGGGGCCTGCTGATCCTGGAGCTGTTCCTGCTCTCCCTGGCCTGGTTCGGCCTGCTGGCCTGGAGCCTCTCCACCGCCCGGGCCCAGGGGCTGCTTGGCCGCATCCAGCGTCCGCTCAACCTGGTGACCGGCCTGCTGTTTTGCGCCGTCAGCCTCTCCATCCTGGCCGAGCTGGTCGTCGAGGCCGGCGCTTATGTCTGAGGCGTAGAACGTATGGAAACAGCCCGGTTCCGCCGAGCGGGCTGGCATTGGACTCATTGCGGGATTAGGATGCACGCCTTTACCACAACAATGTGAAGGACATATCGGCATGACTCGACAATGGTCGCTCCCCATCGTGATTCTCGCGGGGGGAGCGTTGTACTATCTGGGCGCTCAGTTCGGCATGAAATGGGCCCTGATGGCCCTCATCGGTTTCGGATTCGGCTTTACCCTCTCCTTCAGCCGCTTCGGTATCGTGTTCGGCTGGCGCGAGATGCTGACCCGACGCAACAGCTACTATGTGCGCATTCACCTGCTGACCATCGCCATCGAGATCCTGCTGTTCACCAGCTTCCTCTCCTTCAGCCACGCCCTGTTCGGGGATGCCATGGTGGGCAACATCATGGCCATCGGCGTTCCCTTCATCGTCGGCGCCTTCCTGTTCGGTATCGGCATGCAGCTGGCGGGGGTCTGTGCCACCGGTACCCTCTATTGCTGTGGCGAGGGGCAACCCCGCTTCTGGCTGGTGCTGGTCTGCTACGGCATCGGCACCCTGATCAGCAGCCAGTTCCGCCCGGCGCTGGACGCCACCTTCACCAGCCAGACGGTGCTGTTCAAGGACCTGACCGGCAACCACTGGAGCGGCATGGTGCTGAACCTGGCGCTGGTCGGTGCCCTGTTCTGGCTGTTTCGCAAGAGTGAGCGGCATCGCACCGGCGAGATCCAGCCCATCTTCGGCGGCGGCAACCCCTTCTGGCGCGATGGCCGTTTCACCGTACTGACCGGCGGCATCCTCATCGCCCTGCTCAACTCCGCCGTGGTCGCCCTGCACGGCTCAGCCTGGACCATCACCGGCGCCGTACACGAGATGGCCCTGCGCGGCGCCGCTGTGTTCGGCCTCTATCAAGACAGCCCCAAGCTGGCTCAGCCCTTCTTCCAGAACCCCATGGTGGGCATGTTCTGGCTCGGGATCCTGGGGGCGGCCCTGGCCCGCTGCCTGAGCGGCGGCGCCAGCTTCGCACCCGCACGCCTCGGCAACTCTCTGGCGGCGGTATTGGGGGGGTTATTGATGGGAATGGGGGCCATGTACAGCGCCTGCAACCTCGGCGGCTACTTCGACGGCACGGCCTCCGGCAGCCTGCACGGCTGGGTCTGGATGTTGATGGCGCTGGGCGGCAGTCTCATCGGCATTCGCCTGCGCCCTCTGTTCGGGCTGGCACGCTGACGGCCCTCACTCGCCATGAATGGACGGGATGCCCTGCATCCCGTCACTCTCCCCGCTGTTTCACCCGCCGCAGATAGACATAGCCTTCACCCGGGCTGCCCCAGCGCTGGTGCGCCTCGTTGTCGTAGGCTCTGTCCAGCAACCTGATGCTGTCGGGGCCAATCCAGAGGTACTGCACCAGGGTGCTGGCGCCGCCGAAGTTGGTGGAACAGCTGCCCACCTTGCTGCTCCCCTTGTACTCCCCCGTGGGTTGGCGGCTCAGCCAGATCTCGCAGCCCTGACGCAGGGAGAGTTGTTGCGGGGTGAGGGTATCGAGCAGCTCGGGCCTGCGCCAGGCACCGGCGAAGTCGGTGGCCCTCGGCATGGTGAATTCGGCCATCAGGATGCGGCCATCCGGTACCGGCGAGAAGCGGTAGATGCGCTGGCGAAACGGGCGCACCGCCCGCTCGGTCAGGAACTGTTCGGCATAGACCCAGCGAAAACCCCGATAGTCGGGCCAGATCTCCACCAGTCGCAGCTCGGCGCTGGTGAAGCGCTTGTCATAGCTGGCCTGCTCCCGGCTGGAGAACTCGCCGGAAAACCAGGAGAGCAGGGGCTCCATGCTGACCTGACTCAGGTGTGGTGTGGCCGGCGGCGTCACAAAGGGGGCGGGGGCCGCCCATACCAGGCAGGTATAAAACAGCCCGAACAGGGCCGTCATCAGCTTTATCATCGAATCCTTCCGAGTCGCTTGCATGGCGGCGATTATATGAGCGAACGCCCGCAATAACCTCTACCTTGATCAACTCCTTAAAAATCCGATGAAAAATCACGGTGTTAGCGAACAACTGCGACGCAGCCTGCGCCTGTGCCCCGTCAGATCAGCATCCGAATCGCACAGTAGACCAGCAGGGCCGCCAGGGTCAGGTTCAGGATGCGGCCGTGGCGCTGGAACAGAGGCTGCAATAGATGACCCGCCAGGGCCCAGCAGAGGTTCCCCAGCGAGCCGATCAGCGCCAACAGCAGGCTGATGGCCAGCACCCAGACAAGTTCTGTGGTGTGGGGCAGTACGAAGGTGGAGAGCGCCGTGATGCCATAGAGAATGATCTTCACGTTCACGAACTGCAGCCAGAAGCTGGTCCAGAAGCCGGGCAAGGCCCCATCGGCGCTAGACAGATTGGAGCCGCTGGTCGCGATGCGCCAGGCCAGCCAGAGCACATAGGCCGCCCCGGCCCAGCTGAGCCAGCCAACCAGCGCGGGGGAGAGGCTGATGAGGGTGAAGGTGAACAGGGCACACAGCAGCATGATCAGCAGGAAGCCCGCATTCATGCCCGCCAGCACCCGGCCGCTGCGACGCAAACCATGCTGATTGGCGGCGCTCAGGGCCAGGATATTGTTCGGTCCCGGCGTCATGGCCGTGATCAGGGTGTAGGTCAAAAATGCGCTGACAAGGGTCGAGGTCATGGTGTTTCTCCGAATGGGAGTGATACCTTAACGCGGCCACTGGCATCAAAAAATCGAATGTTTTAGCATTCTCAATTCAACCATTTCGATGAATTGGAGTCCCCATGGATCTGCGACGTCTCATTACCCTCAAAACGGTGATCGAGGAGGGCTCCTTCGTGAAGGCTTCCCGCAAGCTCTGCTGCACCCAGTCGACGATAACCTTCCATATCCAGCAGCTGGAACAGGAGCTTTCGCTGCAACTGTTCGAAAAAATAGGGCGTCGCATGTGCCTAACCAAGGCCGGGCAGAACATCATGCCACATGTGCACGAGATGATCCGGGTGATGGCCGGTCTGCGCCAGGCGGCGCAGCAGGACGCAGAGCCGAGCGGCGAGCTCAGGGTTGCCATCGGCGAAACCCTGCTGGCCTACAAGATGCCAGCCGTGCTCGAGCGCTTCAAGCGGCTGGCTCCCGGGGTGCGACTGTCGCTCCAGTCCCTGAACTGCTACGTCATTCGCGATGCGCTGCTGGCGGACGAGGCCGATCTCGGCATCTTCTACCGGGTCGGCAACGATGCCGCCCTGCAGATGGAGAGCTTTGGCGAGCAACCCCTGGTGCTGGTCGCCTCCCCCGCCCTCAGCGGTATCGACTTCACCCGCCCGGATCAACACCTGCCGGTCAGCTTCATCATCAACGAGCCCCAGTGCATCTTCCGCCAGCTGTTCGAGAGCACCCTTCGCCAGCGTGGCATCACCCTGGACGGCACCATAGAGCTGTGGAGCATAGAGAGCATCAAGCGCTGCGTGGCCAGCAACCTCGGCGTCTCCTTCCTGCCCCGCTTCACCGTCGAGCGGGAGCTGAGTTCGGGGGAACTGCAGGAGCTGCCTTTCTCCCCCACGCCCCTCGTCATCACGGCCCTGTGCGCCCACCACGCCGGCAAGTTTGTCAGCCCCGCCATGCGGGTGTTTATGGCGTGCGTGCAGGCGTGCCTGACAGAGGAGGAGCCGCCAGCGGCAAATGCGGCCACTCATGGCGACCAGGACGCGCGCCGCCTGACGACAAGCTGATCCCTTCATGGGCGCAACGACGCCCGACCGCCGGTTGTCCTTCTCCCGAGCGGCTATCCTTGCTCCGACACCACAGAGAGGGAATCCATCATGAGCACAGGCACAGTGACACTGCATCGCGTCCTCAAGGCACCGCCGGATCGAGTCTATCGCGCCTTTATCGAAGGGGCGGCGCTGGCCAAGTGGCTGCCGCCACACGGTTTCACCTGCAAGGTGGAGCACCTGGAGGCCCGGGTCGGCGGCCGCTTTCGCATGGCGTTCACCAATTTCGGCACAGGCCACTCCCACGCCTTCGGCGGCGAGTATCAGGAGCTGGAGCCGGGCAAGCGCATCCGCTACACCGACCGCTTCGATGATCCCAACCTGCCGGGGGAGATGCGGGTCACCATCAGACTGACCCAGGTGCTGTGCGGCACCGAGCTTGCCATCGAACAGGCGGGGATCCCGGCGGTTATCCCGGTCGAGATGTGCTACCTCGGCTGGCAGGAATCCCTGGCCCAGCTGGCCGCACTGGTGGAGCCAGAGATCCCGAACGAATAATCGTTAAAACAGGGAAAAAGGCAGACAACACACTGCCCATTGCCGAAAACAGCCAGTCCCAAAACAAGAGAGCCTGCCAAACTGGCAGGCTCTCTTCATTTCGACAGACCACAACTGACAACCTGTCCCAACAGGCGTCATGGTCGACGGCAGTCTGGACACGGCCAGCGCGCAGAAACCGGAGCGTGCATGAGCACGTGAGGATGTCGCGCACTGCCCGGGTTCAACATGGCGAATTAAACAGCCTGATGGGTGGGTGCTTATTGCAGGTTCAGCCCACCCAGATAATCCCCCTTGCCGAGGTTGACCCCCGCCTTGCGCAGCAGGGCATAGGCCATGGTCAGGTGGAAGTAGAAGTTCGGAATGCCGTACTCGTGGACGCAGGTATGGCCGTCCATGCCCTTGCCACCGGCCCAGTAAGGGAAGTATTTCGCACTCGCATACTGGCTGAAATCGGCCTCCAGCTTGCTTTGCAGCAGGGCAACCGTGCTCTGGATATGGTGCCGCAGATCCGCCAGCGTCTTGGGATCATCTTCCATCACCGGCAGTGCGCTGTGACTGGCGGTGGCCACCACGGCGCGGGCCGTGTCGCAGCAGATCAGCACCTGCTTGGAGAAGGGCAGCATATCGGTGATGAGACGCTCGCCGACGAAGTTGTCCGCGTTGAACTTCTTCCCTTCGGCGTGGGCTTCGGCCTTGGCCAGACACTGGTCGAGGTTGGTCAGCATCTTGATGAACTGGGCTGCAATATCACGATTCATAATGGATTCCCGGTTGGTTGAAGGCAGTGAAACGAGCGGCATCCACTATAGCGCATCCCCTCCCCGGTTCGAGCCCTGGCGGGTAAAAAGCACAAGGGCAACGGCACGAGGCGACAAGGGATGACAAGCCCGGCCAACGTCATGCTGCCGACACTCCGGAGCCCGACGCGGCGATGAGTTCCTCTTCGCCTCTTTCTTGATCTGTGACATACATCACCCTTTTACGGGGGCGTAGTCTGGATCTGCTCCTTGGGCACAAGCCCTCACACAGACAAGGAGGATGCAATGAAGATCTATGACCGAAACCGCAACGTGCTGACCCTGGGCCAGCGCGTGATGATCGCCGCCACCGGTGCCGTCGATACCCTGAAAGAGGCCCACACCGACAATATGACCCCCTATCAGGCCGAGCATGAGAAGTGCGTGCTGCTGGCCAACACCCGAGAGCGTTACGCGCCCATCGAGTTGATTAGACTAGGCTGATACCCCGCATTACCTGTCACCCTACTCTTTACAATTCACCCGGCCGCCGCGCCCCGTCTGACGGCCGGGTTTCTGGTTCTTCCTTCCCCGTTTTTCTCCCTGTTTATGCCCATGGTCCCTTGGATTGGCCCTCATAGATCCGTGCGGATCAGGCCCTACCCGTGCTTTGCTTCCCTATTCTGACTATGACTTGGCCGACCTGATGGCTGCCCCTGGCTGGGTTTCTGGCGCCAGTAGCCGCCTGCCGAGATGGCGGATCAGCAGCAGAGGGGGCAGCAAGGTAAGAAGCAGCCAGTGGGTGTGGGGCAAGATGAAAGTCCGGATGATCTCGTGAGGCAGCCAGGTCGAGGCGGTCGCCGTCATAAAGGCGATGTCATAGGTCTGCCACAACCAGAGCCCGGCAAAAAGCGGCAGCAACAGCGGGCGCGGCATCAGCAAAAACAGGGGAAAGAAAGCACAAGCGAGCACAACGCCGAACTCCAGCATGGCCGGGATCAGCTCGGCCAAGGTATGACTGGGGGAAAAGCCGCCCCATTGGAGAGACGTATCCTCGGTCAGTGCAGGCCACCAGGAAGCGTATTGGAACAGGGTAAACGAAACCATAAACAGCAGGCTGGTCAGCAACGCCAGCACCGCTTTTCGCAAAAACCATCGCCCCAATCGGCGCAGTGTCGGCATCCACTTAGACATTAATGACTCCCATTTGGTGACGGGGCAGTATACCGTGACATTGGTCGTTTTTAACGCGGGCAAACCAGAAGGGCTGAATAATCCGCTTCTTGTTTCTGATTTTCTCTACTACTTTAATAATATATAACTTGATGATAAATATAAATCACACATAAAAAGATTCACTCAGAACCTCATTTTGTTTTTTGACTAGATGACCATAATACTGTATTTTGTAATTGTATTATACAATGGTAACTGAATAGTATGATGGCTAAAGAAGTGAAATATTTTGAAAGTGACATTAAGGCTCTATTAATTCAATTTCTAATGGAGAAGAATATTTTATCTGAAGACGCCATTATTATAAATGAGCTTACTGTAGACAAATACGCTCGGAGAGCTGACATCGTTCTTTTAAAAAAAGATGAGCTTCATGCATATGAAATAAAGAGCGATGCTGATAGTCTCACAAGATTAGACGGCCAAATATCAAAATATCTTGAATATTTCGATAAAGTTACTGTTGTTGTTACACGCAAACATACAGAAAAAGCATTGCTAGCTTCACCTATGCAAGTGAGCGTTATCGAACTTAATAACGACAAATTCAAAATTATTAGACGAGGAAGGAAAATAAAAAACACAAGAAAAGAAAGTTTTATATCATTAATGACTAGTGTAGAACTTAGAACATTAGCATCAAGAATTGGATTAGCGGCAAACTCTTATAAAAGAAAAGACTTAGAAAAAGCTATGAGTCTTGCAACATTAAAGCAATTAAGAGAGCATGCTATATTATGTTTAAAGAAAAAATACTCTAGACAATTTGACAAATTTTCAGAGGAGACCAGTCACCGAGTAGTGAAATCGACAGATATATCACTACTCAGCGTGCACAAACGAACATCTAACCATCACAACGGAACACAAAACATTAAAGATATCATAAATAACCTTTACGCTATTGAACAATAGACTAGTCAATCCATTCTTCGTCGGTATCCAAACCTTCAATTAAATCATGATAATGCAACTGCAAATATAGATGAATATTTATTCTAACTGCTGTTGCTCTATTTGGATTAGTGATTCCATAATCATCACCTTTAGATGTAAGTTCTATCATCTGTGTTCCCCAAAGAGCAAGGGAAGGCTCCCAATAATCACTCTTTATAACTTCTAACGCAGCCTCTTTATAGAGAGTTTTTCTTTCCTCACCCGCCTCCTCATTTAATTCCTTCCTGACGAAACGCCAATCATTTTTTAGCGGATAATCTATCCGTGGGGGAGGCGTTCCTCCACCGCCCTTGTTTTTCTCTGCTCTCGCACCGCCACGGTCAGAGTAAACAAATGAAGCATCCGGAAGAGCTTTAACAATCTTGTTATAAAATTGGCGTTCGTATATAGGAATTTCACCACGGTAAGAGCCGCTAAAGCTATTAGGAAATGATGAGGATGATATGGAAAATATTGCGCCAGGGAAAAATGACTGCAACTTACTAATAAGTAACGTATTCTCCTCAACCTCAACTAAAGTGCTGCGGTCAATATCACCATAATCTAGTAAGAATAGAATTTCTTTACAGAAAGACTCTCTTAATGCTACAACTATTTTGTTAAAAACATCAGGCTTGATGGTCTTCATAAATACCCTGACAACCAACCCACGGCCTAACCCATATAAGTTATTCGCCTGATTTTTAATGCACTCTTCATTACATGAATCATTATATCTAAGAGTAGGGGTTATATTTTCATGAGAAGAAACAAATTCAAACCACTTTTGAAAACTATTGTCGGCATCGAGTAACTCCTCTATTTCATAAAAAACTGGCCGAGGGTAATTTCCATCCTCATCCTTCTTGCCATCAATAAATCCCTCATCAATATCAGCAATCCAACGTCGTCCCTCTATAGATTTTTTAATCCTCTCGATTGAGTTACTAAGCTTGCTGGAAGCTCCCCACCCCTTTAATAAAAAAAGAGGGAGCATACAATCCCTATCTTTCCCTGGCAGTTCTTCAATCGCAGCCATCTCAGCAGGACTAAGAGCAAGAATAGGTAAATAACCGAAATTATAATATTTCATTCATCACCTTAATCTACTAAATTTGTACTTAAGTGCTGTAGGAGACACACTCAATTCTTCCGAAACGGCTTCAAACAAGGCCTCACCATCTAGATCCCCATACTTTTCATTTATTAGCTTTTTTACAATTTCCGCTGGCATTAATATATCACTAGCTAGAGCATTGGCTTCCCACTCAATCTTATCCGATTGGTTGGAGCGATATAAGACATCATCTTGTATTCCCGATCTTAAAAGATGGCGATGCAATATAAAATGTGATATCTCATGCGCTATAGTGAATCGTTGACGAGTCTTCACGTCATGCCGATTCACTCGAATATGTATAACACCATCCTCATCTTCTTTTATTTCACCTGATATATTGGCTGGTAACGTTGCAGCGCTTACTTTCAGCCCAAGTTGTTTTGCAAGCTCCCCAATTTTTATTGGATGCTCTATCTGATATCTCTGAATAATTTCACGAGTAGAGGGATCAACCTTATGCCACTCCTTACTAAACATGTTCATCCTCCTCCTGATCTATTTCATTAAGGAGCTCGCTTGTTTTTGAAAAGATAACAGCTCGCTGGCTTCTTAGAATAACATCTACAGCATCTTGTAAATGCTTGTTTAAGTTACCTTCATCAATTATTTTTTTCAATTCCTCACTGGCGATATCCTGTATGGCCAATGAAACGGCTTCAGCCGCATGTGCCTTAGCAATATTAGCGGCTTGTGCTTGAACTGTTTTTTGAATATTTCTATAACCCCAAAAAGAGAGGATGGCAACTACAATACCGAGCACTGTAATTAGAACACTAACCACTGATATAGATACAGCAGCCATATCTGCATAGGAGAAATATCCTCTCTCATCATTAATAGATTTCACTTCATCCTTAAGTGAGTTGAAGTCATCTGTTTCTTTACGCTCTTTCAGCGTTGTTAACTCTCTTCTAAGTAAATTTATTTCTCTTTCTTGCTTACCAAGTAAGCTCTTTAGTTCATTAATATTTTCTTCAGCATCTATCGTTGCATGAGCGCCAGAAGGTGAGACTTGTGTAGCCGCAACTGAAATATTTGTATTAAATCCTAACAGTATAAAAACAAAACACAAAGAACGAAATAATGATAAAGTATTGAACATGGTTAACACCTGTGAAGATATTAATACTGTTATTTGCATTTTAAGCCATTAAATCTCATAAATACATTTCACACAAGCCAAAGGATTTCACCCTTTCAGGGTTACAAACTCGAGTCATAATAACCACTTACATATATGATAGTCACGCATCAATTCGACGAACAATGAGGTTCACCAGATAATGGTGAACAGTGGCATTGAGCCCATCGCGGTCTACTCCACGTAACCAAACTTGAGCAGGTGTGTACTGACTGTGGCTCCCCCTCCAATCTGCCGAGGGCCAGAGGCAACGTCAGGGACGCCATCAGGGATGATGGCGTAGCCGCAGTCGGCACAGGGATGTGCCGTCTGCGGCGGCCTGTCCGACGTTGGCTCTGAGCGGAGGGCACTGGCGAAGCCAGCGGATTGGCGGGGGAGAAGACCTTTGGTGACTTTGGGTCTTTCCAAAGTCACTCGCCCCAGCCAGAAGGGCGGGCGAAATCCTGTCGAGGGCCCAGCCCTCGCATCCTGCACGGAGCCAGCCGTGCTGCCAACAGCCAGGCACACCATATACCCATGACGCGAACGTCCGATTACGCTTCGCTAATCGAACCTACAGTCCTGACAAAAAAGGAGCCAACGGCTCCTTTTTTATTGATGGCGGGTGCGCTACGCCTTACAGCGCCTCAAGGCGGGCATATGCCGTCACCAACCACTTGGCGCCGACGTCGTCGAACTGGATCTGCACCCGGCTCTGCTGGCCGACCCCTTCGAAGTTGAGCACTATCCCTTCCCCGAATTTCGGATGCAGCACCCGCTGGCCGAGCTTGATGCCGCTGGCGTCGAAGCTCTGCTGCACCTCGTTCTGGCTGAAGCGGCCGTACTGGGTGGGTCTGCTGACCTGGGTGCGCAGCCGGATCTCCTCCAGGCACTCGGCGGGCATCTCGCGGATGAAGCGGCTCGGCTTGTGGAACATCTCGCGGCCGTAGATGCGGCGACTCTCCGCATAACAGATGTAGAGCTTCTCCATGGCGCGGGTCATGCCGACGTAGCAGAGGCGCCGCTCCTCTTCGAGCCGGCCCGACTCCTCGGTGGATTGCTGGCTCGGGAACATGCCTTCTTCCACCCCCACCAGCAGCACCAGGGGGAACTCCAAGCCCTTGGCGCTGTGCAGCGTCATCAGCTGCACCGCATCGGCGTATTCGTCCGCCTGATTCTCGCCGGATTCCAGCGCCGCGTGGGCGAGGAAGGCGGAGAGATCGCTCATCTCTTCCAGCTCGTCCGGGCGCTGGTACTGGCGACAGGCGGTGACCAGCTCGTCCAGGTTCTCTACCCGCGCCTGGGATTTCTCGCCTTTTTCCGCCAGATACATGGCCTTGAGGCCGGAGTGCTGGATGGCGATATCCGCCTGCTGGTGCAGCGGCAGCATAGCTACTTGTTCTTCCAACGCGTCGATCAGCTCGACGAAGCCGCGCACCGCGTTGCCGGCACGGCCGGTCAGCACCTTGTCATTGAGCAGGGTCTTGGCCGATTGCCACAGGTTCTGGCCCTGATCCCGGGCGTTGTTGCGCAGGATCTCCAGGGTACGATCGCCGATGCCGCGGGTCGGGGTGTTGACGACCCGCTCGAAGCTGGCGTCGTCGCCGCGGTTGTTGATGAGGCGCAAATAGGCCATGGCATCCTTGATCTCCTGACGCTCGAAGAAGCGCAGGCCGCCGTAGATGCGATACGGCATGGCGTCCTGCATCAGCGCCTCTTCCAGTACCCGGGACTGGGCGTTGGAGCGATAGAGGATGGCGCAGTCGGTGAGCAGGCCCCCCTTCTCCTTCCAGTCCTTGAGGCGACCGACCACGAAGCGGGCCTCGTCCACCTCGTTGAAGGCGGCGTAGAGCGAAATCGGCTCGCCCTCGGCCCCCTCGGTCCACAGCTCCTTGCCGAGGCGCTCCGCGTTGTTGGCGATGACGCTGTTGGCGGCTTTCAGGATATTGGCGGTGGAGCGGTAGTTCTGCTCGAGGCGTATGGTCTCGGCGCCCTGATAGTCGGTCAGGAAGCGCTGGATGTTCTCTATCTTGGCGCCGCGCCAGCCGTAGATGGACTGATCGTCGTCGCCGACGATCATCACCCGGCCGGTGTCGCCGGCCAGCATCCGCAGCCAGGCGTACTGGATGCCGTTCGTGTCCTGGAACTCGTCCACCAATATGTTCTGGAAGCGATCCCGATAGTGCTCGAGGATGTGCGGCTTGTTCAGCCACAGCTCGTGGGCGCGCAGCAATAGCTCGGCAAAGTCCACCAGCCCGGAGCGATCGCAAGTCTCCTGATAGGTCTTGTAGATCTGCTGATAGGTGCGGGTGACGGGGTCGCCGTAGAGATCGATGTCGCCGGGACGCAGCCCCTCGTCCTTCTTGCCGTTGATGTAGCCCATCACGGCGCGGGGGGCCCAGTGCTTCTCGTCGAGATTCAGCGCCTTGAGCACCCGGCGGATGAGACGGTACTGATCGTCGGAGTCGAGGATCTGGAAGTCCTGGGGCAGGCCCGCATCCAGGTGGTGGGCCCGCAGCAGGCGGTGGGCGATGCCGTGGAAGGTGCCGATCCACATGCCGCGCACCCCGTCGCCAATCACCTTCTCGACCCGGCCGCGCATCTCGGCAGCGGCCTTGTTGGTGAAGGTCACGGCGATGATGGAGAAGGGTGAACAACGCTCCACCTGCATCAGCCAGGCGATGCGGTGCACCAGTACCCGGG
This sequence comes from Aeromonas intestinalis, assembly GCF_054052485.1. Classification (NCBI taxonomy): domain Bacteria; kingdom Pseudomonadati; phylum Pseudomonadota; class Gammaproteobacteria; order Aeromonadales; family Aeromonadaceae; genus Aeromonas; species Aeromonas intestinalis. Next base: position 97,573 of record NZ_JBSTYK010000014.1, read on the forward strand.
TCTTGCCCGAACCGGCACCCGCCAGCACCAGCAGGTTGCAACGGGGGGCCGCCACCGCGTCTCTTTGCTTGTCGTTGAGCCCGTCGAGCAAGGTTGAAACGTCCATCACCACTCCTGTTTATTTATACAGGCGGCGATTATACGGCCTGAGCGGCCAGAGACCAAATCTCGCTGAGATCGAACCCGGTGCGATCCCCAGGAGCAAAGATGCATGCCACATGCCATATATTGGCGCCAATGGAAACCTTGTTTTTCATCACCGCAGGAAAACGCTTGCGCATAACCCAATGAATATAAACAAAAATGTCATTTGAGCCCTATTAATCACAGCATTTAGTTCTGAAAACAAGGTTAAAAACAAACACTTATAAAGCAAATTGCTTATATTTCAAACCGTTAACGCAAACGTTTTTCCTTTATGATCTCCTTGACCCACAAGTTGGCTCACTTACAGTTAGCCAGCGTGCTTTATAGCCTGCTGCTACGGCGGGTTGTGGACCCTCAACATAACAATCAAGGATACGATCGTGACTAAAGTGCTCAAGCTGGCCACCGTGGCCGCCCTCACCCTCGCAGCCCTGTCTGCCCAGGCTGCCTCCGATCCTGCCGTCATCTATGACACCGCCGGTAAATTCGACAAATCCTTCAACGAAGCCGTGTTCCGCAACGGCGTCGAAGTCTACAACAAGGACAAGGGCGTCAAGGTCAAGGAGTTCGAACCCCAGAACGAAGCCCAGCGTGAGCAAGGTCTGCGCCGTCTGGCCAGCCGTGGCAACAGCCCCATCGTCGCCGTCGGCTTCAACATGGGTTCCGCGGTCGAGAAAGTCGCCACCGAGTTCCCGAAGACCCAGTTCACCATCATCGACATGGTGGTCGACAAGCCGAACGTCCAGTCCCTCATCTTCAAGGAGCATGAAGGTTCCTTCCTGGTAGGTGCCCTGGCGGCCATCGCCTCCAAGAGCGGCAAGGTCGGCTTCGTGGGCGGCATGGACATCCCGCTGATCCGCAAATTCCAGTGCGGCTATGAGCAGGGCGCCAAGTACATCAATCCGAAGATCGACGTCTATCAGAACATGACCGGCTCCACCCCGGCAGCGTTTGCTGACCCGGCCAAGGGTGCCGAGCTCGCCAAGTCCCAGTTCGCCAAGGGCGCCGACGTGGTCTATGCCGCCGCCGGCGGTACCGGCATCGGTGTCTATCAGGCAGCCAAAGATGAAGGCAAGCTGGCCATCGGCGTGGATTCCAACCAGAACCACCTGCAACCGGGCACCATGCTGACCTCCATGGTCAAGTCCGTCGGCCTGGCCGCGTACAAATCCTGGGATGACGCTGCCAAAGGCGAGTGGAAGCCGGGCATCCAGTCTCTGGGTCTGGCGGAAGGCGGTGTGGATTGGGCGCTGGATGAGAACAACAAGGCGCTGATCACCCCGGAGATGAAAGCCAAGGTCGACACCATCAAGGCTGACATCATCGCCGGCAAGATCAAGGTGCATGACTACATGAGCGACAACTCCTGCAAGTACTGAGTCTCTGCTACGACTCTCAACCTATGACCGACCGGCCCGCACGGGCCGGTTTTTAGTCTCTACTTCATGACCCGCAAGGACTGCATCATGGACCAGACAGATCGCTATGCCATCGAATTAAGAGGTATCGATAAGCGCTTTGGCGAGGTTTACGCCAACAAGCAGATCGACCTTCAGGTTCGTAAAGGCAGCATTCACGGCATCGTCGGCGAAAATGGCGCCGGCAAGTCGACGCTGATGAGCATCATCTACGGTTTCTACCACGCCGATAAAGGCGAGATGCTGATCGACGGCAAACCCTTCAAACCCCATGGCTCACAAGACGCGATTGCCGCCGGCGTGGGCATGGTGCACCAGCACTTTATGCTGGTGAACAACTTCACCGTGCTGGAGAACGTCATCCTCGGCGCGGAAAACGGCTGGCACCTGGGCAAGAGCCTGGCGGCGGCCGAGAAACTGCTCGGCGAGCTGGCCCGGGACTATGGTCTCGAAGTGCCGCTGCACGAGAAGGTCGAGGATCTGCCGGTGGGCCTGCAACAGCGGGTCGAGATCCTCAAGGCGCTCTATCGCGGCGCCCGCATCCTGATCCTGGACGAGCCGACCGGGGTACTGACCCCGCAAGAGGCGGATCACCTGTTCGAGGTGCTGAAAAAGCTGCGGGATCAAGGCGCGACCATCATCCTCATCACCCACAAGCTGCGGGAGATCCTGGCCATCACGGATCAGGTCTCCATCATGCGGCGGGGGGAGATGGTGGCCCACGTCGCCACCAGGGATACCGATAAAGAGCAGCTCGCCGAGCTGATGGTGGGCCGCAAGGTGCGCCTCAAGGTCGACAAGGGCGCCGCCCAGCCGGGCGAGGCCAAGCTCAGGGTCGAGGGGCTCAGCTACTTCGATGAGGCCAGGGTGGAGCGGGTCAAATCCGTCAGCTTCGAGGTACGTGCAGGGGAAGTGGTCGGCATCGCCGGCGTCTCCGGCAACGGCCAGTCCGAGCTGCTCAGCCTGCTCGGCGGCATCCTCAAACCCAGCAAGGGCAGCTTCACCATCAAGGGCAGCAGCGCCGTCCATCTGGTGAACCACGATCAGCCCGCCGATCCCGAGATGGTGCGCAACTTCGGCCTCGGCCACATCCCGGAAGACAGGCACAAGATGGGGCTCATCAATCGCTTCGAGGCGAAAGAGGCCTTCATTCTCGGCTATCACAGGCGTGCCCAGTACAACAAAGGGATGCTGCAGGACAAGGCGGCGATCCTGAAGGATTGCCAGGAGAAGATGGACAAGTGGGACGTGCGCCCGCCCCATCCCGAGCACAAGACCGCGAACTTCTCCGGCGGCAACCAGCAGAAGCTGGTGATCGCCCGGGAAGTGGAGCAGGACCCGGATGTGCTGCTGGTCGGCCAGCCGACCCGCGGGGTCGACATCGGCGCCATCGAGTACATCCACCAGCAGATCATCGCCATGCGCGACAAGGGCAAGGCGGTGTTGCTGGTCTCCGTGGAGCTGGACGAGATCATGAGTCTGTCTGACCGCATCCTGGTCATCGCCGATGGTCGCATCGTCGGTGAGTTGGACGGTGCCAAGGCGGATGAGCGCACCATAGGGCTGATGATGGCGAACATCGTTCCCGACGAGGTGGCGGCAAGCCAACCCGAAGGAGCCACCTCATGAGACTCGTACCATCCTGCGAAACAATGGACTTGATGATGGTCAACGCACCTTTTTCCGCCAAGATCCCCGACGCGATTGCCAAGGAGGCTCGCCCATGAGCCAAGCCCGTATCCCTGCCTGGATCTCCGTGGGTGTGCTGCCCGCGATCAATATCCTGCTGGCCTTCCTGGTGTCGGCCATTCTGTTCTACTACCTCGACATCAACCCGATCGATGCCGCCGAGATCATGTGGTACGGCGCCTTCGGCACCGGCGAGGGCATAGGTTTCACCCTCTACTACGCCACCGGTTTCATCTTCACCGGTCTGGCGGTGGCGGTAGCCTTCCACGCCGGCCTGTTCAACATCGGCGGTGAGGGGCAGGCCTACATCGGCGGCCTCGGCGTCGGCCTGGTCTGTCTGCTGCTCGGCGATGTGCTGCCGTTCGCCCTGCTGCTGCCGCTGGCCATCATCGCCGGCGGCCTGTTTGGCGCGGCCTGGGCCTTCATCCCGGCCTGGCTGCAAGCCAAGCGGGGCAGCCACATCGTCATCACCACCATCATGTTCAACTTCATCGCCGCCTCCCTGATGGCCTACCTGCTGGTCGATGTCTTCAAGCCGCCAGGATCCATGGCCACCGAGAGCAAGGTGTTCGCCGTGGCGAGCTGGCTGCCGAAGATGAGCGAGCTGGCGGCCGGTTTCGGCCTGGAGATGCCGAGCAGCCCGCTCAACATCAGCTTCTTCTGGGCGCTGATCTGCGCCCTGCTGGTGTGGGTCTTCATCTGGCATACCCGCTGGGGTTACGAGATCCGCTCGGTGGGCGCCAGCCAGAGCGCCTCCGCCTACGCGGGCATCTCCTATCCCAAGGTGGTGATCCTGGCCATGGTGATCTCCGGCATGCTGGCGGGCTTCTTCGCCCTCAACGTGCTGCAGGGTGAGCTGCACCAGATCAAGTTGAACTTCGTGGAGGGCTTCGGCTTCACCGGCATCGCGGTGGCCCTGATGGGACGCAACCACCCGGTCGGCGTCATTATCGCCAGCCTGTTGTTCGGCTTCCTCTATCAGGGTGGCGCCGAGCTCAGCTTCGAGTTCGGGGTGGATCGCAACATCGTCGTGGTGCTGCAGGGTCTGGTGATCCTGTTCTGCGGCGCGCTGGAGCACATGCTGCGTCCACGCATCGAGCAGTGCTATCTGGCCTTTGCCAACCGTTCAGCCGCGCAAGTCAAAGGAGCCTGATCATGTTCGAAACCCTGATCTTGATGCTGGATGCGACCATACGTACCGCGCCACCGCTCATTCTGGCCGCCATGGCCGGCATGTTCTGTGAGCGCTCCGGTGTGGTCAACATCGCCCTGGAAGGCAAGCTGCTGGCGGCAGCCTTCGCCAGTGCGGCGGCCGCGGCCGTCACCGGCTCGGCCTGGATTGGGCTGGGTGCCGGGGTGGGCGTCTCCATCCTGTTCGCCCTGCTGCACGGCTTTGCCACCATCACCCACCGGGGTGATCAGGTGGTGAGCGGCATGGCCATCAACATACTGGCCACCGGTCTGACCGTCACCCTCGGCCGTTACTGGTTCGATCAGGGCGGCCAGACCCCGGCGCTGTCCGGTGCGGCCCGCTTCGCCCCCATCGACCTGCCCTACGCCAAGGAGCTGTATGACGTGCCGGTTATCGGCCAGCTCTACAGCGAGCTGCTGAGCGGTCACTCCCTGCTGGAGTACGTGGCCTTCGCCGCCGTGCCGCTGGCCTGGTGGGTGCTGTTCCGCACCCGCTTCGGGCTGCGTCTGCGCGCCGTGGGCGAGGCCCCGGCTGCGGTGGATACCGCGGGCATCTCCGTGGTGCGCATGCGCTACACGGCCCTCATCATCGGTGGGCTGCTGGCCGGTATCGGTGGCACCTACCTCGCCGTGGCACAGACCGCCCAGTTCATCCCGAACATGAGTGCGGGCAAGGGCTTCATGGCGCTGGCGGCGCTGGTGTTCGGCAAGTGGAAACCCTGGAGCGCCATGGCGGCCTGCCTGCTGTTCGGCTTCCTCGACGCGGTCGCCATCCGGTTGCAAGGGGTCAGCATCGGCGACTTCCCGATCCCGGTGCAGGCCATCGAGGCGCTGCCTTACATACTGACGGTGTTCCTGCTGGCCGGTTTCATCGGCAAGGCGGTGGCCCCCAAGGCCCTCGGCACCCCCTACGTCAAGGAACGGGAATAGCTTCCCTACGTGCAAACCATGCAAAAGGCCCACGAAAGTGGGCCTTTTTTATGCGAGGTTCATCGCCTTCGGCCTCAGTGTATCTTGCCCATCTCGACGGCGAAGCTGGTCGCCAGCTGGGCAAACTTGAGGGCATGGGCGGCCGAGGGATCCGAGTTTTGCAAGGTGTCCTGGGCGGTGTGGATGTGGGGGTTGTAGTCGTTGAAGCGCGATTCGAACGGCATGGCGGCCGGGTAGCCCTGATTGTGCCAGGAGGCGTGATCCGAGCAGCCGTAACCACAGCTGTCGTAGCCATAGCGGATCTGGGGCAGATAGGCGTCGAGCAGCTGGGCCAGATAGCCGGTCAGCCCCTTGTCGGTATAGTCGGTCATGAAGACGATGTCTTCCGCCGAGCCCTGGTAGTTGGTCATGTCCAGCTGCAACGCCGCCAGCACCTTGGTGTTGGCCGCCTTGTAGCGGGTGGCGATGTCCTTGGATCCGCGCAGCCCCACCTCTTCCGCCGCATAGCCGATGAACTGCAGAGTGCGTTCCGGCTGGCGACCCTGTTCGGCGATGACCCTCAGCACCTCGGTCAGGGTGGCGATGCCGGAGGCATCGTCGTCGGCGCCCGGTGCCAGAGTGCGGCTGTTGGGGGCGGAACCCGCGGTGGAGTCGAGGTGGCCGCCGAGCACCACCACTTCGTCCGGGTAGCGACTGCCCTTGAGGGTCAGCACCACGGATTGCTGCGGGTAGCCGTTGTGCTTGACCCGGCTGACGCTGGCCCAGGGCAGGCCGCTACTCAGACTCTGCCACTGCGCAGCCACCCAGTCCGCCGATTGCACCCCTGTGGTGGAGGTGTAGTAGCGGTTGCGCCAACTGGCGAGCTGGCTGATGGTGCCGACTATGTTGCCCTGATCCAGATAGGGCAGCAGCCGATTGACGCTGGCCCCCTGGGTCAGTGGCGGGGCGCTGAACAGGTTCTGGCTGATGGGCTGGGCCATGCTCTGCAGCGCGTCGGCCAAGGTGCTGTGCACCACGTAGCCACCGCAGCGCTGATGACCTTCGTGCATCAGGTGGGAGAGGGTGCCGAGTTCGCTTGCCTCGACCTGGGCCAGCTGGATCGGGGCGCCGCTGGCGCTGAACAGGGGAGCCAGCTTGGCCTTGACCTGCTTGAGTTCGACGCCGCTGTCGGCACCGACCGTGATCCAGACGGGGTCGGCGGCTTGTGCGGCGAAGGGCAACAGGGGGAGCAAGAGGGCGGTCAACAAGGGTTTCATATCGGGTCCTTCCAGATAGGGTTGCAGGCAACTGTGCCAAATGGGTGTCATAAGACGACTGGCCCAGTCTAGCCAAGGGTGGATTCGTGTGAATTTGTCCATCTGGTGCGGTCATCCCCCCGGACGGTGGGGGCCGCTGCAGGATCTGCTGTCTACTGTGCCGGTTCGAGGGGAGCGGGCGGAGCTTTGTGCTGGCGGGACGGTGCCACACAGCGAGCCTGCCGGAGAGGACGACGGCAGCCCAGGCTGGGGGGCTGACAAAGGGAGTCAAACTGTGCCATGTGCGGATAGCCTGGGGATGTTGAAGGGCTGGGGGTATCCATGGCATCGGCTGTAATGACCTACAACACGACTGGCCTTTCAACACGCAATTGGGACAGTGCCTTTTGATGGGGCTCGCGTCAGCCGATGGGCCGCACCAACGCGGGCTGACCGGGCGCCCCGAGCCGTTCGGCCAGATAGTCCACCAGCAGCCGCACCTTGGGGGAGAGGTGGCGGTTGTGGGGATAGAGGGCCCAGATCCCCTCCTCCGGCGCTCTCAGCTCCGGCAGCAGCTCGATAAGCTCGCCTTTGGCCAGATGGTCGCTCACGTAGTAATCCGGCAGCTGGATGATGCCGATCCCCTTCAATGCCGCATCCAGCAGGGCGTGGCCGCTGTTGCACTGCAAGATGCCGCGCACCCGCACGCTGTGGGGACGGCCGGCCAGATTGAAGTGCCACTCGTCCCCATTGCCCACCAGACAGGTGTGGCGGGAGAGCTCGGAGAGGCTGTTGGGCATGCCGTGGCGGGCGGTATAGGCGGGAGAGGCGCACACATAGGGCACCCGACTCGCCAGCCTGCGGGCCACCAGGGTCGAATCCTTGAGGTGACCGAGCCGGATGGCGAGATCGAACCCCTCGTGTACCAGATCCAGCAACTGGTTGGTGAGGTTGAGGGTCACCTCCAGCTGGGGGAAGCGCACCATGAAGTCGTTCACCAGGGGGGCGATGCGGCTCTCACCGTAGGAGACCGGGGCCGTGATGCGCAGCAGCCCTTGCGGCTCGGCCTGGTGCTGGCCGAGGGCCAGCTCCGCTTCGTAGAGGTTGTCCAGCAGCTGTCGGCAGTGGCGATAGTAGATCTCGCCGAGCTCGGTGAGCCGCACCTGACGGGTGGTGCGCAGCAACAGCTTGGCCTGCAACCGGTCTTCCAGCTGCGCCACCTGGCGGCTGACCTGAGCCACCGACACTCCCAGCTTGCGCGCCGCCGGGGTGAAGCCCCCCTGCTCTGCCACGCTGACGAACTCGCAGATCCCTTCCCAGCCGAACATTATTACCTATCTGTAAAAGTGATTTGATATTTCGCCTTATTATCACCAAATCGGCGGGAAACTACACTGGATCTCCGAACCCATTTCCGTTCAATCATTCAACAAGAGGATGTCATCCATGGCACAGGTTCAAAGCATCAAGTGTAAGGCCGCCATCGCCTGGGGCCCGGGCCAGCCCCTCTCCATCGAGGAGGTGGAGGTCATGCCACCCCAGGCTGGCGAGGTTCGTGTGCGGATCGTCGCCACCGGTGTCTGCCACACCGATGCCTTCACCCTGTCCGGTGAAGATCCGGAAGGGGTCTTCCCCTGCATCCTGGGCCACGAGGGGGGCGGCATCGTCGAATCCATCGGCGAAGGGGTCACCAGCGTCAAGGTCGGCGATCACGTGATCCCCCTCTATACCCCGGAGTGCCGCGAGTGCAAGTTCTGCAAGTCCGGCAAGACCAACCTGTGCCAGAAGATCCGCGCCACCCAGGGCAAGGGGCTGATGCCGGACGGCACCACCCGCTTCTCCAAGGACGGTCAGCCCATCTATCACTACATGGGCACCTCCACCTTCAGCGAATACACGGTGCTGCCGGAGATCTCCATCGCCAAGGTCGACCCGGCCGCCCCGCTGGAAGAGGTCTGCCTGCTGGGTTGCGGCGTCACCACCGGCATCGGCGCCGTGATGAACACCGCCAAGGTGAAAGAGGGTGAGAGCGTCGCCATCTTCGGGCTCGGCGGCATCGGCCTCTCCGCCATCATAGGCGCACGCCTGGCCAAGGCCGGCCGCATCATCGCCATCGACATCAACGAGAGCAAGTTCGAACTGGCCCGCAAGCTCGGCGCCACCGACTGCATCAACCCGAACGATTTCGACAAGCCCATCCAGGAGGTGATCGTCGAGATGACCGACGGCGGCGTCGACTTCTCCTTCGAGTGCATCGGCAACGTCAAGGTGATGCGCGCGGCGCTCGAGTGCTGCCACAAGGGCTGGGGCGAGTCGGTCATCATCGGGGTGGCCGGCGCGGGTCAGGAGATCAGCACCCGCCCGTTCCAGCTGGTCACCGGCCGGGTCTGGCGCGGCAGCGCCTTCGGCGGGGTGCGCGGTCGCAGCGAGCTGCCGAGCTATGTGCAGCGCTACATGCAGGGCGAGTTCCGTCTCGATGACTTCATCACCCACACCATGGGCCTCGAGCAGATCAACGAGGCGTTCGAGCTGATGCACGAAGGCAAGAGCATCCGCAGCGTCATCCACTACTGATACCATGAAGGCCCCCCCCCCCGGCGGGGCCCGGGAGTTTGTCGATGAATCTGGACATCATCAGCAGCAACAAGAGCTTCGGTGGCTGGCACAAGCAGTATCGCCACACCTCCACCGTGCTCGGGTGCGAGATGCGCTTCGCCATCTACCTGCCCCCCCAGGCCCTCACCGGCCAGAAGGTTCCCGTGCTCTACTGGCTATCCGGCCTCACCTGTACCGATGAAAACTTCATGCAAAAAGCCGGGGCCCAGCGCATCGCCGCCGAACTCGGCATCGCCCTGGTGGCGCCCGATACCAGCCCGCGCGGGGAAGGGGTGGCGGATGACCCCGGTTACGATCTCGGCATGGGGGCGGGGTTCTACGTCAACGCGACCCAGAACCCCTGGCGGGATCACTACCAGATGTATGACTACGTCACCCGGGAGCTGCCCGAGCTCATCGAGACCCACTTCCCGGTTTCGACCCGGCGCGCCATCAGCGGTCACTCCATGGGGGGCCACGGGGCGCTGATCGCCGCCTTGCGCGAACCCGGACGCTATCACTCCGTCTCCGCCTTCAGCCCCATCAGTCACCCGAGCCGCTGCCCCTGGGGTCAGAAGGCGCTGGGGGCCTACCTCGGCAACAACCCCCTGCTGTGGCAGGAGTGGGATGCCTGCCAGCTGTTGCGCCATCACGACAGCCCGCCCCTGCCGACCCTGGTGGACGTGGGGCTGGACGATCCCTTCCTCGCCGAGCAGCTCGGCATCGATACCCTGGCCGAGGTCGCCGCAGCCAAGTCCTGGCCGCTGGAGCTCAACCGCCACCCCGGGTACGATCACAGCTACTACTTCGTGGCGAGCTTCATCGAGGCGCACCTGCGCTTCCACGCTCGCCACCTCGGCGACTAGCCCATGACCGCTCCGGCCCCATCTTGGCCGGAGCGGCACCTATCGCGGGATCGCCGCAACCGGTGGCGACCCGATTCACCCAAGGAACGGGAGACAAGGATGCATCTCTTTACCAGCCTGCAGGCCATGCCGGATCGGTTCGAACAACTGCTGGCCCAGGTGCCTGCCGACTATCTGAACTGGGAACCCGCCAACTGGGCCGGCATCCCCTCCGAGCGCTTCAGCGCCCAGGGCCATCTCTGCCATCTGCTGGACATTGAGGTGCTGGGGTATCGGGTCCGCTTTCAGCGCACGCTGTCGGAGAGCCTGCCCGAGCTCGCCTCCCTCGATGGCTACCAGCTGGCGCTGGACAACGACTATCGCCAGCAGGATCCCGCCACTCAGCTGGCCCGTTTTCGTGCCGCCCGCAGCGAGACGATCACCTGGCTCAGGGAGCAACCACCCTCCGCCTGGGCGCGGCGAGCCCGCTATGGCAACTATGGAGAGGTGACGCTGGACGGTCTGGCGCGCCTGCTGGTGAGCCACGACCACCAGCACCTGGCCGGCATGCAGTGGCTGCTGATGCGGCTGAACGCGGATCTGCGTCTCGCCCTGCCCCTCGCCTGAGACAAAGCCTCGCGACAGCAGAAAACAAAACAGGCCCAGCGGGGCCTGTTTGTTGATCAGGAGCGAACCGGATACTCAGCTTCCGACCCGGGAGATGGCCCCGGATCCGGCGATCTCGCTCTCCAGCCTGGGGTTGCCGAGATAGCTCACCGAACCGGAGCCGGCAATCCCCACCTTCAGCCGCTCGCTGGCATTCACTGTCACGTCACCGCTGCCCGCGATATTGACCTCGACCGCCTCACCCTTGAACTCAGCCCCCGACACGCCGCCGGCACCGGCAAGGTTCAGCTCCACTTCCCTGGCCGAACCGGCTCCCAGATCCAGGCTGCCCGCCCCGGCGATGTTGCCCTCCAGCCGGTTCAGGGTCAGCTGGCTGGCGACGATGTCCCCCAGCCCCGCCACCGACAGCACCAGCGCATCCCCCGAAAAGCCGCTCAGATCGCCGCGCGCCAGACCCGCCAGCGCCAGCTCTTCCACCTTGGGCAGAGTGATGGTGATGTCGATGGGGTCGAACTGCTCAAACCGATAGCCATCCTTGACCTTCAGCTCCAACCTGTCGTCTCGCTCGGTCAACGCCAGGTAGGGCAGCAGATTCTCCTGCCCCCGGATCACTATGCTTCTCGCTTCCCCCACCACCAGGTGGATGTTGGCGGGCACCCCGGCCAGCACCCGGGTCACCGGCTCGCCCAGCGGGCGGTGCTGCTCGATGACGGGGCCATCACCCTGCACCAGGGTCTCATCCAGCTTGCTGCAGCCACCGAGCCCAAGGGCCAGCATCACTCCCAGCATCCATTTCATGTCTCTCTCCTTGTTGATGGCCCGCTCGGCCTGCTTGTACTCATCCGGGAATCAAGATGGCAACCCGCATGCCATAAACTCAATTGCATGATTTTTATCGGTTTTACTGCTTTTCTTGCCTCTGTCATCAGGTTGTAAGGCGCCATTCTGACTATATAGTGGTGAAACTGACCATGCCCAAATGGGAATGCTTCTGCCCGGCGGGCGACCGCCATCATGACGAGCGTTGACAGTTTTTTGTTGTCGCGCCGGTCTGTTGAGCCAATAGTGATACTTCGTGCATCTGCTGCACCCGTCCGTCTTCACTGCCCACAAGGAGTCAGAGCGTGACCCAAGCCCATCATCCCTTCGCCGCACTCGGCGGCCTGCCCGCCCCGACCCGCACTCCGCTGCTGACCGGCGAGGATCCCGAGCAGAAGCGCCGCGAGCTGCTCGCCTACTTCTGCCAGACCTTCGATCTCTACGATGCCCTGTTCGACTGCCTGGCGGACGAGCGCGCCTGGTTCAACAAGGCCATCTCATTGCGCCATCCCCTCATCTTCTACTACGGCCACACCGCCGCCTTCTTCGTCAACAAGCTGCTGGCGGCCCGCCTCATCGAGGCCCGCCTCGATCCTCGCATAGAGGCCATGGTCGCCATCGGGGTGGACGAGATGAGCTGGGACGATCTGGACGAGACCCACTACGACTGGCCCGCCATCGCCGAGCTGCGCGACTACCGCAGCCGGGTGCGCACCCTGGTGGTGGACTTCATCGAGCGCATGCCGATCACCCTGCCCATCGACTGGCAGAGCCCGGCCTGGGTCATCCTGATGGGGATGGAGCACGAGCGCATCCACCTCGAGACTTCCAGCGTGCTGATCCGCCAGCTGCCTCTGGCATGGGTTCGACCCCAGCGTCACTGGCCCGCCTGCGAGGTGCGCTGCCACCAGCCAGACGCCGTGCCCGCCAACGACCTGCTGCCGGTGGCCGGTGGCCGGGTGCGTCTTGGCAAGCAGGATGCCACCTACGGCTGGGACAACGAATACGGCGAGCGCCACATCGAGCTGGCCCCCTTCCAGGCGAGCCGCATGCTGGTGAGCAACGCCGAGTACCTGGCCTTCGTGCAGGCCGGCGGCTACCGGCAGCAAGACTGGTGGGACGACGAGGGGTGGGGCTGGCGCCAGTTTGCCGGGGCGCGGATGCCGAGTTTCTGGGTCGGCAATCCAGAGGATCCCGATCAGCTGCAACTGCGGCTGATGACGGAGCAGGTCGACATGCCCTGGGACTGGCCCGCCGAGGTGAATCAGCTGGAGGCCGCCGCCTTCTGCCGCTGGAAGTCGGCGCAGACCGGGCTCTCCATCCAGTTGCCGAGCGAGGCCGAATGGCTGCTGCTGCGGGAACAGCTGGCGGGGGATCAGCCAGACTGGATGGAAGCCCCCGGCAACATCAACCTGGCCCGCTTCGCCTCCCCCTGCCCGGTCAACGCCTGCCCCCAGGCCGGTTTCTTCGATCTGGTGGGCAACGTCTGGCAGTGGACCAGCACCGCCATCGACGGCTTCGAGGGCTTCAAGGTGCATCCCCTCTACGATGATTTCTCCACCCCCACCTTCGACGGCAAGCACAGCCTCATCAAGGGGGGCAGTTGGGCAAGCACCGGCAACGAGGCGCTCAAATCCTCCCGCTATGCCTTCCGTCGCCACTTCTTCCAGCATGCGGGCTTCCGCTATCTGGTCTCCCGTTATCAGGAACCCGTTACCGTGAACCCTTATGAAACCGATACGCTCGTCGCCCAGTATCTCGACTTCCAGTACGGTCCGACCCACTTCGGAGTTCCGAACTACGCCAAGACGCTCGCGGATCTTGCTGGCGAGCTGTGCGGCCATCACCAGCGGGCGCTGGACATCGGCTGCGCCACCGGCCGCGCCAGCTTCGAGCTGGCCCGCCACTTCCAGCACGTGGACGCCGTGGACTACTCGGCCCGCTTCATCGACGTAGCCCTGGCCCTGGCGGCTCAGGACAGCTTCCGCTACGCCATGCCGGTGGAGGGGGATCTCGTGGAGTATTGCGAGGCACGGCTCTCTTCCCACGATCTCGGCAGCGAGCAGGCCGGACGCATCCACTTCAGCCAGGGGGATGCCTGCAACCTCAAGCCCAAGTACGCGGACTACGATCTGGTGCTTGCCTCCAACCTCATCGACCGGCTGCGCGAACCCGCCCGCTTCCTGCGCGACATCGCCCCGCGCCTGCGCAGTGGCGGCCTGCTGGTGCTCACCAGCCCCTACACCTGGCTGACGGACTACACCCCCAAAGCCAACTGGCTCGGCGGCATCCGCGAAAACGGCGAGGCGCTCTCCACCTATCAGGCGCTGCAACGGCTGCTGGCGGCGGAGTTCGAGGAGCATATGCCAGCGCGTGACGTCCCCTTCGTCATTCGCGAGACCGCCCGCAAGTACCAGCACACCCTGGCCCAGCTCACGGTCTGGCGCAAACGCTGAGGCGAATGCCACAAAGCAGAGAGGGAGGCACTGGCCTCCCTCTTTTTTGTCCGCGAGTCACGCTCCTCGCCCAGGGCCGCGCGGGCCCTCACCCCTCCTGGGTGGCAAGCCCGGCGTTTCGCTCACGGTAGCGGCGTGCCAGCACGGCGCATACCATCAGCTGGATCTGGTGGAAGATCATCAGCGGCAGCACCATGACCCCGACGCTGGCGGCGGGGAACATGACGTTCGCCATCGGCACGCCGTTGGCGAGGCTCTTCTTGGAGCCGCAGAAGACGATGGTGATTTCGTCCGCCTTGTCGAAGCCGAGTCGGCGGCTGATCCAGACGTTCCAGCCCAGCACCAGCGCCAGCAGCACGCAGCTCAGCAGAACTATGCTGGCCAGGTCATACCAACCCACCTGATGCCAGATCCCCTGCACCACCGCCTCGCTGAAGGCCACATAGACCACCAGCAGGATGGAGCTCTGATCCAGCTTGCCGATGAGGGGGCGGTAGGCGTCGACCCAGCGGCCGATCAGCGGCCGGGAGAGATGCCCCACCACGAAAGGCAGCATCAGCTGCACCAGGATGGACTGGATGGAGTGCCAGGTATCGATGCCCTCCCCCTGCACCTGGATCATCATGCCCACCAGCACCGGGGAGAGGAAGATGCCGAGAATGCTGGAGGCCGAGGCGCTGCACACCGCCGCCGACACATTGCCGCCGGCCAGCGAGGTGAAGGCGATGGCCGACTGCACGGTGGCGGGCAGGGCGCAGAGATAGAGGAAGCCAAGGTAGATGGCCGGGCTCAGCCACTGGGGCACGAAGGGGGTGAGCAAGAGCCCGAGCAGCGGGAACAGCACGAAGGTGCTGAGCATCACCACCAGGTGCAGCCGCCAGTGGCCGAGCCCCGCCAGCAGATTCTGGCGCGACAGCTTGGCGCCGTGCATGAAGAACAGCAGGGCCACCGCCAGCTTGGTGAGCCAGCCGAACCAGACGGCGACCTCTCCCTCGCAGGGGAAGAGGGAAGCCAGGGCCACCACCAGCAACAAGACACAGGTAAAAGGATCCAGACGCACGGAGAGTCTCCATCGAAGGCGCATCCCGCCTGGCCGAGGGTTCGGACATGGGACGACAGGAAAGACAACAGGAGCTGTTTGACAGCTCCCGTTGCAACGAGGCTCCAGCTTACCCCGAGAATCCGATGGTGCAAAGTTGAGCGATGCGCCCACGTGTTTAATAAAATTAAACGCTTTCACATCATCAGCATGTGAAATTGAACAACCAGCACGGCCAGCGGGGTGACAAAGCATAAAAAACGGGTGGCCCGGGCCACCCGTTTTACAACGTGCCGCGATGTCGTCAGCTCTGTTTGGCCAACGTGCTCCCCTTGCCCGGCTGCTTGCCACCCGCGGCCAGTTTGGCGGCCTGGCGCTTCTCGAAGCGGGAGATCCACCAGTAGGCGATGGCCGAGAACACCGCCGTCATGAAGACGTTGATGAAGAAGGCGCGCACCAGATCCACCCCGGCCGGGAAGGCGGAGGCGCTCATGCTGACCACAAAGATGAGGATCAGCACCGACACCACGGCCATGCCGAAGGAGCGCGAGCCCATGCGAAAGTCCCGCGGGGTGTCGTCGTGTTTCCAGCGGAACACGAAGTAGGCCACCATGATGAAGATCGGCGGCAGCATGGCGGTACCGGCGGTGAGGTTGATGGCGGTGTTCATCATCTGCTGCACCGACTCCGAGCCAAAACCGTTCACCACCAGCATCACGAACACGAAGACGAACTGCCACCAGGCGGCACGCACCGGCACCCCGTGCTCGTTGAGCTCTGTGGTCTTCTCGCCATAGACCCCCTTGGGGATCTCGGAGAAGTGGATCTTCACCGGCGCCGCCGTCCACATCATCATGGAGCCGAACATGGCGATGAACAGCACCACGCCAACGAAGCGGCCCACCAGCGCCTCGGAGACCTGGAAGTACTGGGCCATGCCGGTGAAGATCTCCACCATGCCGCCGGCGTAGGTGAGGCTCTCCCGCGGCACGAACACGTTCACCAGCAGGGAACCGAGCGCATACATGGCACCGATGACGATACCGGCGGTGATGATCACCCGGATGAAGGACTTCTGACCGCCCTTGACGTCATTGAGGTAGGCCGCCGCCGTCTCGGCGCCCCCTGCCGCCTGGAAGATCCAGCACATGATGCCGAGCGTCGCCCAGTTGATGGTCGGCGTCATGGCTTCCAAGGTGATGGGCTGGGCCGGCACATGGTCGCCGCCGAGGGCCATCAGGGCCCCCAGCACATAGATGGCGAACAGGGCGAACACTCCGTAGGCCACCAGCTCCGCGATCTTGCCGAGCCAGCTTGCCCCCTTGGTGGAGATGTGGGTCGCCGCCGCGAACAGCACGATGGAGATGAGGGAGGTCACCATGGGGGAGAAGCTGTATTCGTACCCCAGCATGGCGTAGGAGGCGTAGGCGATGACGTTCGGCAGCAGGGAGACGAACCAGAACAGGTTCACGAACCAGTAGAGGAAGGAGCCGAGGTAGGCCATGCGGGTGCCGAGGGGCTTTTTAAGCCAGTCATACATGCCCGACTCCGACTGCCTGTTGGCGGAGACGAACTCGGAAATGATGAACACGAAGGGGATGAAGTAGACGAGGGTCGCCAGCAGGAAGATGGGGGCCGAGCTCAGCCCCAGCTCGATGTTGTTGTTGACGATATTGCGCACGTTGAACACGGCGGCAAAGGTCATCGACAGCAGGGCAAACTTGCCTATGGTGCCGCGTATTGAATCCGACATATTGTCCTCCAGTGGACTCGCGCTCCCTGCGGGTAACGCTGTGACTCTGTGATGTGTTCGGCAAGGGTCTGTCGGCCCCGCGCTTTGCTCTCTTGTTATGATCGGGCCGCCTGGGCGGCCTCGTTGGTGAACCGGTGCAGCCGCACCGCACCGGCTCGCAATACCCTTCAGACGATGGGGGTGCCCGGCGCCATGGGCACCCGGGGTTGCAGCAGCACGCTCTGGCTCTCGTCCGGCGTCTCGGCGCACAGCAACATGCACTCGGAGCGCTCGCCGCGCATCCTGGTGGGTTTGAGGTTGGTGAGCACCACCACCTGGCTGCCCAGCAGTTCCGCCTCGCTGTAGTGAGGCACCAGACTGGTGACCGTCTGCAGCGGCCGCTCGCCGCCCACGTCGATCTGGACGATGTAGAGCTTGTCGGCGCCAGGGTGGCGCACCACCTCCAGCACCTTGCCCACTTTCATCTCGACCCGTTTGAATTCGGCAAACTCGATCACCTCGCGCATTCCATTCTCCTCGCTCTCTGTTGTGCAACCGGTCACGGGTGGCCGCAGCCACCCGGTTTTATTCGGGGTAAAAAGGGGCTCATGACACCTGGACGGGAACCTGGGCGGCAGGCTGCGCCTCTATGGCGCGGGCCTCGGTACTGAGGGAGGCCTCGTATCGGTTGTATTTCCACCAGGCGAAGCCGAGGAAGATGACGATCCCGCCCACGTTGTAGAAGACGATGGTCATGATGTCGGCACCGGTCGGGAAGGTGGAGGCCAGGAAGCCCACCGAGAAGATGGCGATCAGCACCGAGACCACGGCGATCCCCATGGTGCGCGAGCCCATCTTGAATTCCCGCGGCAGGTGATCCAGCTTCAGGCGCAGGTTCAGGTAGGCCAGCATGATGAACAGGGGGGGCAGCATGGAGGCGGCCGCCGTCATGTTGATCACGGTGTTCATCAGATCCTGGGCGGTGTTGGAGCCGAGCGTCGGGATCACCATCAGGGGCAGCACGATCAGGTACTGGATCCAGGCTGCGCGGGCGGGTACGCCGTGCTCGTTCAGCTCGACCGTCTTCTTGCCGAAGATGCCCGCCGGGATCTCGGAGAAGAAGATCTTCACCGGGGTGGCGGTCCACATCAGCAGGGAGCCGAACATGGCGGTGAAGGAGACCAGGCCCACGAAGCGGTTCATCAATATCTCCGGCAGGCCGAAATGGGCCGCCAGCCCTTCGAACACCTGCACCGAGCCGCCGGTGAATTTCAGGGTGTCGCTGGGGGCAAACACGTTGATCAGCAGGGAGGCGACGGAGTAGAGCACGCCGATGAAGAGGCCGGCGACGATGATCACCTTGACGAAGGATTTGGATCCGCCCTTGACGTCATTGACGTAGACGGCGACGGATTCCGCGCCGCCGGCCGCCATAAAGATCCAGGTGGTGATCCCGAGGAAGGCCCAGCTGAAGTCCGGGATCATGGCCTCTACCGTGATGGGATCCGCCGGCTGCACGCCACCCACCAGGGCCGCGCCCGCCAGCAGTATGTAGGAGAGGGTCAGCAGCAGCATCAGGGACGAGGTCACCGAGGTGATGGGGCCCAGCATCTTGGCGCCATTGGTGGAGACATAGGTCGCGAAGGCGAACAGCACCATGCTCAAGGCCGTGGTGGCCAGCGGGGTGAGTATGTATTCGTAGCCGAGGAAGGCATAGGAGGCGTAGGCGATGACCCGCGGCAACAAGGAGGTGAAGAAGAACAGGTTCACGAACCAGTAGGTGTAGGCGGAGATGAAGGCCCAGCGCCCGCCGAGGGAACTCTTGACCCAGGCATAGACACCCGCCTCGGAGTTCTTATTCAGAGACACAAATTCCGCGATGATGAGGCAGAACGGGATGAAGTAGAAAATGGTGGCCAGGAAGAACATGGGGGCCGAGGCCAGGCCAATCTCGATATTGTTGTTGATGACGTTGTTGAAGCTGAATACGGCGGCAAAGGTGAGCGACAGCAATCCAAACTTGCCTATCGTGTTGCGTTTGGTATCAGACATTTCCATCTCCAGACCTGTATGTATTGTCGGCGCAAGGGCGGGGCATTGGCTGTAGGGTGAGCCCCACCCTTGCGGCTGTTGTCAGTACGAAAGCGGCAGCGAATTATTTGTTTTTGAAGTAGCCGCCTTCCACCGTGACCTTGATGATGAGCTTGCGCACCTCGCCATCCCCGACGAAGCGGTAGGCCTCGTGGTTCTCGAAGATCACCAGCTGACCATTGCCGACCCGCTGGCGCCCTCGCACCTCGCCGGCCAGCCACTCGCGGTCCGTGGTGTCGTCATAGGCCTGCTCGGTTTGCAGCTCCCGTTTCTCGGCCCATTCCACCGTCTCCTCCCCTTCCAGGTAGTAATGGATGTCGAAGTAGCGGCGCTGCCCCTCGAACAATGAGGTGGCCGGGCTGGCCCCCTCCTGCAAGCGGTAGGTGAGGGAGTCACCGATGGAGTGGCAGATGCCGGGCTTGAGGTTCGGCAAATTGTCGATGGCCTCCACGCAGCGCCCCCACTTCTTGCCCTCCCGATAGATGTTCTTGAACAGGGTCAGGTTATCCAGGGTGATCATGCGAGGTTCCTCCCGCCGTTGATGGTGAGGTCGAGCCCGGCCAATGCCGCCGGATTGAGGTTGCCACGGGCGATGGGCAGCAGGGTCAGGCCGAAGCGGAATGGCTCGAAACGTACCCGCCAGGAGTCCAGCACCTCGGAGCCCCAGGAGTTGGAACCCAGCCCCAGCACCTTGTGATCCAGGTTCAGGGTGAGGTAACCGCAGGGCTCCAGCTCGTTGATGTGCTGGGCGGCGTGGATCTGCTCCCAGCTATGGGGCCAGACGCTCAGGTTGATGGGGGCATCCGGGCGCACGTAGAGCCCTTCACCGTGACGGTTGGTCAGGGTCGCCCAGCGCACCTGCTGACGGTTGCCGTTGTCCTGCGGGAAGGGGTAGTGCTCCCACATCTCGGTGACCGTGCTCTGGAAGCGGTCGATCCAGTTGCTCTGGCGGCTGTCCTGATAGTTCTCCCCCGGACCCATGCCGAAGTAGTGCACCCGATCCAGATCCTGACGGATACCCAGCTCGAAACCGACCTTGGGGATGATGTCGTCATAGCCGCCATAGGGCTGGCCGCACAGCTGGACGTGCAACTGGCCGTTCGGGCTCAGGGTGTAGACGTAGCGGCAGCGCATGCCGAAATCGAACACCGGCGGCGCGATCAGGCTCTCCACCGTCACCTCGATGGCCTCCCCCAGCTGACGCCAGCTCAGAGTGCGGAAGTGCTCCTGCATGATCTGCAGGTGGTTCGGGTGCCAGAGGCTCTCGTACTCCTGCTTGTGGTTGTCGATCATCGGCTTGAAGAAGTTGAGGCGCGGCGATCGCTCGATCAGCTCCTTGCCATCCTGCTGCCAGCTCACCAGCTTGCCGTCCAGGCGCGAGAAGCGCAGGGCGAAGCCGTTGCCGGTCAGGGTCAACGCGAGCCGCTCGTCGGCAATCTGCAGCGCAGTGGCATTGGGGCTGGCGAAGGGACGTAGCTGACGGCTCGATGCCTTGAGTTGGAACTGATACTGGCCGAGCTCATGGTCCGCCGGGCTATAGGGGGTGGGGGTGGGGGTGGCGCTGGCCTTGATGACCCGGATCTGGACGAAGGCTTCCCGCTCATCGAGTGCAGGCAGTTCGAGCTGCAGCGTCGTGATGGCGCCGGGGGCAATGCCCGCCAGCCGGATCTGCTGGCTGGCAAGCAATTCTCCTTCCGCCTTCACCTCGGCCAGCAGACGGATGTCATCCAGGGTCGAGAACCAGAAACGGTTCTCCACTTCCAGCTTGCCGCAGGTCGCATCGACGGCGCGGATCTTGACCGGGCAGATCACCTGCTTGTATTCACGCAGGCCGGGCCCCGGAGTCTGATCCGGGTAGATGAGGCCATCCATGCAGAAGTTGTAGTTGTTGGGGTAGTCGCCGTAGTCGCCGCCGTACTTGTAGACGGGGCGGCCCTGCTCGTCGTGCGCCAGGATGCCGTGATCGCACCACTCCCAGATGTAGTGACCCTGGATGTGGGGATGGCGGTCAAATACCTGCTGGTATTCGTGCAGGCCGCCGGGGCCGTTACCCATGGCGTGGGCGTATTCGCAGAGGATGCGCGGCTTGTCCATGGGGAACTCGCCGAAGCAGTTCATCTGGGAGACCCGGGAATACATGGTGCTCACCACGTCCACCACCTCGGCGTCGCGGTCTTCCTCGTAGTGCACCAGCCGGGTCGGATCGATCTGTTTGCAGCGCCGGTACATGGCCCTGATGTTGCAACCGTAGCCGGACTCGTTGCCCAGCGACCAGATGATGATGGAGGGGTGGTTCTTCTGGGCGTGGACGTGACGCTCTATGCGATCGACGAACACCGGCTCCCAGTCGGGATCGTCCGTGATGCGGCTGAGATCGCCGACGTTGGCAAAGCCGTGGGTCTCCACGTCCGTCTCCGCCATCACGAACAGGCCGTACTCATCGCACAACTCGTAGAAGCGCGGGTCATTCGGGTAGTGGGCGGTGCGCACCGAGTTGAGGTTGTGCTGCTTCATCAGCACGATATCCCGCTCCACCCGATCCATGCCGACTGCGCGGCCCTTCAAGTGGTCGTTGTCGTGGCGGTTCACCCCGTGCAGCTTGAGATACTGGCCATTGACGTAGAAGAGCCCGTCTTTGACCTTGATTTCGCGCACCCCGACCCGCTGCGGGATCACCTCCAGCAACTCGCCACTGTCGTCATGAAAAGAGAGTTGCAGCTGATAGAGATAGGGGTCTTCGGCATTCCACAAATGAGGGGCCGCCAAGTCCAGGCTGAAGCCGCAGGTCAGCTCGCCGTCGATGGCAAGATTATCGAGAGAGCCGCTGGCTATCTCGCTGCCCTGATCCAGCAGGGACCAGATCAGGCGATGAGCCCGGGCAGGCAACCCCAGGTTCTCCAGCTGGATGTCGCAACTCAGGGTGGCGCTCTGGTTGTCATCGGCCAGAGTGGTCTGGATGAAGAAGTCCCGCACATGGACGGGGGTCTTGCCCACCAGGTAAACGTCGCGGAAGATCCCCGCCATCCACCACATGTCCTGATCCTCGATGTAGGTGGAATCCGCCCACTGCATCACCCGCACCGACAGCAGGTTCTCACCGATCTGGGCATAGGCGCTGATGTCGAACTCGGCGGTAAGGCGGCTGCCCTTGCTGAAGCCCACATAGTGACCGTTCACATAGACCTCGAAGTAGGTCTCCACCCCGTCGAACTTGATGATCACCTGCTCCCCGTCCCAGGCCGGGCTCAGCGTGAAGTTGCGCTGATAGGCGCCGGTCGGGTTGTTGCTCGGCACGAATGGCACGTCGATGGGGAAGGGGAAACCTTCGTCCGTGTATTGCAGCTTGCCGTGACCTTCCATCTGCCACATGTTCGGCACGGCTATCTGACCCCAGTCACTCAGGGGGCTGTGATAGAAGGCCTCAGGCACCGCCAGGGGATGCTCGAAGTAACGGAACTGCCACTGCCCGCTAAGGGAGAGGAAGCGACGGCTCAGCTCCCGCTGCATGGACGAGGCAGCATGGGCATCCGCATAAGAGAAGAAATAGGCACGGGGTGCCAGCCGGTTTTCACCGACGAGTTGAACGTTTTCCCAGTTATTCACATGTCCTCCCGGAACAAGACATCCTAGACTGGGTAAACCATAGATAAATATTTACTAAATATCAGCTCTGCATTGGTAAAGTTTTAACCGGATCACAGCCCATCGCCTAAACTGTGAGCGTGATCAGAACTGCGAAATAAAAGAGGGCATGTGCTGACTGAATGGCATAAATGTTGAAAATCAGAAGCTGCAAACAATAAAAACCTTTAATAACAGCACGTTATTTGCAAGCATGGAGGAAGGGATATACACGGCGGGAGAAGGAAGCAACCATGCCCTGTGAGAAGGCATGGTTAAAAAAACCATGTTTTTACTAAATCTAGCGTGTCGTACCACGCAATGTCAGTCGGCTGGGCACCAGCACTCGCAGGGGCACGTCTCGCTCGTCCCGCAGCCGCTCAACCAGGAGATTGACCCCCTGGGAACCCATCAACTCGGAGTGGATGCGCACGGTGGAGAGCGGCGGGAAGGTGAACTTGGCGGTCGGGATGTCGTTCACGCTGATGAGCTCGAGCTGCTGGGGGATCGCCAGCCCTTTCTCGTGAATGGCTCTCAGCACGCCGATGGCGATGGAGTCGGAGGCAACGAAGAGCGCGGCCGGCCAGTCACCGGCCAGCATCTCCTTCGCCAGTCGATAGCCGGAGGCGCTGGAGAAGTCCCCGCGATAGAGATCCCCCTGCTGCACGACCCCCAGCCGCTGGCCATAATCGAGGAAGGCGAGCTCCCGCAGATCCGGCAGCTCGTCCTGGCCGCCAATGTAACCGATGCGGTTGTGGCCACGGGCGATGAAGAAGTCCACCACCTGCTGGCTGATGAGCGCGAGATCCACGTCCACCGAGTCATACTCCCCCTCGGAGCGACAATCGATGAACACCAGCTGGGCGGAGAGAGAGTAAAGCGCAGCCAGGCGCTCACCAAGCAGATGGCCGATAACCAGGATACCGTCGACACTCGTCAGATCCCGCCCCTCGGCCCCGTTGTAGAAGTGGGTCAACTCGATGTTCAGGCGGGCGCATTGGGTCTCTATGCCATAGCGGATGGCGAGATAATAGGGGTCGTTGACCTCGGTGCTCTGGGGATAGGCGTAGACCGCCAGAAAGTGCAGCCTGTGCTTGTGCAGCCCCTTGCGGGCACTGCTGGTCTTGTACTCCAGCCGTTCGGCGATCTCGAAGATCTTCTGCTTGGTCTCTTCCTTGACGCTCAGCGTCGGATCCTCATTGAGCACCCGCGACACAGTTGCCTGAGAGACCCCCGCCTCCTGTGCAATTTCCTTCAACGTGGCCATTCATACTCCTCTGGCGATGACACCCGGCCCATGCCCCCAGAGTAACGGGCAAGTCGCTGACAGCCCAGCATTTTTACTAAAAGAAACAGTGATGGTGGCGAAATTCCAAAGCAAAAAGGCCTCCCGAATGGGAGGCCTCTTCTGAATGGGTGCCTGACAGTGTCCTACTCTCGCATGGCGAATGCCACACTACCATCGGCGCTACCGCGTTTCACTTCTGAGTTCGGCATGGGATCAGGTGGTTCCAC